>JBDHZN010000062.1:0-15762 GCA_039811845.1 Micropruina sp. | reverse complement strand
GGCCCCTCCCCCGCGGTCGCCGCAGCAGCCAGCGGCGCCCCCGTCGACCTGCCCGCGATCGACCCCCGCCGGGACGGCTCCGGCGTTTCCGTCGGCCAGCCGATCGCCGCGGTCTCGACCCGAACCCACCGCTGATTGCGATACACCACCAGCCGTTGGTCGAGCTTGTCGAGACCCCTCTGAGGCCCGCCGTAGCTGGCCGATAGGGTGATCGGCGTGACCGATGAGTTCGATGATCTGCTGAAGGCCAATCGTCGCTACGCGACCTCCGCTCCCCGCAACTTCGACGGCTATGCGCACGCCGGTGTCGCGGTCGTGACCTGTATGGATTCGCGGCTGCAGCCGCTCGAGATGCTCGGGCTGATGCTCGGCGAAGCCAAGATCCTGCGCACTCCGGGTGGCCATGTCACCGAGGATGCTTTGAACGGCTGCATCCTCGGGGTCAACCTGCTGCGGGTCGACCGCATTCTGGTCATCGCACACACCCGGTGCGCGATGGCGGCCTGCGACGACACCGAGATGCGACGCCGCGTCACCGAGGCCAGCGGACGGGACGCCTCGGGCCTCATCGTGGGCGCCACTACCGATCAGGAGGCCAAGCTGCGCGCCGACGTGAAGCTGCTCCAGGAACATCCGCTGATCGAGGGCACGGCAAAGATCGGCGGCTTCCTCTACGACGTCGACACCGGCCTGCTCAGCCAGGTCTGCTGACCCACGCCCACCGGCCGTCGGTCCGTGACGGCCTGCCCGGGTCCTGCCGGCCGCGAGGTCGATCGCGCGATCCACCACTACTGACCGGAAACGCCCGCTGCTTTCAGGAAATATGCCGAAACCAGTTGCCGATCCCGACATCAGTGGCGGATCGCGCTATCGGAGCACCGGGCGGGCTCGACCACCACCGCTGGTTGAGCTTGTCGAAACCAGCCGCCTGGGTCTCCACGAGCTCGACCGGCGATGCTCGCCCTTTCAGAACTGTCGGCGACACATGAGACGGTGGCAGACATGACCCCTTCCGCGACCGACACGGCACCTCCGACGAGCGAGCTGCGTGAGCGTGCGACCGCGATCCTCGCCGATCTCACCGGACGCCCCGACGCCACCTTCCATCCCGGCCAGTACGAGGCCATCGAGGCGTTGGTCGCCGACCGGCGCCGCGCCCTGGTGGTGCAGCGGACCGGTTGGGGAAAGTCGGCGGTGTACTTCATCGCTGCGCTGCTGCGTCGCCGCGAGGGCGCCGGCCCGGCACTGATCGTGTCGCCCCTGTTGGCGTTGATGCGCGATCAGGTGCGCGCGGCCGAGCGGGCCGGCGTCCGGGCCGCCGCGATCAACTCGGCCAACGTCGCCGAGTGGCGCGACATCGAGCAGTTACTCGACGACGACGCCGTCGACGTGTTGTTCGTCTCACCGGAACGCCTGGTCAACCCGCGGTTCCGGGCCGAACAGCTACCCCGCCTGGTCGCTTCGCTCGGCCTGCTGGTGATCGACGAGGCACACTGCATCAGCGATTGGGGCCACGACTTCCGCCCCGACTACCGGCGCATCCGTGACCTGATCGGGGAACTCGGCGGCGGCGTCCCGGTGCTCGCCACCACCGCGACCGCCAACCAGCGGGTCGTCGACGACGTCGCCGAACAGCTCGGCACCGGCGGACGCGACGTGTTCACCCTGCGCGGCGCGCTGGCCCGCGACTCACTACGGCTCGGGGTGCTCGAACTGGGCACCGCGCATCGTCGGCTGGCCTGGCTCGCCGAGCACCTCGACACGCTGCCCGGCAGCGGCATCATCTACTGCCTCACCGTCTCGGCCGCCGAAGACGCCGCCGCCTTCCTGGCCAAGGCCGGGCACCGGGTGCTGCCCTACACCGGCCGCACCGACGCCGCCGAACGCCAGGCCGCCGAAGAGGCACTGCAGGCGAACCAGGTGAAGGCGCTGGTCGCCACCTCGGCACTCGGCATGGGCTTCGACAAACCCGATCTGGGCTTCGTGGTGCACGTCGGCGCGCCGAGTTCACCGGTCGCCTACTACCAACAGGTCGGACGCGCCGGCCGCGCCACCGAACGTGCCGACGTGTTGTTGCTGCCCGGCATCGAAGACCGCGACATCTGGCACTGGTTCGCCACCAACGCGATGCCCACCCAGGCCCGAGCCGACGCCGTGCTGGGCGCCCTGACCGAGGCAGACCGGCCGCTGTCGGTGCCGGCGTTGGAGGCTCGGGTCGATCTGCGCCGCGGGCCGCTGGAGCTGCTGCTCAAGGTGCTGGCCGTCGACGGCGCGGTCGAGTACGTCTCGGGCGGCTGGGTAGGCACCGGACGCCCCTGGTACTACGACGCCGAACGCTACGAGCGGATCGCCGCCGCCCGGGTCGCCGAGCAGGACGCGATGCTCGCCTACCAGGCGCTCGACAGCTGCCGGATGGCCTTCCTGACCCGCCAGCTCGACGATCCGCACGCGGCGCCCTGTGGTCGCTGTGACGTCTGCGCCGGCAGCTGGTACCCCACCGATGTCACCGTCGCGGCCACCAGCACGGCGTCCGAGGCGCTCGATCGGGTCGGGGTCACCGTGCCTCCCCGGGCCTTGTGGCCGACCGGCCTGGACCGCCTCGGTATCCGTGCCGACGGCAAGAACGTCACCGGAAAGATCTCCGCCGCCGAACAGGCTGAACCCGGCCGGGTGGTGGCCCGGCTCACCGACCTGGGCTGGGGCGGTCCGCTGCGCGAGCTGTTCGCGTCCGACGCCGACGGACGTCCGATCGATGCCGAGGTGCCCGCCGAGTTGGGCCGGGCCTGCCTGCGCGTGTTGAAGGCCTGGGATTGGGCCGAGCGACCGGCCGCCGTGATCTGGGTGCCGAGCGTCGGCCGTCCGCGACTGGTGGAATCGCTGGCCACCGGCATCGCCTCCGCCGGACGTCTCGCGCTGCTCGGTCCGCTCGCCCTCAACCCGGACGCCGGCGCCGGACGAGGCGCCTCCAACAGCGCCTACCGAGTACGCGACCTGTGGGAACGGTTCGCGGTGCCGGACCAGCTGGCCGAGGAACTGCGCGAGGTGCGCGGGCCCGTACTGCTGGTGGACGACCTGATCGACTCGCGCTGGACGATGACGGTGGCTACGCGTTTGCTGCGTCGCGCCGGTGCCGATTCGGTCCTGCCGTTCGCGCTCGCCCTCGCCGGCTGACTGCTTCTCGCGGGTCGATCACAATGCGCCCGAATCAGGACAGTTTCACCCGAATACACCCGGCGACACCGCCAAAGGTGACATTATTCGCCAGCCGGTTGCAATTGCCGAGATAGGCGTCTATTGTCGACGAAGACATACGACCGCGACCACAGAAGGGAGGCCGAGAGAGATGATGATCCGATTCACATCGAAGATCGACGGCACTGTCGTGCCGGCCCTCGGCTGCGTGGGCGGTACGTCGCTACTTGCCGGTTGACGGTGCGACGACTGCCGATCCCCTCCTACTGAGGGGTCTGCCGAGCGCCCCTTGCCGAGGACTGTCGAGTTCTTCCTGCCACGATTGATCGCGCACGAGCGATCGGTGTCGGCACGTACCGAGTCGGCCCACTGGGCCATCGTCGGCACCGGTAGACAAATCGGAATCGCCGCGAAGCACCACACCATCACAGAAACAGCCCACCGTGGCTAGTCCCGCGTCCACGTCATTAGCGGACACGCTAATTCGCCTGCCAATTTCAGAAATGCACCATCATGAATACGCTAGAAAAGCCCGTCCACGAATACACAATGTCAACCGAACTGCGCCGACTGTCCGTCTTCGATCGCCTCGCCCTGCACGGCGGTCTCGCCTTGATCCGCTGGGCTCAGCGCGAGCAGCCGTCGGTGCCGTCCGAGCGGCACCGGATCGACGCCGGACGCCGGCATCGCTTCCAGTCGGCGTCTGAGGCCCGCCAGCGGGTCGAGGCGCGCCGTCGGATTCGTGCCGTCGGCTGATCCGATCAACCGGTGACTGCGGTTGCCGCGCCAGCGGCGCTCCGGACGATCAGCAGGGCCGGCGAAACCTCCTCGGTTTCGCCGGCCGCATCGTAGCCGTCCGTTTGGTGTCACACCCCTGTGGTCAGTCCGAGACCCGTAACCGCCTCGCGGAAGGTGACAGCTGCCCGGCCCCAGACCGGATCACCGGTGAACAGTCCCGGCAGGATGGGCACCAAGCCGGACGAGAAGTCCTGGCTGGCCTGCTGCGGCAGCAACGACGGCAGATTGTCGATGACGATGGCGTCCAACGGCACCGGATCATCCCAGATACGCCGCACCGGCTCGCTCCAGCTGGTGAGCCGGTTGCTGACCGGCAGCAGGTTGAGATCAGAGGGAACATCGGCGGTCACGTCGGCCAGCACCCGCAGGCGGCGACCCGGACGCGTCCGATCGGCCTCGGTGAGGAACGGCGGCTGCGGCACATTGGCATGCACACAGTGCACCAGCAGGTCGTGCGCCACCAGCGCGTCCGAGTCGAGGTTCCGGGTGTGCTCCCGGTCCCACCAGGAGACGCCTACGCCCGCCAGCGCCAGGGCATCGGTGGCGCCCCGTCCGGCTCGCCCGAAGGCACCGGTCACCGCCGCGGTGGCTCCGGCCAGTCGACGGCCGGCGTCCTCGAGCCGTCCGGCCAGCTCATCGAGCGTCATCGGCACCAGCGGAGTGGTCAGTTCACCCGCGAGGTGCAGCGCGCCGAGCGCACCACCGACGAAACCCGCCCAGTAACCGAAGGCGACCACTCGTTGCCCGGACGCGTTGACCAGGTACTCCAGATCGAGCAGCTCTCCCCCGCCGGCCACGAACCTGCGCAGCAGTTTGGGAGCACCTTGTTGACCCTTATAAGCGTGCCCGAAGTAGATGTGCCGATGGCGCAGTTGGGCCGGCTCATCCGGCAGCTCCTTGATGCCGAGGATGACGACGTCGGGGTCGGCGTCCAGCCAGGAGCGCGCTGGCACGACTTCCAGGCCTTGCGCGCGATACTCCTCATCGGTGTGGACGCGCGCCGTCGACGACTCCACCAGCACCCGGATACCGGCCGCCTCGACTTCGGCCGCGCCCTTCGGCGTGAGCGGCGTGCGCCGCTCGCTGGGGCGCTCCTCGGCGCGCAGCAGGATCGTGGGCTTCGGTGGGTCCGTGGTCATTGCCGCAGGGTATCGCCCGCCCGCCGCGAGTCCCGATGGCACACCGCAGCGCAGCACATCCTTGCCGGCAACGTCACGCTCGGCGCTGGGCGGGCCTCTCGTCCCCCGGGACAGCCGTCCAGAACTCCGGCGGCAGCCGGACGCGACCGTTACGCTCGAACGATCCATCCGCACAAGGAGGTGCACATGTCCAGCCCGCTCGTCATCGGTATCGACAGCTCGACCACCAGCACGAAGGCCCTCGTCGTCGACGCCACCGGCGCGGTCCTCGCCCAGGGCAAGGCCGAGTTCGCCATGCAAACACCGCGCGTCGACTTCTACGAACAGGACCCGCGGGACTGGTGGCGCAGCACCAACGACGCCGTCGCACAGGCGGTCGCCGCACTGTCGGCCGCCGACCGAGCCCGGATCACCCATCTGTGCGCCACCATCCAGCGCCAGACCTTCACCCTGGTGGACGCCGAGGGCGAGCCGCTGCGTCCCGGCATTCTCTGGCTGGACGGACGCGCCGCCGACCAGGTGCGCCGCTTCGGCACCGAGCACATCCATCAGCTGACCGGCTTCCAGCCCGACGTCACGCCGTCGGTGTACAAGATCGCCTGGCTCAAGGACAACGAGCCCGAGTTGTTGCGGCACGCCCACAAGGTGGTCGGCGTGCACGCCTATCTGGTGCACGCGATGACCGGACGCTGGGTCGATTCGGCGGCGACCGCGGACAGCCTGGGCCTGTTCGACATGGCCCGGCTCGACTGGTCGGAAGAGATGCTGACCCACGCCGGGCTGCGCGCCGAGCAGCTGTGCGAACTGGTCCCGGCGGCCAGCGTGATCGGCCCGATCAACCGCGAGATCACCACCGGGTGGGGCCTCGACCAGGAGGTGCAGGTGGTGGCCTCCTGCGGCGACGGCCAGGCGGCGGCGCTGGGCGTGGGCGCGATCGGGCTCGACGAGGCCTACCTGAACATGGGCACGGCACTGGTGGCCGGCGTCCACTCGCCGCGCTATGAGCATGCCGCGGTGTTCCGCACCGATGCCGCCGGCATTCCCGGCCAGTACGTGCTGGAGATCGTCCAGAACTCGGGCGCCTATCTCGCCGGCTGGTTCCGGGAGAAGCTCGGCGACCCGGCCCTCGGGGGCCGTCCGGACCCGGCGCTGGACGAGCAGGCCGCCGCCGTGCGGCCCGGCTGCGGTGGCCTGGTCACGCTCCCCTACTTCAACGCCGTGCAGAGCCCGTTCTGGAATCCGGTCGCGCACGGCGCGATCGTCGGGCTGGCCGGCGCCTACGGACGCGCCGAGCTGTACCGCTCGACCCTGGAAGGCATCAGCATCGAGATGGCCCGCAACCTGGCCGGCCTCGCCGACACCACCGGCGTCCCGCTGCGAACGGTCACCGCGGTCGGCGGCGGGCAGCGTTCTCCCTTGTGGCGACAGATCATGACGGACGCGATCGGGCTGCCGCTCACCGAGAGCCCGACCGAGGAGGTGTCTGCGATGGGTGCCGCGGTGATGGCGATGGCGGCCACCGGCACGCACGACTCGCTGGAGATCGCCGCCAAGGCGATGTCCCGGCACGGCAGCACGACCGAGCCGGACGCTGCCACCCACGAGGTGTACCGGGAGCTGGGCGAGATCCAGGCGGCCACTTACCACGGACTGAAAGACATCTTCGACCAGCAGTACGAGTTCGCTCAGCGGCATCCGCTGCACTGATTCCCCCATCGGTCGAGCCCCAGCCCGTCCTCCGCGGTCGCGGGTCGTCCCGCGATCAACCGGGCGCTTCGAGATGCGCGTCTCGGCTTTCTCCATAGACTGGGCCGAAAAGCCGGGTGCGACGCTCGGCGAAGGAGGCGAGGCAATGACCCGGGGACCCACTCGACGGCCGACGCTGGCCGACGTCGCGAGGGAATCCGGCATGTCCAAGGCCGCCGTGAGCATGATCCTCAACGACAAGCCGGGCACCCGGCTGTCCGCCGAGGCTGCCGAGCGGGTGCGCGCCGCCGCCGCCAAACTCGACTATCGCCCCAACCCCGCCGCCGTGAGCCTGCGGCAGGACACGACGCACACGATCGGCTTCATCTCCGACCACGTCACGCTCACCCGCTACGTGTCCGGCATGATTCGCGGCGTCCTCGGTGCCGCCAAGCAGCGCGGCTACACGGTTCTGATGACCGAGACGGACCGCCACGAACTCCCCGACGCCGTCGAACTCATGCTCGACCGGCGGGTAGACGGCATCCTCGTCGGCCTCTTGGGTGCACGCATGATCGACCTGCCCGAGGTGCGCTACGTTCCCCTCGTCGTGATCAACGGCACTAGTTCCCGCGAGCATCCCAGTGTGCTACCCGACGAACGCACAGCGGGGCATGCCATCGCCAGCCTGCTCATCGAGGCGGGACATCGGCGCATCGGGCTGATCGGTGACATCCCACGGGTGGTGGGTAACCCACGAGCATCAGTCACCATCGGTGAGCGGTTCAAGGGCCTCGACGGCGCGCTCGACGCGGCCGGCATCGTCGCGGTGCGTGCGGTGGTCGACGATTGGCAGCCTCATGTGGGCTATGAGTACGGGTTGCGGATGCTCACCGAGCACCCTGAACTCACCGCGATCATCGCGCTGAACGACAACGTCGCATTCGGCGTCTACCAGGCGGTGGCGAAGCTGGGCCTGCGCATCCCCGATGACATCTCGGTTGTCTCCTTCGACGACGAGGAGGTCGCCGCCTACCAGCGTCCGGGCCTGACGACCGCCCGGTTGCCCTACGAGGAGATGGCACAACGCGGCGTCGAGATGCTCATCGGTGACTACGAGCCCTCACACACGATGCTGCCCATGCCGCTCGTCATCCGCGAGTCGGTGCGTCCGCTGAGAGTCGCTGCGTCGACCGGCAACTGAGTTCCGCACCGCGTCCGGCTCAGAGCGGCGCGACGAACAGGGAGCGCACGACGGCCTCGCCGCCTTCGGCGAAGACTTCGATGCCGCGACTTTCGGGCGACGGAAACACCAGGTCGGTGAGTGCCACTTCACCGTCGGCGGCGAGCAGCTCCACCGAGGAGACGTCGATGAAGACGTCGAGGCGCACCACCTCGGCGCCTATCGCCGCCTCGTCCTGCGGGTCGGCCACGGGCAGCGAGGCCGTGTGCACCGCCGCGAAACCTTCGTGGAAGCCGGCCTCGCCGGAGGATGTCCGGTCCAGTGAGATCGTGCGGGCGTCACGATCCACGACGATGCGGGTGCGTTCGCCGGCGTCGCCGACCCTGACGTCCAGACCGGCCCGGGTGGCCGATCCGAACTCAAGCTCCAGCGACACACGGGCAGCCAGGACGTCGACCGGCACCCGCCAACGCCCGTCGATCCGCAGGTGCTCGGCTTCATGGACGGGCGGCGCATCGGCCGCGACCACCTGCTGGACGAGCCGTAGCCCTGACGGCCGCTCGCGCAGCGAGAGTCTGCGCGGCAGGGTCATCGAGCCGCGGAAGCCGTCCGCAGGGATATCGGCGGCATAGGCCCAGTTGTTCATCCAGCCCTGGATGACGGGTTCGGGTTCGTCGGTGCCCGTGTAGGAGATTGCGGCGTAGAAGTCGGAGCCGAGGTCGAGCCAGCGAGCGTCGTCGAGCGGCCGAAAGGTCTTCCCGTCGTAAGTGACGACGGCGTACTGCATGCCGGAGCCACCGACCGGCCCACCGGCCTGCACGCTGAGCAGCAGCACCCACGCAGTCTCGTCGGTGCCCTCGATGGGTACCCGGACGATGTCGGGGCATTCCCACACGCCCGCGGTGAAACCGAAGCCACCCACCTCCGAGGACAGCCGCCAGTCGAGAAGGTCCGCCGAGCGGTACAGCCGCACGGCGCGATCCTCAGCCATCACCAGCACCATGACGAACTCGTCGCCGTCGCGAAGGATCTTCGGGTCGCGGAACTCCGTCGACCCGATGTCGAGTACCGGATTGCCCGCGTACTTGCGCCAGGTTCGTCCACGGTCACGGCTGAACGCCACCGACTGGCTCTGCACCTTCGAGACCGGGTCGTGGCTGCTGTAGAGGGCAACCATGGCCGGCTCAGTGGGCGTACCGAACCCGGAGACGTTCCGTTCGTCGACGACAGCGCTGCCCGAGAGCACCCACTCGTTCGCCGTGCTCGGGATCGCAACCGGCAACTCGACCCAATCGACCAGATTGGTGCTGACGGCGTGCCCCCAACTGGGATTGCCCGCCACCAGTCCGGCCGTGTTGTGCTGGAAGAACAGGTGGTACTCACCCTCATGGAAGAGCATGCCGTTGGGGTCGTTCATCCAGTTCCGGCGGGGCGTGAAGTGGGCGAGCGGGCGGATGGACGGGTCGAAGGGCATTCGTCGAGCTCTTTCTCGGTTCGGACGGGTTTCGGTGCCGCGCGCCAGGACCACATCGTTTCCGGGCCCGCGTTGTTGAATGGTTTTAGCACAGTTGACCGTGCACACCGAGCGCACCGGGCCCGATCGGGGTCATGCGTAAGCTAAAACCGTTCATCACGCCTTGCATCGCAGGGTGCTGACAGCTATCTTACCGCTGAAAGCATTCAGCATGACCAAAGGAGGCCGGATGGCCATCAACTCCAAACTGTTCAAGAACGGCGCCTACCTGCAGAGCTCGACGACCCTGTTCGTCTTCTTCGCCTCGTGGGGCATCTGGTGGTCGTTCTTCTCGAGCTGGCTCGACAAGAGCCTCGGGCTCAACGGCGGCCAGATCGGCACGATCTACTCGGTGAACTCGCTCACCACCATCGCGGTGCTGCTGTTCTACGGCATGACGCAGGACCGCCTCGTCCTGCGGCGACACCTGGTCATCCTCGCGTCCTCGGTCATGGCTTGCCTGGCGCCGTTCGCGATCTTCGTCTACGAGCCGCTACTGACGAACTCGTTCGCACTGGGTGTCGTGGTGGGTGCCATCTACCTGCCCTTCGGCTACACCGCCGCGGTCGGCCTGCTGGAAGCATTCTCCGAGCGACTGAGCCGCACCTACGGCTTCGACTACGGTCAGGCTCGCGGCTGGGGATCGCTCGGCTATGCCGTTGCCGCCCTGTTCACGGGCTTCATCTTCACCGTCAACCCGCACATCAACTTCTACCTCGGTTCCGCATTGGGCATCGTCTGCCTGCTGGTGCAGGTCTTCTGGAAGACCGACAAGGTGCCGCTGGCGCCTGGGCACACCAACCATCCGCATGCACCGACGCTGCGCGAGATCGTCTCGGTGCTGAAGTTCAAGCACCTCTGGGTCGTCATCGGCTTCGTCATCTTCAGCTGGACGTTCTACAACCTCTATGACAACCAGATGTTCCCGAACTTCTACCGCGCGCTGTTCCCGAACGAGGACATCGGCCTGCACACCTACGGCATCCTGAACTCCGTCCAGGTGTTCGTCGAGGGCTTCTGCATGATGCTGGTGCCGATCCTGATGCGCAAGGTCGGCGTGCGGAACATCCTGCTCATGGGCGTCACCGTGATGGCCTTCCGGATCCTCGGCTCCGCCGTCTTCACCGATCCGATCGTCGTGTCGTGCATCAAGATGCTGCACGCCATCGAGGTGCCGCTGTTCGTGCTCGGCATCTTCCGCTACCTGACCCTGCACTTCCCCTCGGCGCTCTCCGCAACGCTGTACATGGTCGGTTTCGAGATCGCCGCGCAGCTGGGTAGTGCGCTCTTCTCGACCCCGTTCGGGTACATCCGCGACGCGCTGGGTTACCAGCCGACGTTCTACATCATCTCCGCCGTGGTCGCATGTGCGGGCCTGTGGGCATTCTTCGCCCTCAAGAAGGATGACGAGGACGTGGAGGGAGATCCCTTCATGCGCGACGGTCACTCCGGCGTGACCGGCGTGATGAAGCCGATCGACGCCTAGGCTTACCGGCCACCGTTCGAAAAGCCCGGCCCTTCGGCCATGACGGCGCTCAACGCCCTCATGGCCGAAGGGCCGGGCTTTCGCCTTTCCGCGTCCGTCTGGGCGGAAGTGCTCAGGCGTCGATGCGCTCGGCGTCCAACGCATAGGCACCGGCAATGATGAATTCCTTGCGTGGCGCCACGTCGTTGCCCATCAGCTTCTCGAAGGTCGCCATCGCCTGCTCCAGCGACTCGCCCTCCTCGACGGTGATCCGGCGCAGCGTGCGGTGCCGCGGGTCCATCGTGGTCTCCTTGAGCTGATCGGCGTCCATCTCACCGAGACCCTTGTACCGCTGCGGCTCCTTGAAGTTCACCCCGCGCTTGGTGAGCTCGGCGAGCTTCCGCTGATACTCGGCCTCGTTGTAGGTGTAGATGTAGCGCTCCTGGCCCTTGCGGGGGTTGGTCAGTTCGAACCGGTGCAGCGGCGGCACCGCGGTGTACACCCGGCCGGCCTCGATCATCGGCCGCATGTACTTGAAGAACAGCGTGGTGAGCAGGGTGCGGATGTGGGCGCCGTCGGAGTCGGCGTCGGCCATGAAGATCACCTTGCCGTAGCGGGCCTGCTCGAGTTCGAAGGAGCGACCCGATCCGGCGCCGACCACCTGGATGATCGAGGCGCACTCGGCGTTCTTCAGCATGTCGCCGACGCTGGCCCGCTGCACGTTGAGGATCTTGCCGCGGATCGGCAGCAGCGCCTGGAACTCCGAGTTCCGGGCCAACTTGGCCGTGCCCATCGCCGAGTCGCCCTCGACGATGAACAGTTCGGAGCGCTCGCCGTCGGTGCTGCGGCAGTCGGCCAGCTTGGACGGCAGCGTGCTCGACTCGAGCGCGTTCTTGCGGCGCTGATTCTCTTTGTGGGCGCGGGCCGCGACCCGGGTGCGGGACGCCGAGACCACCTTTTCCATCACGGCACGGGCCTGGGGACGTTGCGCCGCCCGGTTGGAGGTGAGGAATTCGGTCAGCTCGGACTCGACGATCCGGGTGGCCAGCCGGGCCACCGGCGGCGTGCCGAGGACCTCCTTGGTCTGGCCCTCGAATTGCGGTTCGGCCAGCCGCACCGTCACCACCGCCGTGAGCCCTTCGAGAATGTCGTCCTTGGCGACCTCTTCGCCGGACTTGAGCAGTCGGGTGCCCTCCAGCGCCTTGCCGAAGGCGCGCACCAGGCCGCGCTCGAAGCCGGTCACGTGGGTGCCGCCCTTGGGTGTGGCGATGATGTTCACGAACGACTGGACGTGGCTGTCGTAGCCGGTGCCCCAGCGCAGCGCGATGTCGACCTCGAGCGTCCGGTCGACGTCGGTGGGCGTCATCGCACCGTCTTCGTCGAGCATCGGAACAGTCTCGGTGAACGAGTCGCTGCCCTGCAGCCGCAGCACCTCGGTGACCGGCGGGTCGGTGGCCAGGAACTCACAGAACTCCGAGATGCCGCCGTCGTGCTTGAACACCTCGGTGGTCGGCTCGTCGCCGCGGGCGTCGGTGACCACCAACTCCAGCCCGGGCACCAGGAAGCTGGTCTGCCGGGCCCGAGCCACCAGATGGCTCAGCGACAGTTGCGCGTCAGGCAGGAAGATCTGCCGATCGGGCCAGTACCGGACGCGGGTGCCGGTGCGGCCACGCGCCGCCCGTCCTCTCTTGGCGAGCTGACCGCCCGGGGTGAAGGCGGCGTCCGGCCCGGGACCGTCGAACGTGCCGGGGACCCCGCGCCGGAAGGACATGCCCCAGGTGGCACCTTTGCGGTCGACCTCGACATCGAGGCGGGACGCCAACGCGTTGACCACCGAAGCACCCACGCCGTGCAGGCCACCCGTGGCGTTGTACGAGCCGGCGCCGAACTTGCCGCCCGCGTGCAGCTTGGTGAAGACCACCTCGACGCCGGACAGCCCGGTCCGCGGCTCGATGTCGACCGGAATGCCGCGGGCCACGTCGGCGACCGCGATGCTGCCGTCATGGGCCAGCTCGACCCGGATGGAATCGCCGAACCCGGCCAGCGCCTCGTCAACGGAGTTGTCGATGATCTCCCACAGGCAGTGCATCAGACCACGGGTATCGGTCGAACCGATGTACATGGCCGGCCGCTTGCGAACCGCCTCGAGCCCCTCGAGAACGAGCAGATGACGGGCCTCGTAGTCACGCCCCTCGGCCGCGGGGTTGCCTTTGATGGTCACGCGATGAGACTAGCGCCCGGCACCGACACGATCGCGTAACCTCCGCTCGGCGTGCCTGCCCTAGCCGGGGTTGATCTGCGGGGGTAGTCTCGCGCCACGGAACAAGCCGGCCGGATCAGGAGTTGATCTTGGTAGACTCAACCCGGAACAGAAGGGAACGCGGATGAGCACGACAGCTGTTGAGGAGCTGACCGCAGCGGACCGTTGCGATCGTTGCGGGGCGCAGGCCTACCTGAGGGTTACCCTGCACACCGGCGAGCTCCTCTTCTGTGCCCACCATGGCAAAGCCCACGCCGATCGGCTGAAGCAGGTGGCACTGACCATTCAGGACGAGACGAACAAGTTGATCTGACACACACAAATCTCGCGAACGCCCCGGACAGCCGTCCGGGGCGTTCGTCGTTCAGAGAGTCGCGCCCGGGCTCACAGTGCCGCTGATGTTGGTGATCCGGCCTTGCTCGTCGAACGTCACGGTCAGCACGTCCGGCCCCAGGTGCACCCTCAGTTGGCGGTCGTCACCCGTCACCCGCAGGTTGTGCACCGCGGCGTAGGTGAGCACCTGAGCCCGCGGGTTGCCCGGCTGCAGGTCGACGGCGGCCATGATCCGCCGCGGGAAGGTGACAGCCTGAGCCGCCGGACGCGGAACCGCCGGATCGACGATCCCGAAATAGGCGATGCCAGCGCCGTAGTCGGCGGAGTAGAACGCGGTCGCCCCGACCAAGGGTGCCGCGACCAGCGCCACGCTGGCCCCGGCGCCCAGCCCGGTGTCGAGTACTCCTGCCAGGCTGAACTGTGGCTCACCGAGTTCCCACAGCCCCCACTGACCGGCCCTCTCGGCGGCCCTGCGGACGGGTGCGATCGCCGGCAGCATCGGCGCGAAGCCCTGGTTCGCCCACGACCACAGCCAGGTGCCGGTGGCTTTGGACACCGTGCCGAGCAGCACCACCCGCAGCGGACGGCCGGCGATGGTGACCACCCCCTGCTCGATATCGGCCTGGTAGGCGCCATTGAGGTCGACGACTGAGGCGAGCGCCTCCTGGGCTTCCATCGCGATGGGAACGTGCGCCACCACGGCCTCGTTGAAGCGCTCATGGGTGAGATCCGGCATGGCCGCCAGACTACTGCCCCGCCACAGCCGCTCCCGGCCGTCGGGACGGCAACGGGTAGCACTCCCCCGCTGGGCAAACGGCGGCGGCACTGGCATCGTGGAGCGATGACCACCATCGAAGCCGCGCTGGGCGACATCACCGCCGAGAAGGTGGACGCCATCGTCAACGCCGCGAATTCGAGCCTGCTCGGCGGGGGTGGCGTGGACGGCGCCATCCATGCCGCCGCCGGGCCGCGCCTGCTGGAAGCCTGCCGTCGGCTGCGCCGCACCGAGTGGCGCGACGGGCTGCCGGTCGGCGAGGCGGTCGCCACGGACGCCTTTGACCTGCCCTGTCGCTGGGTGATCCACACCGTGGGGCCCAATGCCCACCGCGGCCAGACCGATCCGGCGCAGCTGGCGTCCTGCTTCACCCGTAGCCTCGACGTCGCCGCCGGCCTGGGCGCGACGAGCATCGCGTTCCCGGCGATCAGCGCCGGCGCGTACGGCTGGGATGCCGCTGACGTCGCACGGATCGCCGTCGAGGCCGTCCGCACTCATCAGGCTTCCGGGGTGGAGCTGGTCCGCTTCGTGCTGTTCAGCAATCGGCTGCTGGACGCCTTCCGCGCCGCCCTCGGCTGATCTCTCGTCGGTCGAGCAGGCCCGAGGATCCCCGACCTCGCGGGACACGAGCTCAGTAGCGCACCATGCGTGCCTGCAGGACGCCCTCGAAGACCGGCGCCACCTCCTGCCGCGCCCCGTCCAGTTCGAAACCGACGGACCGATAGAAGCCGATCGCCTGCTCGTTGCTCTCCACCACCCACAGGTGGCAGGCCGCATCCCCCACCGCGGTGCGCACCAGCGCTTTGCCCAGACCATGCCCTTGCGCTCGGCGGAGCAGGTACAGCCCGACCAGTTCCAGCGGCACCGGCGCCGGCCGGGAGATGTCCACGCTCGCGTGGGCGTAGCCGACGATCTCGCCGTCCAGCAGGCCCAGCCAGACCGTCTCGCCGGCATCCAGCGCCCGCTGCCACAGTTCGATCGCCCGCGGGATCCGCTCCCACTGGGCGGCGATGACGGCTTCCGGCAGCAGCCCGGTGTAGGCCTCGCGCCACGTCGTCGCCCGAACCTGCGCCAGCACCTCCAGATCGTCCGGCGTCGCCGGCCGGATCGTTGTCGCGAACGCCATGTGCACAGGCTAGTGGTGTGTCTCTCGATTGGGTTGCTACTTGGCGGGGTCTGGGTGCGTGCCTGGCAAGGCCGACGAGGGAGTCATACCGGGTCGTATGGCGGCTGAGGAGAACGCAGCGAGGTGCGTGCCCAGGGCCCGCCAAGTGGTGACTCAATCGGGAGACGCACCACTAGGACCCTGCTGATTAATGGCGCGCCTGCGGTGGGTGGCGGGCGTGGTGGGCGAGGCTTGTGGTGTGCAGGGTCGTTCGCAGGATCAGCGTGACTTGTGGGATGCGGAGTCGGTGGCG
>JBDHZN010000061.1:0-15776 GCA_039811845.1 Micropruina sp. | reverse complement strand
GTCGTCCCGGGTGGAGGTCGCTGGTCTTCTTCGACTTCGACTTCTTCTTGCCTGCCATTCCCGTAGTGTGGCCTACCGCCGACGGCCGCACTAGGGATATTGCACACCGGAAGGTCAGTCGGCACCGTCCGACCGGGTGACCAGGATGTCGGCCAGGTCGTACTTGACCGGCTCCTCCAGCTGTTCGTAGGTGCACGAGCGTGGGTCACGATCCGGACGCCAGCGGTTGAACTGCGCGGTGTGCCGGAACCGGACGCCCTCCATATGCTCGTAGCGCACCTCGACCACCAGTTCGGGTCGCAGCGGCACGAAGGACAGATCCTTGCCGTTGTTCCATCGGCTGTATTCGGAGTTCCGCGGGGTGCGGGCGCCCTCCTCCTGCCGGGCCCACGCCCAAGGATGGTTGCCGAAAGTAGTGACCAGCGGCTGCAGTTCGGCGAACAGTTCCTTGCGCCGGGCCAGCGGGAATGCACCGATCACGCCCACGGACGCCAGCTCGCCGGCCTCGTTGTACAAGCCGAGCAGCAGCGAGCCGATCACGTCGTCCCCACTCTTGTGCAGCCGATACCCCGCCACCACACAGTCGGCGGTGCGCTGATGCTTGATCTTGAACATGGTGCGCTTGTCCGGCTGGTAGCTGCCGTCCAGCGGTTTGGCGACCACGCCGTCCAGGCCGGCCCCCTCGAACTGGGCGAACCATTGCTCGGCGAGTTCGGGGTCGCGGGTGATCGGGGTGAGATGGATCGGCGCCCGCGCGTCGGCCAACGCCCGCTCCAGAGCGGCCCGTCGCTCCTCGAAGGGGCGTTCGGTGTAGTCGATGTCGTCCAGAGCCAGCAGGTCGAAGGCGACGAAACTGGCCGGCGTCTGCTCGGCGAGCAACTTCACCCGGCTGGCCGCGGGGTGGATGCGTTGCTGCAGCACCTCGAACTCCAGCCGATCGCCGACCACCACGATCAGTTCGCCGTCCAGTACGCACCGCTCGGGCAGGTTGGCCTTTATCGCCTCGACCATCTCGGGGAAGTAGCGGGTCATCGGCCGCTCATTGCGGGAACCGATCTCCACCTCGTCGCCGTCGCGGAAGATGATCGAGCGGAAGCCGTCCCACTTGGGTTCGTAGGACAGTGCCCCGGCCGGAATCTGAGGCACCGCCTTGGCGAGCATCGGCTTCACCGGGGGCATCACGGGCAGCTGCATGGGAGCCATTGTGCAGGGAACCGTTCAGAAGCGCCGATCAGCGGCCCTTCGCTGGTTGAGCTTGTCGAAACCTCTGTCAGCGCGCCTTCCTGGGTCTCGACAAGCTCGACCAGCGATGATCAGCGCCTCCTTGAAGAACGTCCCCTACTTCTCGATCCGGTTGCCCTGCTCGTCCCAGTGCGCCGCCACCTTCTTGGACGGCTGCACCCGCGGCGGCTCGCCGGGCATCTTGGGATAGTCGGGTGGGAAGTTCAACTCGCCACCTGGCAGCGTCTCCCACAGCTTGAGCAGCGGTTCCAGCGGGAACGCCTCGTCGTCCATGTCGGCCCACGGATCGCCGTGCGACAGGTGGTCGGGCACGGTGATCAGGTTGAACTCGCGGGGGTCTTTGACCTCGGCCAGTTGCTGCCAGGTCATCGGAGTGCTGACCGGGGCGCCGGGCCGGGCGCGCAGGCTCCAGGCGCCGGCGATGGTGCGGTCGCGGTTGTTCTGGTTGAAGTCGATGAAGATCCGCTCGCCACGCTCCTCCTTCCACCACGCGGTGGTCACCCCACCGTCGCGGCGTTCGAGTTCGCGTCCGAAGCCGATGGCGGCGTGCCGGACGTCCTCGAAGCTGTGCTCGGGACGGATCCGCAGGTAGATGTGGATGCCGCGGTTGCCGGACGTCTTCGGGTAGCCGCGCAGCCCGAGCTCCTCCAATAACTCGCGGGCCACATCGGCGACGCGCTGGGCATCGGCGAAGTCGGTGCCGGGCTGCGGATCCAGGTCGAGCCGCAGCTCGTCGGGGTGGTCGACGTCCGGACGCCGCACCGGCCAGGGGTGGAAGGTGAGGGTGCCCATCTGAGCCGCCCAGACGAATGCCGCCGGCTCGGACGGGCACAGCTCGTCGGCGGGACGTCCGCTGGGGAAGGTGATCCGTACCGACTCGACGTAGTCGGGCGCACCCCTCGGCATCCGCTTCTGGTAAAAGCCGTCGGCCTCCCGATCCTGCGTGCTGGTGGCCAGCCGCATCCCCTCGCGCCAGCCGTCCGGCCAGCGCTCCATCGCGGTCGGCCGCTCCCCCATCGCCCGCATCAGCGCGTCGCCCACGCTCGCGTAGTACTCGCAGACCTGCAGTTTGGTGATCGCCGGCGTCTGCTCCGTCGGCTCATAGACGACCCGGTCCGGGCTGGTGACGCGGACCTCGCGGTCGCCCACGGTCAGCATCGTCGCTGCGCTCTTGGCCATGGGCACAGGCTAGATGAGTGAGTCCAGGGGTCGCACGGCTGCGCGGCGCTCGCCTGCACGCCCCCTGGACTCACTCATCTGGTGGGCGGTGCGGCGACACCGAATCGATGAAGATCGGGCACCGCTAGTGGTGCCCGATCTTGATCGATTCCTTCTGCCGTGTTCGGACTACCCTGGAGCCGCCAGCTTTGACACCGAGGAGATCAGGCCATGGAACTCGATCCGAAGCAATTCCGGACGCCCGAGCAGTGGCGCGAGATGCTCACCCCGGCGGAGTACCACGTGCTGCGCGAGGCCGGCACCGAACGCCCGTTCACCGGGGAGTACACCGACACCACCACGCCGGGCACCTACCGCTGCCGTGCCTGCGGCGCGAAGCTGTTCACCAGCGACACCAAATTCGAATCGCATTGCGGCTGGCCGTCGTTCTTCGCACCCGAGTTGGAGAGCGTCCGCTACATCGAGGACCGGTCGCTGTGGCAGGTCCGCACCGAGGTGCGCTGCGCCACCTGTGATTCTCACCTGGGCCACGTGTTCACCGGCGAGGGTTACGACACGCCGACCGACAAGCGCTACTGCATCAACTCGATCTCCCTGACGTTGGAGCCCGAACAGCAGGCGTGATCGTGGCCGCTGCCCGGCGCGTCCCCCGGGCGGCGGGCGTCGCCACGGCTAGATTCACCTCCGTGGGAGGAGCGCGCAAGACCATGGTGGGCGGTACCGGGTTGTTCGATGACGCGGTGGCTGCACTGCAAGCCATGCACTGGCGGCCCGAGTTGGTCATCGAAGAGATTCCGGCGCCGCAGCGGATCGCACCGCACGCGGTCGCGGTGGCGGCCGAAGTTGTGGTCGGTGGTGAAGACCTGGGCAACGGACGGCTGGTGCTACTGCACGACCCGGCCGGCAACGCCTCGTGGGACGGCGACTTCCGGTGCGTCACCTACGCCCGGGCCGAGGTGGACGCCGAGATGGTGGTCGACCCGCTGCTCACCGAGGTGGGCTGGTCGTGGCTGACCGACGCGTTGGAACGTTACGACGCCGCCTACACCGCCCCGAGCGGCACCGTCACCGCCGTGTCGTCGCGCGCCTTCGGTGCCATGTCGGCCGATCCGCCACGTGCCGAGATCGAGATCCGGGCGTCCTGGACGCCGCTGGTCACCTCGGCCGACGACGTCACCCGGCACCTGATGAGCTGGTCCGAATTGCTGTGCACGACCGCCGGCCTACCACCGCTGCCCGAGGGCGTGGTGGTGATGTCGGCACGGCGTCGGCGGTGACCGACCAACCCGACGAACTCGTCGTCCTGGAAGCCCCGGCGGACGGCGTGCCCGAGGTCGTCCAGACACCGGCCGGGCTTGCCGAGATCACGGCGGCGCTGGCTGCGGGTACCGACCCGGTCGCGATCGACACCGAACGTGCCCAGGGGTTTCGCTATTCGGCGCGTGCCTACCTGATCCAGTTGCGTCGCGCCGGTGCCGGCACCGTGTTGCTCGACCCGATCCCGTTCACCGGTCGTGACCACCCCGCCGACTTCTCCGAACTGGCCGCGACGCTGGCCGACGCCGAATGGGTGCTGCACGCCGCCAGCCAGGATCTGCCCTGCCTGGCCGAGGTGCGGCTGCTCCCCCGCCGCCTCTACGACACCGAACTGGCCGCCCGGCTGCTGGGCATGCCGCGGGTCGCCCTGGGCACCCTGGTCGAAGAGGCCTTCGGGATCACCCTGCGCAAAGAGCACTCGGCCGCGGACTGGTCACGGCGTCCGCTGCCCGACGAATGGCTCACCTACGCCGCGCTCGACGTCGAACTGTTGGTCGACCTGCGGGATTGGCTGGACGAGCGGCTTCAGGCCGCTGGCAAGGCCGAATGGGCGGCGCAGGAGTTCGCCCACCTGGTTGAGCGGGCGGACGTGCCGGCTCCCGAACGGGTCGATCCGTGGCGGCGGACCTCCGGTCTTCATGCCGTCCGGACGCCGCGGGCACTGGCTGTGGTCCGGGAGCTGTGGCAGGTGCGGGACCAGTTGGCGTCCTCGATGGACCGGGCGCCCGGCAAGATCCTGCCCGACCGGGCGATCAGCGCGCTGGCGGCCCGGGCCAACCCCGCCGAGGTGAAAGGCCTCGGTCCCGCCGACCTGGCGGCCGTGCCCGAGTTCGCCTGGCGGTTCCCCTCCCGCTACCGGGCCCGCTGGCTGGCCGCGCTCGACCGGGTCGCCGCGCTGACCCGAGACCAGTTGCCCAACAAGCAGCAGAGCGCCGAGGGTCCACCGCCCACCCGCACCTGGGAGATGCGCAATCCTGAGGCGGCTGCCCGTTGGGACGCCGTCCGGCCCGCCGTGCTCGAACGGGCGTCCGAACTGGAGCTTCCGGTGGAGAACCTGATCAGCCCGGACGCCCTACGCCGGCTGCTCTGGACGCCACCCGCCGAGGTGACCCTCGAGACGATCGACGCCGCCCTGGCCGCCGAATCCGTCCGGGCCTGGCAGCGTGAGCTGCTGGTGCCGCTGATCGTGGAGCGATTGACGGCCGACTGATTCGTCGCCGTCGCAGCCCGGCCTTCACACACTCCGCAATTTGAGGGTCTCGACAAGCTCGACCGACGGTGGTGGGTGACGACTCGGCCGACCCAGACCGCGGCTTGTTTATAGTGAGCGGGTGTCAGATCCAGGCCACCTGCCGAGTGGCGCATTCGGTAGTCAGCCGCCGCAATGGCAGCCTCCTGCTCCGATTCCACCCCACCCTCAGTCGCCACCACCGGGACCGACGCCGCCCTGGGGCGGAATGCCAGCCGGTCCCCCGCCACAGTTGGCCGCACCGACGCGGCAGCGCCGTCGACGGCCCTGGATCGCGTCGGTGTTCGTGTTCGTGGTCGTGTTCGGCGTGATCACCGCCGCCGCCGTGACCGGACGGCCGGTGACCGCAGCCGAGGCGTCCGCCGCGATGCGGTTCTTCCCCGCCTCCGGGACCCGCGTGGTTCTGGAGAACTCCGACGGCACCGACACGGTGGCCGAGTACTACAGCACGTTCGGCGCCCAGATCGTCCAGAGTGCACCGGCGGCCTTCAGCTACGGGGTCAAGGACGCCGAAGAAGTGACCACGTCGAGTTGGGCACGGATCGTCGAGGTCACCGCGGACGCCTCCGGACGGGTCAGCCGCCGACGCAGCCGGATGTTGTCCATCCAACCCACTGGTCTGGAACTACGAGCGGACGCCGGCACACCCGACTTCCAGGCGTTCGAGCCCGGCTTGCCGGTGCTGCCCGCCGTCGTCCAGGACGGCCAGGAATGGACGGCCGCCGGCACCGCCACGCTGGGCAGCGGACGCAAGGCGTCGGGCCGCCAGCCGTACGCGGCGACGTTCAAGGCCACCGCGCAGGACGCCGGCTGCGTCTCGATCAGCATGGAGCTGACCATCGGCCGAGAGACCGCCACGCGGGAGGTGAACGCCTGGTGTCCCGGACGAGGGGTGATCGCGACCGTGGCGGGTGACCTGACCTCCGGCCTGGTCACCCGGGCACCCCGCTGGCAGGCGGCGGGCCGGGTCACCGCCGACACCCCACCGGCACTCACCGGCAGCTGGAGCTTCACTCGGCGCGATCTCAACGTCGCACCGGTCGCGTTGTATGCCACGGTCCGCCCGGTGGTGCTGCCCGGATCGGTCGTCGTCTACGTCAACACCCCCGGCGGCGACCTGGTCGCCCGGGGCTGGGCGGACGGCGAGACCAACCCACGATGGAGCGCCCACCCGGGCGGCCAGATCACCTCGGCGATAGCGATCGGCAGGATCGTGATCGCGGCCACCACCGAGCGCACCGTGGTCGCCTACGGCGCTGAGGGCGAGTTCCTCTGGCAGGCCAAGGTCGACGACGTCAGCGCCGTCCCGATCGTCCGGTTCGGCACCCTGGCCGTGCTGGCCGGCCTGGACGGCACGGTGACCGCCTTCGACGCCGCGACCGGCCGGGTCGCCTGGACCGCGCAGCTACCGACGGAGATCCGGCAGCCGATGGTCGTCGGCGCGACACTGACCGTGCTCGACCAGACCGGCAATCTGCTCAACCTCGATGCGACGGGAGCCGTCCAGTCCGAGTTCGAGACCGACGCACCGGAGGCGTTCGGCGTCGCCGACGGGGTCGCCGTGGTGGCCAGCCGGGCCGACAGCTACGTCCGGGGCTACCGGCTGAGCGACGGCGAACGGCTGTGGCGCGTGCAGCTGACCGGCACCCGGCGTTCGGTCACCGGGGCCGGTTCGGTCGCCATCGTCGCCCGGCAGGACGAACTGGTCAGCCTGCGGGCCGCCGACGGCGCGCAGCAGTGGGCTCGTCCGATCACCCCGGTCCGGGTCCTCGCCCAGGGGGATCGGCTGGTGGTCGCCGACCGGACCGCGATCCGGCTGCTGGACACGTCCGGGAGCGAGGTGGCCAGCTACCAGACCCAGGAATCCGACCTGTCCTTCGGCGCCGGCGTCTTCCTGGTCCCGGACTCGGGTGACTTCTTCTGCTTCATGGGCAAGTTCGCCTACCGCCGGGAGGCGTCATGAGGACGCTCGCAGCCGCCGGCGCCGTCGTCCGTGACATCGTCTGGCTGACCATCGTCCAACCGGTACGCGAGGGACGCCCGCGCCGCGACGGCTGGCCGGTCGGCCTGGTGGCGATCGTCACGGCGATCCTCATTCTGTACGGGTTGCTCACCCTCGCGGTGGTGTTCGCCGGCCCGCTGCGCAACGCCGGCAGTCTTGTGGTGACCTCGAGTCAGACCATTCCGGACGTCGGCGCCTGGCTGTGCATCGCGGGCATCGTGCTGTCGCTGGCGACGCTGCAGACGGCGGCGCTGCATCTGCCCTGGTGGGTGAAGTTGTTCACACTGCTCACCGTGACGGTCGCCCTGTTCTACTTCGCGACCGCCGGGGCGTCAGATCCGATCCTGCTGGTGGCCAGCCTGCTCGGCCTGCTGGCCCTGGTGGTGCTGACCCTGGTGCGCTGGCAGGCAGCGTTCGCCTGGTGGGAGTTTGTGGCGGTCACGGTCGCCATCGGCGGCGCCGTGTTCTTTCCGATGGTCGGCAGCAGCACCTCTCGTGCGCTGAACGCGGACTGGCGCGGCATCGTCGCCGAGGGCGGCCTGATGACGGTGAGCACGCTGGCCATGCCCGCATTGCTGGTGGCTGGTGCCGCATTGGCCCAGATCGCCGTCGCCGCATCTTTCTCCGGTGTGGCCGCCGCGACCCGCGAGTTCTCCCGGCGTCCGCTGCAACTGGCCGGGATGCTGCTGGTGCTCTGGGCCGCCTTCGAACTGAGCCGCAGCTTCCAGGACCCGGAGAATGAGGCGGCGGGCTGGTTGGCGTCGCTGCTGGCGTTGGCGGGCATCGCCGGCGCCCAACTCGCTGTCATGGTGGTGGCCCGCCGGGCGCCGGCCTGGGCTGACCTGGACGAGGACTCAACGCAGGTGAACTACCTTGTCGCGGTCGGAACTGCCGCACTGGTGCTGCTACAGCCGGTGCCGCTGGTCCTGCGTGAGATTGCCCGGAACCTCGGCCCCCAATGGCTGTTCGCCTCGACCGATGCCTACCTGAACGCATCGGCGACCGACCTCGCGCAGGCGATCTCCCGTGTCACGATCGGGCTGGTCGGACTCCTGATCGCACTGCCGCTGGCCCGGCGTGGTCGGCCCTGGGCAGCCATGTTCATGGCGGCGATGACGGTGCTGGCACTGTTCCAGCTGTTCCGCAACCTTGGCCTCGGCGGGTGGGCGAGCAACACGGTGCCGCAGATGTCGAGCCTGCTGTTGGTCGCCATGCTGGTGGTCGCCGCGGTGCTGCTGATCACCCGGCGGCTGACCATGCTGCGGGTCGCGGCGCTCGCCTCCGGGGTGCTGCTCTGCCTGGTCTATCCACATCGCGCCATCCTGGACGACCCGATCAGCGCCCTGCTCGGCTTCAGCGGCATCGCCGCGGTGCTGTTCGGTCTGGTCTGGCGACTGCTCACCGAGGGCGACATCACCCGCGAAGGAACGCCGCGCTGGCCGGTGCCCGCGCGGGTGCTGCTCTACTGCGCCAGCGCCCTGATCGGCGTCACCTCGGCCGCCTTCATGACCCTGACCCGCAGCAGCGGTGGATTTTTCGACGCCGCGATCTTCGCCGACGGCGGCGACTTCCTGTTGGGCACTCCCCTGTTCCTCACCGCAGCCGTCGGCTGCCTGGCGATCGCTCTCGCGCCGCCTCGGCACTGACAGACACCGCTGGTCGAGCTTGTCGAGACCCTGCCGAGGACCTCGACCGCTTGACGCGCCGGACTCGGAATCAGCCGTGGTGCCCTGTCTCGATCTTGCCGATCGAGGGCTCGGCCTCGCCGGACAGCACCGCCTCGGTGGCGAATCGGGCGATCTGCTGGGCGGTCACGCCCAGGTCTGCCAGGATGCCCGGACGGCTGCCCTGCTCGATGAACCGCTGCGGAATCCCGAACTCCCGGACGTTGGCCCGGACGCCGGCCAGCCGGCATTCCTGGGCGAGCCGTGAGCCGAGCCCGCCGGCCAAGCCGCCGTCTTCAATGGTCACCACCAACTCGTGCGCACCGGCCAACCGGATCAGATCGGCGCTGACCGGCAACGCCCACACCGGATCGACCACCCGGACGCCGATGCCCTGCTGCGCCAACCGGGTGCCGACCTCGACGGCGATGCCGGCGAACTGCCCCCAGCCGACGACCAGCACGCGCGGGTCGCCGTCCTCGAACAGTACGTCGGTCTCACCGTCGGTGCGCAGCGTCGGCAACGGCGCGGGCAGTGGATCCTTGGAGAACCGCAGCACGCTGGGCCCGTCGTCGATGTCGACCGCGAGTTCCAGCGCTTCCTGCAGCCGCTGCTCGTCGCGAGGCGCCGCGAGTCGGAGCCCGGGCACCATGCCGAGCAGGCCGAGATCCCACATGCCGTGGTGACTGGGGCCGTCCGCACCGGTGATGCCGGCCCGGTCGAGTACGAAGGTGACGCCCTCACCGTGCAGGGCGACGTCCATCAGCACCTGGTCGAAGGCCCGGTTGAGGAAGGTCGAGTACAGCGCCACCACCGGGTGCAGCCCGGCCCGTGCCAGGCCGGCCGCGGACGCCACCGCATGCTGTTCGGCGATGCCGACGTCGAAGGTGCGGTGCGGGAAGTGCCGAGCGAACCGGGTCAGTCCGGTCGGATGCAGCATCGCTGCGGTGATCGCGACCACCGAGTCGTCGGTGGCGCCGATCCGGGCCAGGTGCTCGCCGAAGGCGTCCGTCCAGGTTCGGGCGGGAACGCTGCCCAGCGGCATGCCGGTGACCTGGTCGATCGGCCCGACCGCGTGGAAACGGTCCTCCTCGTTCGCCTCGGCGGCGGCGAATCCGCGCCCCTTCTCGGTCAGGCAGTGCACGATCACCGGGCCGCCGGTGAACCGGCGCGCCTGCTCGAGCGCGCGTTCCAGGGCTTCGCGGTCGTGGCCGTCGATCGGTCCCAGGTATTTGATGCCCAGGTCGGAGTACATGCCCTGCGGCGCCAGCACGTCCTTCACGCCCGCTTTGACGCCGTGCATCGAGCCGTAGGTGGGTTCGCCCACGACCGGCGTCCGGCTCACCCAACGCTTGATCGCGGCCAGGCTGCGCTCGTAGCGCCGGTCGGTGCGGATCGCGGAGAGCTGCTGGCCCAGGCCACGCAGCCGGGTGGCCAGGCCGCCGATCGTCGGCGTGTAGGAGCGGCCGTTGTCATTGACGACGATGACGAGCCGCAGTTCGGGCTGCACGGCGATGTTGTTGAGCGCCTCCCAGGTCATGCCGCCGGTCAGTGACCCGTCGCCGACCACCGCGACCACCGTCCGGTCGTCCTCTTCGCGCAACGCGAAGCCCTTGGCCAGTCCCTCCGCCCAGGACAGCGACGACGAGGCGTGCGAGCTCTCCACCCAGTCGTGTTCGGACTCGGCGCGGCTCGGGTAGCCGGACAGCCCGCCCGGCTGGCGCAGGGTGTCGAAGCGATCCTGGCGTCCGGTGAGGATCTTGTGCACGTAGCTCTGATGGCCGGTGTCGAAGATGATCGGGTCGTGCGGCGAGTCGAAGACGCGATGGATAGCCACGGTCAGCTCGACCGCACCCAGGTTGGGGCCCAGGTGGCCGCCGGTGCGCGACACATGCTCGATCAGGAAGGCTCGGATCTCCTCGGCCAGCCGGTCCAGTTCCGCGGGTTTGAGATCGCGCAGGTCGGCGGGTTGGGTGATCCGATCGAGCAACGGCATGGCGAGCAGTCTACGTCGGTGGCATCGGGCAGGCTGAGTGCCCCGACCCAGGAGGACCAGATGACAACGCCGTCCGTCGAGATCGTCATCGTGCTCGACTCCATCGACCCGGACGCCCTGGTGCCCTTCTGGTGCGAGGCGCTTCGCTATCGCCGGCTGGACGGCGTGGAACAGTACGCCGTGTTGGTGCCCGCCGAGGGCGCCACCGGGCCGATGATGCTGATCCAGGGCGTGTCGGAGCCGAAGCAGGGCAAGAACCGGATGCATCTCGACCTGCATGTGCCCGATCTGGCCGGCGAGGTGGATCGCCTGGTCGCCCTCGGCGCGCAGCGGGTCGGGGACGGCGCCATCGGCGACTCGATCCGCTGGGTGCGGATGCTCGATCCGGAGGGAAACGAGTTCGACCTGGGCAGCGTCTGAGCTCGGCTCTGCTGTTGACCCAGCAACGAGTGGCGGGGCAGCTACATGGTGGGCACGAAGCGTCTGCCGCGCAGCGCCTCCTCGACCATGGTCACTTCGCGTCGCAACCGGGCGAGGAAGGCCTGCTGCTGCGACCACACCTCCACCGCCCCGGCGATCACCTCGGGCGCGACCAGATCGGCCAGGCTCATCCGAACACCGGCCAGCCCCTCCCGGCTCGCCCGCTCCTGCGCCTCGACGAACACCGCGGCGAAGCGCGCCAGCACCACCGGATGCCGGCGCAGCAACCGATAACGCCGGTAATCGGCAGGACAGCAGTCGAGCAGGAACTCGGTGGCGGTCAGTTCCCAGTCGGGAGCCCCCGGCGGACGAACCCGGTCCGGCCACCCCGGCGGCACATACCCGGTTGATACCGACCGCTCGACTCGCGGCCACGGACGCTCGGTGCGCATGGCCCCACCTCCCACATATCGAATATTTGTTCGATTCTAGGAGATCGCTCGACCGCCGTCCAGAGGCCACCGTCGCTCGGCCATCCGAGTTCGCACATCCGGGGACGGTTCTCGCGCATGCGAATTTCGAACGTCGAAGAACCGTCCCCAGGCGTGCGAGCTTGTCAGCCCGTTGGTCGAGACCCTGGCGAGGTTTCGACAAGCTCAACCAACAAACTGGGCTCAACCGGGGACAGGACTACCCGGCTCCGGTGACCAGCCAGGCATCTCCTCGTTCGCGCACCCGCAGCATGCCGGCGCGAATCAGCATGAAGGCCGTGAAGCCGAGCCAGAGGGCGACGGTTGCTGCCACCGGTCCCTGCGCGGCGAGGGCGTCGGCGTTGAGCCGCAGCAGGACGACGACCGGCAGGTAGCCGAGCAGCACGACCGCCATACCGCCGGCCAGCCAGCGGGCGTCGCCGGCGCCGATCAGCACCCCGTCGAGCACGAACACGTAGCCCGAGATCGGCTGCCCGACGCCGACGACGATCAGCGCGGCGACCACTGCCGACTGAACCAGCGGATCGGCGGAGAACAACGGCGCCAGCAGCGGACCGGACAGCGCCACCAGCAGACCCACCACGGCCCCGCCGATGACGCCCCAGCGGATCATCGTCACCGTCGCGGCCCGGACCCCGGCCACGTCCGAAGCGCCCAGCCCCTTACCGGTGAGCGCTTGACCAGCGATGGCGAGGGCGTCCAACGCGAAGGACAGCATGGTCCATACGGTGAAAGCCACCTGATGGGCGGCCAGCGGCACCTGCCCGAACGCGGCCGCGACCCAGGTGGTCAGCAGCAGAATGGCGCGCAGCGACAGCGTCCGAATGATCAGCGGGACGCCGTTCGCGGCGGCAGCAAGCACCCCAGCAGGATGCAGTCGGGGCGTCGCGCCGGACGCCCGAAGCCGCACGAACCAGACGGCGACAAGGGCGGACGCCATCGCGTACTGAGCGACGACGGTGCCCCAGGCCGACCCGGCGATGCCCCAGCCGAGCCCATAGACCAGACCGAGATTGAGCAGCGCGTTCAGTGTGAATCCGGCGATCGACACGAACAGTGGAGTGCGAGTGTCCTGGACGCCGCGCAGCGCTCCGATGATCGCCATCACGATCAGCATCGCCGGCAGGCCGAGGGCCGAGATCTGCAAATAGACCGTCGCGTGGTGCAACACCTCGCCGTCGGCGCCCAAGGCGGCGCACAACGAGCCCGCCCCGAAGCCCACGCCGATCGCGGTCAGGACGCCCAGGATGGCGGCGAGCACCGTGCCGTCGAGCCCCGCCGACACCACCTTGTCCGTGGCGCCCGCACCGAGCGCCCGCGCGACCGTGGCGGTGGTGCCGTAGGCCAGGAAGACGAACACCCCGGCGGCCGTGGCCAGCACCGAGCCGGCGACGCCCAGGCCGGCGAGTTGCGGCGTCCCCAGGTGCCCGACGATCGCCGAATCCACCAGTAGGAACAACGGCTCGGCAACCAGCGCGAAGAACGCAGGCACGGCCAGACCAAGGATCTGCCGGGTCAGAGTGGGGCTGCGCACCCGATCAACGTAACGCTGACCTTGGTGCGGTCGCTTCACCGTCCGCGAGCGCGCGGTCCATTCCCGGGCTCCGTCACCCGCTTCGAGCCGGATTCTGGTGGGTATCGCGACCGAGAAGCAGGCCGATTCGCACTCGAACCACTTTGTGGTGGATCTGGCTGCTCTCAGCCGAACTCATACCCACCACAAAGTGGTTCGAGCGGCAGCGGAGCACCAACACTGACGTCATAACAACCAGAACTTGGCTTGGCGGCAGCCCCCGCCTACCGGCGCCGCCCCAGCAGCACCATCAACACCGCCGACACCCCGATCGCCGCCACAGACGACCCAAGCCAGGACGGCGCCACGAAACCGATCACGCCGGCGAACCACACCCAGAACGACGACCAGCCCGGCACCATTCCTGGGTTGATCAGCTGGTAGATGACGAACCCGCCGGCCCAGGCGACCACGGGCGCCCAGCGCATCCGGGAGTGCTCGCTGACGTCCCAGCGCTGCCGACTGACCACCAGGAAGTCGGTCGCGGCTACGGCGAACAGCGGCACGAACACCGAGCCGATCAGGAACAGGAAAGACTGGTACTGCCCGAAGTCGAGCAACCCGGCCAGCAATGTGGCGACGACGCCGACCGCGATCGCGACCACCCGGCGATCGAGGTTCGGCGCGATGTTCTGGATCGACATGGTGGTCGAGTAGACGTTGGCGAATGCCTCGTCCACCTCGTCGATCAGCAGGATGCTGAGCGCGATCGCGCCGGCGGGAAGTGCCAGCAGCGCTCCCAGGACGTCCGTCGCGCCCAGGTGGGCGACGGCGAACACGCCGAGCGTGTAGTAGGCGACGGCGGCCAGTCCGTAGCCCAGTGCCGAGCCCCAGAAGGCGGCTCGTTTGGTCCGGGAGTGCCGGCTGTAGTCGGCCGCGAGCGGTGCGAACGACACCACACCGGCCACCGCCAGGTCGACCGCCGGCCAGAACCCCAGCACTGCGTCCTGCGGGATCTCGCCGGCCGGCTGTAGCAGCACCTGGACGAACAGCACCACCGAGGCGAGCAGCACCAGCCACACCATCACCTTGCGCAGCAGCCGGACGCTGCCCAGCGGCCGGACGGCCATCGTGGTGGCGACCGCGCCGGCGAGGATCACGAACGGCCAGCGCCAGGCGTCCCCGACGATCGCGGTGGCGGCGGTGGAGATGACGATGATCTCCATCGTTGCCCAGCCGATGTTCTGGCCGATGTTGAGCAACGTGGGCACCACCGAGGCACGGCGTCCGAGCAGTCCGCGCAGCGACACCATCGCGGGCACGCCGGTGGTCGCGCCGAAGACCGCCGAGGTGCCGAGCAGCGCCGCACCGATGCCGCAGCCCAGCACAATGGCGGCGATCGCCGTCCAGACCGAGCCGGTGGTGGCGGCGATCAGCGCGCCGGTCAGCGGTCCGAACAGGCTGATGCCGAGGTTGGCCCACATCGCGAACTGGTCAAAGAACCGCAGCGGACGCGGTGGGCTGTCGGTGAGCACCACCGGCGCCTCGACGCGCTCGCCGGCGACGACGCGCTGGCCTGTGGTGGAAACGATGGTCGGATCGGACGTCGCCATGGGGCGCAACCTCCCTACGCCGGCATTACCCGGACAGGTTCAGTCGGTCGGCGGACCCGCGATCACCGATCGCACTCCGCCCTCTCAGCCCGCCATCTGGCGCGAGCTCCCGAAGCTTGTTGGTAAGGGACACGCTAGCGGTCCGCGAGCTGTTCCGCCTTGCTTGGTCTCACACACTCCCGAGGGATAACGGTCCGCAGCAGCGCTGGTCCTCCGCATCGTTCCCAACAGCCGTCCGGACGCGGCGATGTCGAGATCGCTGTCGGATGGAGGGAAAGCCGTCCGATTTCGGGTCAGGACGCGAAATCGCCGAGGTATCCCGCCATCGGAGAGCGATGTCGAGATCGCCACCACGGGTAGAACCGAGATCAAGCCCGTACGGCGAATCGGGCACGCCGCGGCAACTGCTAGACGGCGGCGAAGCCGTACCACCAGACGACGGCTGCGAGACCCATCACCGCCAAGCCGAGCAGGCCGTACCGCTGTTGAGCGGGCAGCTTGTCATGACCGAGCGGGGCGCTGGCGATGGCGGCGACCGGGGGCAGCAGGACGAGGGCCGTCCACCACCACCAGTCCCCCACCGCGGCCATCAGCAGCAGCGGTGAGTAGCCGGCGACGTAGGCGACCCAGAACCAGATGCCGAGCCCGCCGATCGCGCAGGCCGGCAGTAGCGCGAGGGCGTAGCCGGCCATGCCGATCAGCACCATCCAGCCCAGACCGCAGCTGGCGTCATCGGTGGGACACAGCACCGGCAGCAGGGCATTCCCGATCGCCAGCGCGATGCCCGCACCGACCAGTGCGGCCAATGCCGCGAGCATCGACCAGGCGGCCCGCTCGGCCAACTCGGAGCCGATCCCACGATGGGTGGCCCGCACACTCACCCGCCGGGTGACCGGTCTGGCCTTCGGCCTCGCCGCAGGCTGAGGCTTGGCCTCAGCCGGACGCGGCTTGCCCACCGTCGCCGAGCGCGCGGCGATCTCACGCTCCCTGCGGGCGCGTTCCGCCTTGTCGAGCCGCTTGGCCAAGTCAGGCCTTCAGCAGGCTGCGCAGCACGTACTGCATGATGCCGCCGTTGCGGTAGTAGTCGGCC
>JBDHZN010000060.1:0-16052 GCA_039811845.1 Micropruina sp. | reverse complement strand
CGCCGCGCATGCCCTCGGCGCCCGGGGTCAGCACCAGTTCGGCGCCGAACGCGCGCAGCAGGGCGCGGCGCTCCTTGGACATGGTCTCGGGCATGGTGAGCACCACCCGGTAGCCGCGGGCCGCGCCAACCATCGCCAGCGCGATGCCGGTGTTGCCCGAGGTCGCCTCGACGATGGTGCCGCCCGGCTTGAGCTGCCCGGACGCCTCGGCAGCGTCGATCATCGCCACGCCGATCCGGTCCTTCACCGAGTTGGCCGGGTTGTAGAACTCCAGCTTGGCCACCACGTTCGCCTTGGTGTCACCGAAGATGCGGTTGAGCCGGACCAGCGGGGTCCGGCCGACCAGCGTGGTCACGTCGTCGTAGATCTGCATGTGTGTCAGGTCCTCACTGAGAGATCGCGCGGTTCGGCCGCGTTCGGAATTCCGGTGCTCAAATCATGACACCATTCCCAATCCCTACACTGACGTTCCATGAGCCACGAGCATGAGCTGGTCCTCGTCGTCGACTTCGGTGCGCAGTATGCGCAGTTGATCGCGCGCCGCGTCCGAGAGGCCCGGATCTACTCCGAGATCATTCCGCACACCGCCAGCGTGGCTGAGATCGTGGCCCGCAAGCCGAAGGCGATCGTGCTGTCCGGCGGACCGCAGTCGGTGTATGCCGCGGGCGCCCCGCAGGTCGATCCGGCACTGTTCGCCACCGGCATCCCAACCTTCGGCATGTGTTACGGCTTCCAGGCGATGGCCAGCGCACTGGGTGGCGAGGTGCGGCAGACCGGGTTGTCCGAGTTCGGCCGCACCCAGGTCAGCGTGGACGGCGGTGGTTCGCTGCTCGGCGGGCTGCCGTCCGACTTCAAGGCCTGGATGAGCCACGGCGACGCCGTCTACGCCCCGCCGCCCGGCTTCGTCTGCCTGGCCAACTCCGGCGGCTCGCCGGTGGCTGCCTTCGAGGATCTGGACCGCGGCCTGGCCGGCGTCCAGTGGCACCCCGAGGTGGGGCATTCCGAATACGGCCAGGTGGTGCTCGAGGCGTTCCTGGTCGGGATCGCCGGCTGCAGCCAGGACTGGACGCCGGCCAGCATCGTCCAGGACTCGGTCGCCGCGATCCGGGCCCAGGTGGGCGACAAGCAGGTGCTGTGCGCACTGTCCGGCGGCGTCGATTCGGCGGTCGCCGCGGCCCTGGTGCAGAAGGCGATCGGCGATCAGCTGACCTGCGTCTTCGTCGACCACGGCCTGCTCCGCAAGGGCGAGGCCGAGCGGGTGGAGCGTGATTTCGTCGCGGTCACCGGGGTCGAGCTGGTGGTCCGCAACGAGACCGACCGGTTCCTGGGTGCGCTGGCCGGGGTCAGCGAGCCGGAGACCAAGCGCAAGATCATCGGACGCGAGTTCATCCGCACCTTCGAGGACGCGGCGCGCGCGCTGAACGCCGAGAAAGACATCGAGTTCCTGGTGCAGGGCACCCTCTACCCGGACGTGGTGGAGTCCGGCGGCGGCGAGGGTGCGGCCAACATCAAGAGCCACCACAACGTCGGCGGACTGCCCGACGACCTGCAGTTCTCACTGATCGAGCCGCTGCGCACCCTGTTCAAGGACGAGGTGCGTGCCGTCGGCACCGAACTCGGCCTGCCCGACGAGATGGTCTGGCGGCACCCGTTCCCCGGCCCGGGCCTGGCGATCCGGATCATCGGCGAGATCACCCGTGAGCGGCTCGACCTGCTGCGCGAGGTGGACGCCATCGCCCGCGCCGAACTGACCGAGGCCGGCCTGGACCGCGAGATCTGGCAGTTCCCGGTGGTGCTGCTGGCTGAGGTCCGTTCGGTCGGCGTGCAGGGCGACGGCCGTACCTACGGGCACCCGGTGGTGCTGCGTCCGGTCACCTCCGAGGACGCCATGACCGCCGACTGGGGACGGCTGCCCTACGACGTCCTGGAACGCATCTCGACCCGGATCACCAACGAGGTGCGCGAGGTGAACCGGGTGGTGCTCGACATCACCTCGAAGCCGCCAGGCACCATCGAGTGGGAGTGAGCCGCGGATGACCGACGGGTTGGTCGCCCCCACCGAGGACCGGTGGCGCGCGCTGGCCCGTTCGTCGCCGTGGCTGTGGCGCACCGCGCGGTTCGAACTGATGCGTACGGGTCCCAATCCGGTCCGGCTGGAGGCATGGCTGGACCGGCGGCGCGCATTCCGGGTGGTGAGCGACGACGGCGAGCCGCTGGTCGAGGAGCTGGAGCGCTCCACGTCCCATTGGTTCGGCTGGGATGAGCGGGGCGAACCGCTGCGAGGCACGACCGAGGAACCGTTCCCGTGGGAGGTTGCCGTCGACTTCGATGCCGACGGCCTGATCACCGCTCGGCCGCCGGGGTTGGAGGCAGCCGAGGAGCTGATGTGGCACGACTATCGCTGGGTGGCGATGCTCGACCCGGTCGAACTCGCCGACGGCTCGGACGAGCGACCGGGTGCTGCCACGGTGCTCAGCGAGATCAGCGCTGGTGATCGGCAGGGCCGGCTGACCTGGTGGGCGGTCGTCCGGGAGGGGCCTGGTTACGACCCGCGCTGCACCTGCTGTGCGCTGTTGGACGGCGAACTGGCCGATCGGCTGTACGACGCCGAGGGTGGCCCGCGGGCTCCCTGGTTGCCGCGTCCCAGCGGTCAGCCGACCAAGTGGCTGGTCGGCCTCGACCGTGGCACCGGCATCGTGGTCAGCCTGCAACCGCTGGATGGCACCAGCCTCGCCGGCGGCTTCGAGATGAGGTTGCGCGGCGTCGATGAGGAGCTGGATCCCAGTCTCTGGCGCTGATGCCAGCGCCGCGTCGCCAAGGTCTCGACAAGCTCGACCAACGGGAATCAGGCTAGGGTGCCGAAAAGCCATTGACCTCGCGACAAGGGAGAAGAGCGTGCAGGAGCCGAAGCTGAGCGAGCGGCTGCGGTACGCCTTCGACAACATCATGGCGCGCGGCACGGTCGCGATCATGGGCCTGCTCGCGCTGGCCACAGTGGGCTTCGTCTTCGTCGTCGCGGTGATCGTGATGGTGCTCAAGGCGTTCCCCGACGACTCCGATGACGGCGATTTCTGGGACATCGTCTGGGGCAACCTGATGCGCACCCTCGACCCCGGCACGATGGGCGCGGACGGCGGCTGGGGGTTCCGGCTGCTGATGCTGGTGGTGACCATCGGCGGCCTGATCATCGTGGCCAGCCTGATCGGCATCGTCTCGGGCGCCTTCGACGACAAGATGGCGCAGTTGCGCAAGGGCCGCAGCCGGGTGATCGAGTCCGGCCACACCCTGATCCTGGGCTGGTCGCCGCAGCTGTTCCTGCTGATCGGGGAGATCTGCCGGGCCAACGCCGGACGCCGCGGCCGGGCGATCGTCGTCCTTGCCGACCGCGACAAGGTCGAGATGGAGGACGCGATCCGCGAGAAGGTGGGCCGCACCGGCCGCACCCGGGTCATCTGCCGCACCGGCGACCCGACCTCACCCGCCGACCTGGCGATCGCCAACCCGTTGACGGCACGCAGCATCGTGGTGCTCAGCGGTGACCACGCCGACCCGGACGCCGCCGCGATCAAGACCGCGCTGGCCCTGACCCACGCCCTGCCCGAAGAGGCGGACGTGCCGATCGTGGCCGCGTTGCAGGACCCCGACAACCTGGACGCGGCCCGTCTGGTGGGCCGGAACGCGTCCCGCTGGCTGCCGGCCACCACCCTGATTCGGCGGCTCACCGCGCAGACCTGCCGACAACGCGGGCTGTCCAGCGTGTACGCCGAACTGCTCCATTTCGCCGGTGACGAGCTGTACTTCAGCGAGCAGCCCGTCCTGGTCGGGTCGACCTATCGCGAGGCGATATTCCGCTTTCCCGATGCTGCCGTGTGCGGCGTCGTTCGTGGGCCCGACATCATGCTCAATCCGCCCGGCGACACCGTCCTGGTCGAGGGCGATCAGTTGGTGGTGCTGGCGGCCGACGACGCCTCGGTCCGGCTCGGTGCTCCCGGTGAGCCGGACGCCGCGGCGCGCGGCACCGTGCCCTCAATGCCGCCCAGCCCCGAGCACACCCTGGTGATCGGACACCATGCCGGCATTGCCGAGGTGCTCGACGAGCTCGCCCACTATCTGCCCGAGGGCTCGGAGATCTGTGTGGTCGCCGACGACGAGCGGGCGTCGCGCATCGAGGCGCCGGACGGGCTGACGCTGCGCGTGGTGATCGGCGACACGACTCGCAAGACGTTGCTGTGGTCGCTGGAGTTGGCGCAGTACGACCACATCGTGGTGCTCGCCGACCCCGGTCATCCCGATCCGCAGGTGGCGGATGCCCGGACCCTGGTCACCCTGCTGCACCTGCGTGACATCGCCAACCGGGCTGCGCTGCGGCTGAACATCGTCAGCGAGATGCTGGACGACCACAACCGTGAACTCGCCGAGGTGGCCCGCGCCGACGACTTCATCGTCAGCGATCGAATCGTCGGCCTGTTGCTGGCCCAAGCCAGCGAGAACCCGTGCCTGATCGAGGTGTTCGACGAACTGTTCAGCAGCGAGGGCAATGAGGTCTATCTGCGGCCGGCCGAGCTCTACCTGAAGCCCGGTGTCGAGGCCAGTTTCTACACGGTGCTGGCGGCCGCCGTGGATCGCCGCGAGACCGCGATCGGCTACCGACTGGCCGCGCAGTCCTGGTCGCGCACCGACGGCTACGGGGTGCACCTCAACCCGCACAAACCGGACCTGATCCGGCTCGGCCCCGGCGACTCGGTGATCGTGCTCGCCGAGGACGAGCACTGAACCCACTCGCTGATCGAGGTTGTCCACTCACCCTGGCGCAGGCGCTGGACGAGATCGAGCACTGACTCGCAACCGCTGATCGAGCTTGTCGAGATCCTTCTGAGGGGTCTCGACAAGCTCGACCAACGGTCCCTCCCCGGGGCGGTTCGTCCGTCATGCCGGGTGTCAGGCGGGCAGGTGCCGGGCCCACCAGTCCAGGATGGCCTCGAAGCGCTGCCGGCGATGCCACGGCGTTCCCGACCGGGAGAGCTCGTGGTTCTCGCCGGGGAAGACCAGCAGCTCGGCGTCCACACCGGCCTGCTTCAGCTGGGCGTAGTAGCGCAGGCCCTGTGACAAGGGGCAACGCAGGTCCTGCTCGGAATGGATGACGAACGTCGGGGTGCTCACCCGGTCGGTGAGCAGCATCGGCGACTGGGCGTCCATCTGTTCCTTCGAACCGTTGTACTGCTGCGGGAAGTACCAGCCGATGTCCGAACTACCCACGAAGGACGCCGGGTCGAGGTAGCCGCGTTCCACGATGGCACCTGCCCAGCGATGGTGGTGGGCGATGATCCAGGCGGTCAGGTAGCCGCCGTACGAACCGCCCATGATGCCGACCCGGGCACTGTCCAGCCCCGGCACCCTCGCCATCGCATGGGTGAGAAAGGCGAGCACGTCGGAGGTGTCCAACGATCCGAACGCGCCCTGGATCGCCCGGCCGTGCTGGGGTCCGTAGCCGGCCGAGCCGCGCGGGTTGCACATCACCACCGCATAGCCCGCCTCGGCGTAGACCTGCGCTTCGTCGAAGAACGCCAAGGTGTACTGGCTGAACGGGCCGCCGTGGATCATCAATAGCACCGGATGTGGCCCTTCGCCGGCCGGCGTCACCACCCAGCCGTGCACCGGGTAGCCGTCCGGCGCGGTGGCGATGAGCTCCTGCGACGGCCGGATCTCGACCGCTTCCCGCAGCGCGGCCCCGAAATCGGTCACCGCCGTCACCGGCTGACCGGATTCCAGCACCCCGACCTCGCCGAAGCTGGTCGCGTCGCGGTAGGACGCCACCACCCGGTCCGCGGACGCCGCAACACCGGTCAGCAGCACACCGCCGTCGATCAGCACCTCGACTCCGCCGTCGCTCACCCGGAGCAGCTGCGAGGCGCCGCGATGATCGGTGATCGCCAGCACGCCGTCGCCGGCCGGCGCCAACTCGCCGGTGACGAGCAGTTCCTCGGGGGTGAGTCGCTCCGGTCCGTCCGCGCCCAACCGGTACACGCCCGGCTGGGCGGCCACGTACTCCAAACCCGACTCGCCCAGATCGGCCGCGGTGAACCAGACCGCGTCGCCCACCAGCACCGCTGAGCCCACACTGAGCGGCCCGGCGGTGAGCCGGCTCGTCTCGGCGCCGTCCACCGGCACCCGCAGCAGGTCGTCGATCAGGTTCTCCGGCTCGTCCGTCCGGCCGGCAGCCACCAGCACGGCGTTGCCGTCGGCGGTGAAGCACGGTGCATGGTGATCGGTGTCCGCGCTGGTCAGCTGACGTGCCGCTGGGACGCCGTGGGCGCGCAGCGCATCGGCGCTGAGACCCTGAGCCGCACGTCCGACCGGAGGCACCGGCGGCTCGCCGAAGACGTCTGGGACGTCGGTGAGGAACAGCTGGTTGCGGCGATCCCGGGACCAGCCGAGCCCGTTGGCCTGGAAAGCCAACGTGGTGACCTGCCGCGGGTCCTCGTGCGCGGCGTCGACCCCGTCCAGGGTGCCGTAGCGGCCGTCCGCCGGGACTCGCGCGATGAAGGCGAGCGTGCCGCCGTCCGGCGAGAAGACGAAGTCCGAGACGCCCAGCGGCTGGTTGGTCACGCACACCGCCTCACCGCCGGCGCTCGGGATCAGATGCACCTGAGGACGTCCGTCGGCGCCGTGCCGGAGGAAGCCGAGCAGCGTGCCGTCGGGAGAGAAGCGGGGCCGGCTGTCCTGCTGGCCGCGGGTCAGCCGTCGCGGACCGGCGCCGTCCAGCGGCACCCGCCACAGCTGGCCGACGTAGCCGTCGGCGTCGAAGTCGGGACGGCTGGTGGAGACCACCGCCCAGGAACCGTCCGGGTGCAGGGCCGGGGCCGAGACGCTGATGAGCAGGGGCAACTGATCGGGTCGCATGACCAGACAGTAATGGCCGCTCCGCCCATTCCCCGGCACTCACCTCGACCGCCCGAGGCGGCGTCCACTAGGTTCGTCCCTTACAGGCGAACTCGAAGGGGAGTGTGTCATGGCGTCCGGACGCGTGTTGGTTGTCGGTTCCTTGAATGCGGATCTGGTGGTGCGGACCGCCCGGATTCCCGGACCGGGGGAGACTGTGGCCGGCTCCGACCTGGTGATCGTTCCAGGCGGGAAGAGCTCCAACCAGGCCGCGGCGGTCGGCAAGCTGGGCGGCGACGTGGCGATGCTCGGCTGTGTCGGCGACGACGGCAACGGCGCGATGCTGGTGGAAAGCCTGAAGAACGCCGGGGTCGACGTCAGCCAGGTCAAAGCACTGGAGGGGGTGTCCACAGGTTCGGCGATGATCGCCGTCGACGATGCCGGCGAGAACTGCATCATCGTCAGCCCGGGCGCCAACGGGCGGCTCAGTGCCGACGACGTGAACGCCGCCACCGACTTCTTCGCCAGTGCGGACTCCTCCTCGGTGCTGACGCTGTGCCTGGAGGTGTCGCTGGACGCGGTGAAAGCCGCCGCCCGCAACGCCCGCGAGCGTGGCGCGAAGGTCGTGTTGAACATCTCGCCCTACATGAAGGTGGGCGCCGACCTGCTCGACCTGGTCGACATCCTGCTGGTCAACAACCACGAACTCGCCGATCTGACCGGTCAGGCCGAGTTCGACCCGCTCGGCGACTGGACCTCAGTGATCGAAGCCACCAACGCCGCGCTCGGCGCCTCCGGCCCCCGGACGGTCGTGGTCACCCTCGGCGCCCAGGGCGCCCGGATCATCGACCTCGACGCCGGCACCGCGTCGGCCCAGATCCCCTCCCCGAAGGTGAAGCCGGTCGACACCACCGGCTGCGGCGACGCCTTCCTGGCTGCGTTCTCCTTCCGGATCGCCGCGGGTGACGACCTGGAGCAGGCCGCCGCGTTCGCCGTCCGGGTCGGTGCCTACGCGGCGACCGGGGAGGGTGCGCAGAACTCCTACCCGACCGCCGAGCAGCTCGCCAGCTGGACTCCGTGACGAATCGCTGACTTCGTTGGCCGAGCTTGTCGAGACCTGGGACGACCTGATGCTGGCAAGGGGTTTCGACAAGCTCAACCAGCGGAGGTCGCGTTGATCAGCGCTTCCCCGAAGGACGGGACACCGACCACCGTGGCAGCTGGCCGGGCCCGGCGCCGGTCCGTGCGGTTTCGGCTGCGCCATGCGCTGGCAGTGTTCACCGTCCTGATCCTGCTCTCCTACGGCATCTCGATGGCCGAGCTCTACAGCGCCCTGGCGCAGCGACCCAAGGACTGCCTCGTCCGGCAACTTGCCGCCGCCCCGGACGCCGCGATACCGGCCGGATTCGCCGACCCGGACTGGCTGGTGCAGCGGCGCGGCACCGTCAACGACGCCAGCTGCCTGAACCGCACCGCGGTGTACGGGGTGGCGCAGCCGGCCGATGAGGCCGAACTGGGGAAGGCCTTGGCCTTCGCCCGCGAGCACGACCTGAAGGTGGCGCCGTCCGGTGCCCGGCACAGCATGGGCGGGCAAGCGTCGTGGCCCGGTGCACTGATCCTCGACATGACCGCGATGAACCGGATCACCATCGACGAGACGTCCGGCACCGTACGGGTCGGCGGTGGCGCGCGGTGGCGGCAGGTGCTCGAAGCGTTGCATCCGCACGGTCTCTCGGTGACCGGCATGCCGAGCATCGATGTGCTCAGCGTCGGCGGCACCCTCTCGGTCAATGCGCACGGGACCGATTTCCGCACCGGCTCGCTGGCCGGAACCGTCCGGAGCCTGCGGCTGATGAAAGCAGACGGCAGCGTCGTCACACTCGATGCCGATCACGATCCCGACCTGTTTCACGCGGTGATCGGGGGTTACGGGCTGTTCGGCGTCATCGTCGAGGCCGAGTTGGTCACGGTGCCGGACGAGCTGTACCGGCTCGAGCAGCGGGTGGTGGCCACCGCCGACCTGCCCGACGTGCTGGACGCCTTGGGTGCCGACGAGAACAACCGGCTGATGTCGGCGGATCTGGCCACCGCCGGCTCGCCGCTGCTGGATCAGGCGATCGTCTACACCCATGCGCGGTTCCCGGGTTCCGCGGATGAGCCGAGGCCCGCACTGCTGCAGGAGCCCGATTCGCCGCCGGCCCGGTTCCTGTTCAACCTGGCCCGGCACCGCGGCCCGGCCCAATGGCTGAAGTGGACGCTGCAGCGCGACCTGATGCCCCGGCTGCGCCAGTGCGGCACGTCGCGCAACGAGGCGCTGCGCGCGGCCGAAGCCTGCCTGGTGTCACGCAGCCAGGCCATGTACAGCGACCTGAGCCTGTTGCGCCACACGATCCCCCAGTACACCGACATCCTGCACGAGTACTTCCTGCCGCGGCACGCACTGGTCCCGTTCCTGCGCGACACGGCTGCGGCGCTGCAGGACAGCCACGCGGTGGCGCTGCACGCGTCCGTCCGGGTGGTGCATGCCGAGCCGATTCTGCTCGATTACGCCCGCGGCGACCGGTACTCGGTGGTGCTGTACCTGAGCCAGGAGGTCTCCGCCGAGGGCAACCGTGACATGGCCGACCTCACCCGCACCCTGGTCGACCGGGCGCTGGCGGCCGGCGGCACCTTCTACCTGCCCTACCAGCAGCACTACTCCCGCGAGGACCTGGCCCGCGCCTACCCGCGGATCGACGAGTTCTTCGCGCTGAAGCGCCGCTACGACCCGGAGCTGCTGTTCATGAACAACCTGTACCGGCGGTTCGCGTGATCGAGCCTGGTCAGTTCGGCAAGCACAACCGTCGGCAGGAATTGCTGATCATTCACGTCATCCCGGGCCTTGACCCGGGATCTCGGGCGGGCGAGATCCCGGATCAAGTCCGGGATGACGATGAGGGGCTTTGATCAGCGTTTCGCTGGGGCCGGGGCCACTAGGCTGCCGCGATGAGCTGGGTGGAAGTGATCGGATACATCGCCTCGGCGTTCATCGTGTTGTCGCTCACCATGACCTCGGTGGTGCGGCTACGTCTGCTCTCGATGACCGGCGGGCTGATCTTCGTGGTCTACGGCGCGCTGCTGCCGTCCATTCCGATCATTCTGACCAACGCGGCGGTGGCCGGGGTGAACATCTGGTTCCTGCGCCGCGAGTTCGGTCCGCGGCGGTCGATCGGTGCCGTCCCGATCGAACCGGACGCGCCGTTCCTGGAGGACTTCCTGCGCGCCCACGCCGACGACATCCGACGCATCTGGCCGGGCTTCGACTCGCTGCACGAGGAGGATTTTGTGCTGCTGCCGATCCGCGACGGGCTGCCCGCCGGGGTACTGGCCGGACGCCGCGACGGCACCACGCTGCGTCTCACCCTGGACTACGTGATGGCCGCCTACCGGGACTCACGGATCGCGGCCTGGCTGTACACCGGCCGCGGCGCCAAACAGCTTCGGGACGCCGGGTTCACCAACGTGGTCGTGCAGAACCCGGCGCCGGGGCACACCGACTATCTGCGTCAGCTCGGCTTCCGTGACGTCGACGGCACCCTGATCATGCAGCTGTGACCAGGCCGAATGGCCGCTTGCGAACGAGATCCCGGGGCGAGCCCGGGATGACGACGATCAGCCGGCGTAGCCGAGCAGCCGCCCCAGCAGCACCGGGCCGAGCTGTTGATCGGTGTCCAGCACCACCCGGACGTGGGCGCCTTCGACGTCCCGTGGCCCATTGCGCTGTCCGCGCAGGTCGCAGATCGTCTGACCGCGTCCGGGGCCCTGGGTGTCGTCCACCACCACCGGCACGTTCGGTGCCCGGGTGGCGGTGATCTGACCGACCGCGATGGCGGCGGCCAGCGGGTCGTGCAGGGCGCACATCCGGCGACCGTACTCACCCACGTAGAAGTCGAAGTACAGGTTGAGAATGTCGGCCAGCGCCCGGTTGAGCGCCGAGTCGGACGCCGCCAGCGCCTCGCGGTCGGATTCCTCGAAGGCGTTCTCCAGAGTGACGTCGAGCGGCACCAGCACCACCTGCCAGGGTGCCTCCACCACCGCTTGGGCGGCCTCCGGATCGTTCCAGATGTTCGCCTCGCCGACCGCGCTCAGATTGCCCGGCACCAGTGCCGCGCCGCCCATGATGCACACCTCGTGCACCAGGTCGGCGATGGACGGGTCCTGCTTGAGCGCGATGGCCAGGTTGGTCAACGGCCCGATCGCGATCACGTCCAGTTCGCCGGGGTGCTCGTGGGCGAGCCGGACCAGCATGTCCGCCGCCGATTCCGTCTCCGGCTTCCGGTCGGTGTGCGGCAGCTCCACGTCACCGACGCCGTTGTGGCCGTGGATGTGCGGGACGCCGCCGCTGAAGCTGTGGGTGAGCGGGTCCATCGCACCGACCGCGACCGGAACCCCGGTCTTGCCGCCCATCGCCAGCAGGTCGAGGGTGTTGACCGCCGCCTGCTTGGCGTCGATGTTGCCGCTGACGGTGCCGATGCCGGCCAACTCGATCTCGGGCGAGGCCATCAGGTAGACCAGCGCCAGCGCATCGTCGATCCCGGTGTCGCAGTCGAAGTAGACGGGACGGGGGGCCATGGCCCCTCCTTTCGGTGAGGGAGTCTTCGGGTCAGCTGCCGACGACGCCCACGATGGCGGCGTTCAGCAGGTTGGTCATGGTGGCACCCAGCAGGGCGAGCAGGCCGTACTTGGCGACCTCGGAGCGCCGCTCCGGGATCAGCGACCCGAGCGAACCGACCAGGATCGCGATCGAGCCGAAGTTGGCGAAGCCGCACAGCGCGAAGGTGGTGACCAGCGTGGTCTTCGGGTCGAGTTGCCCGGCGGCGACCATCGGGCCGAAGTTCGAGAAGGCGACGAACTCGTTGAGCACCGTCTTCTGGCCGATGAAGTTGCCGGCGACGGCCGCCTCGTTCCAGGGCACGCCGATCAGCCACGCCACGGGTGCGAAGATCCAGCCGAACACCATGTCGAAGGACAGCTGCGGCATACCGAACCAGCCGCCGATACCGCCCAGCGCCCCGTTCAGCAGCGCGATCACGGCGATGAAGGCGATCAGCAGGCAGCCCACGATGACCGCCAGATGGCCGCCGGTCAGCGCACCGCGGGCCAGTGAATCGATCACGTTCACCGATTCGGTGTCGCGGACGTCGCGCACCGAGGCGTCCAGGTCGGACTCCTCGGTCTCGGGCCACATGCCCTTGGCCACCAGCAGTGAGCCGGGCGCGTTCATCACGGCGGCGGCGAGCAGGTAGGGCATCGGTGCGCCGAGCAGCGAGTAGCCGACCAGCACCGTGCCGGCCACCGAGGCCAGACCGCCGACCATGCAGAGGAAGAGCTGTGATTTGGTCAACCGTGGCAGGTAGGGCTTGATCACCAGCGGTGCCTCGCTCATGCCGAGGACGACCACGGTGGCGGCCCACACGGACTCGATCTTGGACGCGCCGAGCACCCATTTCAGCGCGGTGCCGACGATCTCGATGACCCACTGCAGGACGCGCAGGTAGTAGAGCAGGCCGACGATCGCGCCGAAGAAGATGATCACCGGCAGCACCTGCAGGGCGAAGACGAAGCCAACCTTGTCGGTGTCGATCAGCGGCCCGAAGACGAACTCGGTGCCCGCGCTGGTGAAGCCGATGACGCCGGTGACCGCATTGGCGAACTGCTCGAGCGCGTAGGCGCCGGGTGCCCACTTGATGACCAGGAAGCCGACGATCGCCTGGAGTGCGAGGCCTGAGCCGACGATGCGCCAGTTGATCCGGCGCCGGCTCTTCGATATCAGCACGATGATGCCCAGAATCAATGCGATTCCCAGCAGCCCTTGAAAGCGCTCCATACCAGCCTCCTCGCTGTGCGGACGTCCCGTGACCATAGGGTCGCATACCGGCCCCCGGCAAGGGGGAGCTGCGAAACCGAGTCGCGGGCAACACAAAGGGTCCGGACGCCGTGGCGTCCGGACCCTTTGTGGTCAGCTCAGCGGAGGTCGTCGGGGTTCTGCTCCGGACGGTCCGAGGAACGTCCGGTGCCCTGGCCGAAGGCGTTCTTCGCCTCATCGAAGCCAGTGGGTCCGCCGCCTTCGGTGGGCAGCACGGCCCACAGCACCAGGTAGGCGATCCAGCCCACCTGAGTGAAGATGGCCAGCAGCACGGTCACGATGCGGACCAGCCCGGAGTCCAGGTTGAGGAAGCGGGCCAGTCCGCCGCAGACGCCGCCGAGGAATTTGTCGGTGGTCGAGCGGGTCAGGGTCTTTCCGTTCATCGGGTTCCTTTCGTCGAATTGCGGGAAAGTAGAAGGCCGGCCAGGCCGATCACGACCAGGCCGAGGGGAGCGACGATCGAGGTGAGTTTCCAGTCGACCGTGCCGAATGCGGCGCACAGGGCGAGCACTGCCAGCCCGGTGCTGACCAGGCCCACGTTGAAGGCGGCGACATCGATGCGTCTCATGACACCGTCACCTCGCCGACACCGGTGTGCAGCAGCACGGTCAGCACCGGTGCTCCCGGGGTGAGGATGCGCTGATAGTTGCCCTTGAGGTCGATGCCGTCGCGGGTGGTGTCCGGGCCGTGGTACTCGCCGGCCCCGATCGACCATTCGACGATGACGTTGCCCGTGGTGGGCAGGGACACCGCCAGCGTTCCGGCGCCCTGGGAGAACTGGATCTGCCTGGTTTCGGTGACGTCCAGTCCGCTGAGGTTGACGGTCACGTCACCGGCGCCGTGGTTCTGTTCGGTCGTCGGCAGCTGCGCCATCGTGGTGTAGCTGACGGTCTCGGTCCCGATCCGACCGGGACGCGGTACCGGCACCAGCATCGCGATGGTCACCAGGCCCGCGACCACGGCCAGCGGCAGCAGGCCGCGGGGGCGTCCGGCGAAGGCGGCGATCAGCAGGCCCAGGCCCAACGCGCCGAGCACGGTGGCCGGATAGGCCAGCGGGGGGACGATGACGCCGAACACCGCCGACAGCACGGCCAGGGTGGCGAGACCGCCGCCGAGCAGGCAGAGCACCAGTGGCCACAGCCACTTCGGATGGCGCCGGGTGGCCCGCGGTGCGGGCGGCGTCCAGTTCGAGACGGCCGGCGGCGGACTCGGCCGGTACTCGTACAGCGGGAGCGCCGCGGGCGGATCGCCGGCCGCGGCGGGGACCTCCGGCACACCGGCAGGCGTGCCCTGCCGCTCCTGGACAACTCGCTCACGCCACGCCGCGGCGGCTCGTTCGAAGTCGGTCTGCGGCAGTGCGGAGGGCGTGGACGCGGGCGGCAGCGCAGCCGTGTCGGACGGGCCGGCGAGTTCGTTCTGACCGGACGGCGCGCCGTTGCCGGGCTGGCCGGTGGCGTCCGGGCGGTGCGGATGGCGCCGCCGGTGGAAGCCGAAGTACCACAGGAAGCCGAGGCCGACCACGGGGGCCAGGCCGAACGGCAGCCAGGATCCGACCGCCACGGTGATCAGCACGCCGAGGCCCACCACGGCGCCGATTGCGGCGGCGGGGGACCATGACCGGGTGAACGGTGCCAGCCGATAGAGCGGGAACTCACTGGAACCGTCCTTGGGTACCAGCAGCAGCGCACCCACATAGAAGGCGATGCCGAGTCCACCGAGCAGGGCCAGCAGCACCATCGCGATCCGCAGCACGGTCGGGTCGACCTGCCAGCGACGGGCGAGTCCGGCGCAGACGCCGCCGAGCACGGCGCCCGAGGACGCGCGGCGCAACGGGGTGAGTTCCATGGCCACCACTGTTGTCGAGGCGTCCGTACGAACCATCGGGGAACGTCCCTGAGCCGACCCCCAAAGGGGCGTGCGGGGAGCCTGTTGGCTGGCCGGGGGAGGTCACACGCGCGACACTGAACCAGAGGCGTCGGCCAGCCGACCTCCGACGCACGCCGCTATGACGACTCCTGTTCGCACCGTACCGGTGACGCCCCAGCGCGCCGACCGGCGGCTGGACACCGCCTGGCTGGCGGGGGTGTGCACGGGTCTGGCCGCGCATCTGGGCTGGCCGACGCTGGTGCTGCGGGTCGGTTTCGTGCTGCTGACCGCCAGCATGGGCATCGGGGTGCTGGTCTATCTGGTGTTGTGGCTGGCGTTGCCGCTGGCCGCCGAGGCGCCGCGGGCGCCCGGCCTGGACGCGGCGGGACGTCGCGGGCTGCGCACCGTGCAAGGGCCGGCGCGGGTACCGGCCGATCTCGGGGCGATGTCGGCGGTGGCGCTGCTCGGTGCCGGGCTGCTGTGGCTGGTGCAGTCCGCCGGCGTCGGGCTGCCGCAGGGTGTGTTGTGGCCGGCGTTGGCCGGCACGGTCGGGCTGATGTTGATCTGGTGGCAGGCCGACCACATCTCGAATCGGTCGATCCGGCGGCAGACCGGTGTGCGGCAGTGGTTCGCGCCGCTGATCGCGCACTGGTCGCGGATCGTCCGGATCCTGCTCGGGCTGGCCGGGCTGGGCACCGGGATCGCGCTGGTGGTGGTGCAGCTGCCCGCGATGTCCGAGACCGCCCGGACGCTGCTGGTGCTGGGCCTGGTGGTGGTGACGCTGCTGCTGGCCGCGGCGCCTTGGTTCATCCGGGTGCGACGTTCGCTGACCGCGGCCCGTGAGGAGAAGATGCTGGCCGATGCGCGCGCCGACATGGCCGCCCATCTGCACGATTCGGTGCTGCAGACGCTGGCGCTGATCCAGCGTCAGGCGTCCGATCCGAAGGCGGTGACGTCGCTGGCCCGGCGGCAGGAACGCGAACTGCGGACCTGGTTGTACGGAGAGACCACCGACGCGGCGTCGGTGAAGGCGGCGCTGGTGGCGGCCGCTGCCGAGGTGGAGGACGACCACGGCGTCGATGTGGAGATCGTGGTGGTCGGCGACCGCGACCTGGATCCCGAGCTGAAGTCGCTGGTGCAGGCCGCCCGCGAAGCGATGGCCAACGCCGCCCGGCACGCCGGGGTGGCGAAGATCGACGTGTACGCCGAAGTGGACGAGCGCCTGGTGGAGGTGTTCGTCCGGGATCGGGGCCGCGGTTTCGTCCTGGATGAGGTCCCCGCTGACCGGATGGGCGTCCGCGGCTCGATCATCGAGCGATTGCGGCGTGCCGGGGGCAATGCGACGATTCGAAGCGTTCCCGAACAGGGCACCGAGGTACGACTGGAGATGAAGCGATGACCG
>JBDHZN010000059.1:0-16422 GCA_039811845.1 Micropruina sp. | reverse complement strand
CGGGGGTGATCTTGTCGCAGTTCGAGATGCAGACCAGGGCGTCGGCGCAGTGCGCGTTCACCATGTACTCCACCGAGTCGGCGATGATCTCGCGGCTGGGCAGCGAGTAGAGCATGCCGTGGTGACCCATCGCGATGCCGTCGTCGACGGCGATGGTGTTGAACTCGCGGCCCACACCACCGGCCTCGGCCACCGCTCCGGCGACCAGTTTGCCCATGTCGCGCAGGTGCACGTGACCGGGCACGAACTGGGTGAAGCTGTTGGCGATCGCGACGATCGGCTTGCCGAAATCGGACTCTCCCATGCCGGTCGCGCGCCACAGGGCGCGGGCGCCGGCCATGTTGCGGCCATGGGTCGTGGTACGAGATCGCAGAGCAGGCATGCGGAGAACATTACGCCCGCGTAACCCGTCCGGAATCCACCGGTCATCCGCTGACCCACAAGGGGCTAGCCTGAGCCGAATGAGCCGGCCCGACTTCTTCGCCCGGCCGCCGGAGTGGGCGAAGTTGGAGGATCCGGACGAGCCGCCCACAAGGCAATCTCCCACGGTTTCCGGTGGGCGACCCCGCTCACGACGCTGGCGAAAACGCCGGCTCAAGGGTCTGGGCAAACAGTCCGCCGGGCCCGACTTCCGCTGGCCCTCGGCGGCCCCGGCCCAGGGCGGACCCCCGTCGGCCAGACAGAGCGGCGTGCCCGGACTGGACGCGCGGGCCGGTGCCGGGGCCAATCCGAACGGCACCGGGGACGGTACGGACGGCGTTCGGACGAGGGCCAAGAAGGGCAAACGTCGCGGTGCCCGGGCGGCCACCGCGCCATCGACAGCGCGGCTCCCGCAGGCGTCGCGCACACCCCTCGAACGGCAGAGGCTGGTGCGTCGCGCCGCTGGACTGCTCGCTCTCTACGTCGGCATCTTCGTCGTGGTGGTCGTCGCGCTGAGCCTGCTGCCCGACGGCGGCCGGCGCACCCCGAACCCGCCCCGGACAACGCAGCCCGCGCAGCCCGAACTGGCGGCGACCTGGTCGGTACGGCCGTCCGAACTGCGGCCCGACCTGGGTGCCGGCGCGGAGCTGGTCTCTCCGGTGGACGGCACCTTCGATCCGAATCGTGTGGTGGCGATCGGAAACACCTGGGCGGTGCTCACCGGCGATTCCGAGGACGGCCGGATCGCCGTGCACGGCCTGGACGCTACGACCGGGCGTCCGCTGTGGCGCACTGACCTGCCGAACGGCATCTGTGCCGCGACCCCGCTGAAGCAGCGGCTGGTGTGTGCGGCGTCCACCGCGACCGACCCGGCGACCGGACTGGGCACCCGCTGGCGGGTCTCGCTGCTCGACCCCGCCACCGGACGCGAGATCCGGGGCGTCGATTTCACCAGTTGGCTCACCCTGATCCATGCCGACGGCGACCGCGTCCTGCTGGTCGAACAGCGTCAGCCGGCGCCGCACGCCGTGCTGACCGGTCTGGACGCCGACCTGCGTCAACGCTGGCAGCTCGATCTGCAAAGCCGGCCGCAGCATGCCGGCCTGTTCAGCGACAACCGGATCTACTACCGCAAGCTCCCCATTCCGGACGGCCCTGCCCTGGACCGTCCGCGGATCCGGAGGGTCGCCGACGGGCTGACGGCGCTGTGGTCCGGGCAGACCACCGCCTTCGTCGACCTGCGCAGCGGGAAGCTGGCCGGCATGCCGCGGTGCTCGCGCCTGGTGGACGACGGCGAGCGGCTGTGGTGCAACGACGGTCCGCTCGCGGTCAGCTACAACTACACGCTGCGCAAGCTGCACGAGACAGCGCTCAACACCCGGCTCGCCTTCCCCGACCGTGACCCGCGCGCGGGCGACGTCACCGATCCGGTCTTCCTGCAGTCCGACGGCAGGGCCGTCCGGGTCAACCTGGCCACCGGGAAGACTCTCGGCCCACTGGCGCAGACCCGCAACGGTTCGGCGTTCGGCCTGATCACCTCGCCCAAAGCTGCTTTTGTCGCCGGGCTGACCCTGCTCTCGGATTCCTCGGCCCTGTTCGCGGTGGATGCCCGGAACGGAAAGCTGCATTGGCAGGGGCAGAAACCGAGGTCGCTGGGCGATGCCTGGGCGTGGCGCGAGAAGCTGCTGTTCACCGACTCCGTCGTCCGGGTCCTCGACCCGGCGGACGGTAAAGAACAGGCGGCGTACCGGCAGCGGCACGGGTTGTACACGGTGCTGGTCGGCGACACCCTGGTCGGGATCGGGCCGGACGAGATCGCTCGGCTGGTGGATCCCTGACCGAGATTCGCCCGGAATTGCTGTGCGTAGACTGTGGCGATGAGCGACTTCTTTCAGCTCTTCAATCCCGGGGCGCGGCATGTTCAGCAGCAGCGCGACCTGGAGAAGATGCTGGTGGTCGACTATCGCAAGGGCGGCTGGGGCCCGAAACCGCTCGATCTGGAATCCGGCAAGGTGACCATCGTCATGCCGAACCGGCTGCCCGAGCCCCCGGACGCCGAAGCTGAGGCGAGCGAAGATCCCGGATCAAACGCATCCACCGCTGGTTGAGCTTGTCGAAACCCCTTCCATGGCGCGCCCATGGCCGGGTCTCGACAGGCTCGACCAACGAAAGCTCAGGGCAGCGGGTGACCGGCGGCCCGATACAGGCGGTACCACTCCTCGCGGGTCAGCGTGACGTCGCTACCCGCAGCCGCCTCGGCGACCCGCTCGGGTTTCGTGGTGCCGAGCACCACCTGGATGTTTGCCGGATGCCGGGTGATCCAGGCGGTCGCGATGCCGGTCGGCGTCACGCCGTAGGCATCGGCCAGTTCGTCCAGCACGTCGTTGAGTTCGGCGTGGTTCTCCCGATCGCCGATGAAGACGCCGTTGAAGAAGCCCCGCTGGTACGGCGACCAGGCCTGCAGGGTGATCCCGGTGCGGCGGGCGTGGTCGAGAATGCCGTTGTCCCGGTCGATGGAGGCGTCGAAGCCGGCCATGTTGGTGGCCAGCCCTGAGGCGATGATCGGGGCGTGGGTGATGCTGAGCTGCACCTGGTTGACGATCAGCGGCTGCTCCACGTAGGCCCGCAGCAGTTCGATCTGGCCCGGGGTGTGGTTCGACACCCCGAAGTGCCGGACCTTGCCGGCAGCCGCCAGTGCGGTGAACGCCTCGGCGACCTCCTCGGGTTCGACCAGGGTGTCCGGACGGTGCAGCAGCAGGACGTCCAGATAGTCGGTGCGCAGCGCCTCCAGCGACTCGTCCACCGTGGTCAGGATGTGTTCGGCAGAGAAGTCGAAGTAGCCGGGCCGGATGCCGACCTTGCTCTGGATGAGCAGCTGCGCGCGCTCGTCCGAGCTGAGCGACAGCGCCGTCCCGAACCGCTCCTCACACTCGTGCCGGTGGGTTCCGTAGATGTCGGCGTGGTCGAAGGTGGTGATGCCCGCCTCGCGGGCCGCGCCGACCAGCGCACGGATCTCGGCGTCGGTGAGGGACGGGATCCGCATCAGCCCGAGGATGACGCTGGACGCCTCGAGCTCGGTCTGGGGCAGTCGATAGGTCTTCACCGGTCCATTCAATCAGCCCCGCGCGGCGGCACCGTCCACAGCTCCCTCCACAGCTGTGGAGAACTACATGGGTGTGATTCCGGTCGCACTGAGTCGTGCACTGCTGAGCGCAGCGAGTCCTGGGCCAGGCTGCTCAAAGCCGCTGCGCTCAAACCGATCTGCCGGCGGACTACCCTCTGCGGGTGACCGTCGCGACGCACCACCCGCCCACCCGGATCCGGACGGCTCCCGCCTTGGCGGTGGCCGCGCTGATGGGCGCCCTGGCAGCGGTGCAGGCCCGGATCAATGGTCAGCTCGGGGTGCGACTGGACGACGGCTTCACGGCGGCGACGATCTCCTTCGGCTCGGGGCTGCTGATCCTGATCGGTCTCTCCATCGGGCTCCCGGCGGGCCGCAGTGGGTTCCGCACGCTGGTGGCGGGAGTACGCAGCCGCCGGATTCCGTGGTGGATGCTGATGCCCGGCGCGGCCGGCGCTCTCACCGTGGCGACCCAGGGCTTGGCCGTCGGCATCATCGGCGTCGGACTGTTCACCGTGGGTTTCGTCGCCGGACAGGTGGTCTTCGGACTGGTGCTTGACCGGATCGGCTTTGGTCCCGGTGGGGCGGTGGCGGTGACCGTGCCGCGGCTGATCGGCGGCGCGCTGGCCTTGGTCGCGGTCGGCATTTCGCTGGCCGCCGGCGGCTCCGGGGCGGTGCTGTGGTGGCTGCTGATCCTGCCGTTCCTCTCCGGCCTCGCCGTCGCCTGGCAGCAGGCCGCGAACGGACGGCTGCGCGCCCGGGTGGGCAGCGCGCTGACCACGACGTTGATGAACTTCGTCTCCGGCACGGTGGTGCTGCTGATCGCGGCTGCCGTGCACGCCGTGGTCGTGCACCCTCCGGCGGCACCGCCCGGCGAATGGTGGCTCTACATCGGCGGCTCACTGGGTGTCATCTACATCTTCGTGTCGGCCAACCTGGTGCAGCACACCGGTGTCCTGCTGCTCGCCCTCGGTTCGGTGGCCGGGCAGTTGGCCATGTCCGTGGTGCTCGACGTCGCCTGGCCGACGCCGGCCAGTCCCGACCTGCCGCACGAGTTGGCGATGGTCGTGGTCGCGCTCGTCTCGGTGCTGGTGGCGTCCGTGCCCTGGGGGCGGAGGCGGGCCACGCTCGCCGATCGATAGTCGGCTGCGGCCCCGGTTGTTACCGTGGACGCATGCGACGCATCCTTCTGCTGCTTGTCGGTCTAGGGGTCTTCCTGCTCGGAGTACTCCCGGCGTCCGTCGCGCGGGCAGACTCTGACGACGACCGGATCGACAAGTACACGGTGACCACCGAGGTGGCGAAGGACGGCACCGCGACCGTCCAGATTGCGTTCGACTTCAATTTCGGTTCCGACTCGGGTCACGGGCCCTATCTCTCGCTGCCGCTGCGCCAGGAGATCGCCAACGACCCCGACCATTGGCGGATGATCGACGTCACGCTGGGTGAGGTCACCAGCCCGTCCGGGGCGAGCCCCGAGGTGCAGACCGAGACCAAGGACGGCAATCTGATGGTCCGGATCGGCAGCGACAACAAGACCTACACCGGCACCCAGCAGTACGTGGTCAACTACACCGTCCGTGGCCTGATCGCTCCCAACCAGGCGCAGTCGGGGCTGGACGAGTTCAACTGGAACGTGATCGGCGGCGGCTGGGAGGTGCCGTTCCGCAACGTCACGGCGACCGTCACCGGCCCGGTCAATGTGACCAAGTCGGCCTGTTTCGTCAATGGCGACACCAGCCGGCCGTGCACCGACGTGAAGGAGTCCGGCAAGTCGGTGACCTTCACCCAGGATTCACTGCCCAGCGCGACCTCGTTGCAGATCGTCGCCGGTTTCCCCGCCGGCACCTTTGTCGGCGCTGAGGCGCGGCTGGAGAAGCGGTTCTGGATCGGCAACATGTTCCCGGTCACCCCGCTGACCGGCGGGCTTACCGCGGCGCTCACCGTGATCGGCCTGATTCCGCTGCTGCGTCGTACCCGCCGCGGCAGCCAGGACGAGGTCTATCTCGGTCTCACCCCCGGGGTGACCCCGGCGTCCGGGCAGCAGGTCGCCGTCGGACACGGCGCGAGCAAGGCGCCTGTCGCCGTCGCGTTCACCCCGCCGCGCGGAGCTCGTCCGGGCGAGATCGGGGTACTGGTCGACTCCACCGCGAACGACGTGGACATCACCGCGACCATCATCGATCTCGCCGTCCGCGGCCATCTGCGGATCGATCAGCAGGGTAAGAAGGACTGGACGCTGACCCGGCTCAAGGGCGAGGGCAAGCTCACCGGCTACGAGTCGTACCTGGTCAAGAAGCTGTTCCAGAACGGCTCCACGGTGACGACCGACGACCTGAAGGACTCCGACTATTCGGGCACCCTGGAGGGCACTCGCCAGCGGCTCTACAAACGGGTCACCGACGAGCTGCACTGGTTCCGCCGCAACCCGGTGACGGTGCGCGGGGTGGCCATCCTCGGCAGCATCGGACTGGTTGCCCTGGGCGCCGTGGCCGGCTTCGGCCTGGGCTTCGTCGGGTTCGGTCTGCTCGGCTTGGCGGGGTTGATCTGTGGCGCGGTCATGTTGGCGCTCAACAACCGTTTCGGTGCCCGGACGGCGGACGGCTCGGCCGTGCTGGCCCAGGCGAAGGGTTTCGAGCTCTACCTGACCACCGCCGAGGCCGACCAGATCAAATTCGAGGAGGGCATCGATGTGTTCTCCCGTTATCTGCCCTACGCGATCGTCTTCGGTGTCGCCGAACGGTGGGCGAAGATCTTCCAGGACCTGGCCGCGCGCGGCGTCTACACCCCCGACAATTCCTGGTACGTCGGCTACGCCTACGGCAACGTGCTGAGCGGCGGCTTCGTGTCGTCGATGAGCCAGCTGACCTCGACCATGTCGTCGTCGATGCAGAGCGCCACCTCGGCCTCCAGCGGCGGCTCCGGCTTCAGTGGCGGCGGTGGTTTCGGCGGAGGCGGTGGTGGCGGCTGGTGAGGCCGCTACGGTGACCCGATGAACAATCAGGTCGCGCCGGTCAACGTCGAGTACGGCGACCCGAGCGTCGCACTACCCAACGAGATCCTTCGTTCGGTGGTCGGCAGCGGTGTGCACGGCATCGCCATCGCCGGCACCGACGACCACGACGAGATGGGCGTCTACATCGAGCCGCCCGAGTATGTGCTCGGGGTGCGGAAGCATCGCGACGACTACATCTGGCGCACGCAGCCCGAGGGGGCGCGCAGCGGGCCTGGCGATACCGACCTGGTGCTGTACTCACTGGCGAAATACTTGCGGCTGGCGATCAAGGGCAATCCGACGGTGATGCTGCCGCTGTTCGCGCCGGAGGAGTCGCTGGTCAAGGTCACCCCGCTCGGCGAGGAGCTGCGCGCGCTGCGATCGAGTTTCCTCTCCCGGCAGGCGGCGGAGCGGTTCCTGGGCTACATGCATTCCCAGCACGAACGGATGCTCGGCCAGTCCAAGCGGAACGTGCCGAACCGGCCCGAGTTGATCGCGAAGCACGGCTGGGACGTGAAGTACGGCAGTCACGCGCTGCGACTTGCTCATCAGGGCTACGAGATCGCCAGCGTCGGCAGGCTCACCCTGCCGATGCCGGACGCCGAGCGCGAGCGGGTGCTGGCCGTGAAGCGTGGCGAGGTGCCCCGCAACGAGGTCTCGGCCGAGATCGGACGGCTCGAGGCGGCGGTGCGCGACTTGCTGGACTCCGAACGCTGTCCGCTCCCGATCAGCGCTGACATCGAGGCGATCTCGGCCTGGGCGATCAGCGCGCAAAGGCGGCATTGGGGCTGGTGATGCCCCACGAACCACGATTCGAACCCTTCACCGTCGACTCCAGATACCTCTCGCGCTTCGGATATGCCGCGTGATCAGAGGTGTCCGCGGGGTGTGTGCGTAGAACAGACTCACACACCAGGGTGAGTACTTCCCTCCGGTTTGTCCCCGGGGCCTGACAGGATGCCGTTCAGCAGTTCTGTCAAGAGGAGCGATGGTGTTCGAGCGTCTGAAGTCCGCCCTGACCGGTCAGCCGGCCGGTCCGCATTCGCATTTGAAGGCGGCGTTGGCGCCGTTCAAGGCGGTCTCCGAGGAGTTGTTCGAGCGCGTCGTCCGGTATGTGCACGACGGCAGCGGGCCCGAGATCCTGCTCGAGATGGACGCCGCGCACCAGGCCGATCTCGACCAGTTGATGGGGCGGCCCGGCCAGCTGACCTCGTGGCGTCCCTGGGTTCCCGACCCGCTGAAGAAGCGACTGGCCCAGGTCGGTGTCGGCGGCGATCCGCGTAAGACCGTGCCGCACGCGCGCTCGCAGTTCTACCGCGAGGGTTCGATCACGCAGCCGGAGTTCCTTCGTTTCGGGTACCTGCTGGCCGCGCTCGGCACCGGCCCGAACCGACGGGTGGACGGCGTCCCGGCCTGGCTGACCGCGTTGCTCAACGACCTGGCCTCAGTGATCGGCCACTCCGCGCTGCCGCACCTGCAATGGCCGCCGGAACGGTTCGCCGACCTGCTGCGGCATGACGGCTGCTCCGAGCCGGAGATTCCGGCCACCGTCGTCCTCGCCATGTGCCAGCAGGAGAAGGTGTGGGGTTCCAGCATGGTGCAGCCGCATGAGCTGCCCGGCATCGACAACTACCTGCTGGGCTTCGGGCAGCTGATTGCGCCGGCGTCGGTGTCCAAGCTGACCGCCGACGCCCGGGCCGACTTCGCCCGCAGGCTGAAGGACAACCCGCAGCTGGCCGGTGTGCTGGCGCCGATCATCGCCCAGTTGGCCGCCGACCGCGCCAAAGGCGTCCGAGCCGCTGCGATCGGCGTCCTGCCGATGCTGCCCGACCAACTGCAGGCGGCCGTCCTGGCGCCCGTGTTGCTGACCGCGCCCGCCTCGGTGGCTGGTGAACTGGTCGAATACCTGTCCCGCACCCCGGCCGGTGGCGCGCTGCTCGACCAGGCGGTCGCCGCCGGCGCCAAGTTGGGTGCGGCAGTGCAGAAGGCGAACGCCCGCCGTGATGCCCTGCAATCGGCCGCCGCCCAGACGCAGCAACTGGTGCTACCCGACTTCACCCCGTTCCCCGACCAGTTCGACGAACAGCGGGCGTTCGAAGAACTGCGTCGCATGGTGGACGCCCAGATCGCTCGGCTGGTGGGTACCGAGCATGCCTGGAGCGTCAAACGACTCAAGCAGTTGCAGCAGATCTCGGACGCCGACCTGCGCCAGACCGTCGAGGCGGCCGCTGGTCGTCGGGAACCGCCGAAGGTCCTCGGCCAGTTCAACCTGACGCTGATCAGCCAGTCCGTCCGGTCGTTCAACCCGGTGCAGCTGATGCGACTGCACCGACCCGACCGGAACTCTCGGCTGGGCTGGCTGATGCAACCCCGCGCCGACACGATCACCGATCTACGTCAGGTGGAGGACGCCGTCCGCCGCACCTGGAACACTCGGGAAACCCTTGAGCAGGTACCGCGGATCGCTCGGTCCACCGACTGGTGGGTGTCGATCGAACCCGACGCCGCCTGGCCCTGGTTCGCCCAGCATCTCGACGTGCTGCAGAACTGGCTGGCCGCGTCCGCTCAGGACGCCGGCGAAGCCCTGGCCATCCTGGACGCCTTCCCCTCGCTGCCGGCGAACCTGCTGCCCAGCGTCGCCGCGGCGGCCGTCGGCGAATCCCGCCGGAACAGGCCGCCGGCCCAGGCCTTGCTGGCCAAACACGGCCTGGCCCGCGACCTGGCCGAGCAGGGGCTGACCGACGGGCGGGGCGAGATCCGGGCCGCGTCGGCGTCCTGGCTGGCCAAGGCGGGTGAGACCGAGGCGGTGCCGGCACTGCGGGCGGCGCTGGCCAAAGAGAAGCGCGAGGTGCCCCGGGCGGCGATGCTGAACGCGTTGCGCGACCTGGGCGACGACATCTCCGCCGACCTCGCCCCCGACAAGCTGCTCGCCGAGGCGAAGAAGGGGCTGCGGGCGAAGGTGCCGGCCACCCTGGACTGGTTCGAGTTCGGCCAGCTGCCGGCACTGCGCTGGGCGGACGGCGCCGAAGTCGATCCAGCGATCCCGACCTGGTGGGTGGTGCTGGCCAACAAGGTGAAAGACCCGGACGGCTCCGGCCTGCTCGATCTCTATCTGGGGCAGCTCGATCCCGACTCCGCCGAGGTGCTGGGCCGGTTCGTGCTCACCAGCTGGCTCGCCCAGGACACCCGGCACCCCACCGAGGAGGAGAGCCGGGTGCACGCCCAGACCGCGGGTCAGCAGCGCTACGACTGGGCGCAGCGGAACCTGATGCGGGTGCAGGGCAACCCGAACCAGGCCCAATACGCGGACTGGGTGCGGCAGGCGGCCGCGGTGCCGGTGGAACAGCATGTTCGCGACTGCTACGCCGAGCATCAGGGCACCTATCTCGGCTCGGCCTCCGCCAACCGTGGCCTGCTGGCGCTGACCACCCGGGTGCCCGGCATCGAGCTGGCGAACGCCGTCCAGTCCTACATTCGCAACCACGGCGCCCGGCGGGCCCAGGTCGACTCGCTGATGTACCCGCTGTACGCCAACGGGCAGCCGGCCGCGGTACAGCTGCTGCTGTCGATCTCGCGACGGTTCAAGCAGGCCAGCGTCCAGGCCACCGCGGCGAAGCTGGTCGAAAACCTGGCTGACAAGCGTGGTTGGACGGCTGACGAGCTCGCTGACCGGACCATTCCGACCGCCGGCTTCGACGCCGACGCTCTGCTGCGGCTCGACTACGGCAGCCGCCAGTTCAGCGACGACGCCGACGAGGTCAAGGCGGCGAAGAAGCAGCTGACCGCGTCCCGCAAGGAGCTCAAGGCGGTGCTGACCCAGCAGACCGCACGGCTCTACGAGGCGATGTGCGCCGAACGCACCTGGACCGCCGCCGATTGGCGCGAGTTCCTGCTCGAGCATCCGCTGGTCGGGCAACTGGTCAGCCGGCTGGTCTGGCTGGAGAATCCTGGACCCGGTCAGCGGGCGTTCCGTCCCACCGAGGATGGCAGCCTGATCGACGCCGACGACGAGACCGTCGAACTGACGCCCGGAGCGCTGGTCGGGCTGGCACATCGGGTGCGGGTCAGCGACGAGACGGCTCAGGCCTGGCAAGCCCATCTCGCCGACTATGAGGTGCTGCCGCTCTTTGCCCAATTCGACAACACCGTCCCCGCCATCGACCGCGACGCCACCGACACCCACGCTCTGCAAGGTCATCTGACCGACACGTTCAGCTTCCGCGGGGTGGCCACCAAACGCGGCTACCAGCGTGGCCCGGCCGAGGACGGCGCCTGGTTCTCCGAGTACACCAAGCAGTTCTCGGCCGCCGGGTTGACCGCCGTGCTGGAGTTCACCGGCAGTTACGTGCCGGAAGAGAATTTCGCCTGCGCCACCATGGGGCTGAGCTTCCGGGGCGCGCGCCACCGCGCGGTGCGGTTGGCCGACGTGCCCGAGGTGCTGCTCGCCGAGTGCTACGCCGACTACGCGGCGGTGGCGGCGCTGGGACCGTTCGATCCGGAGTGGGGAAAGAAGACAGGGCCATGACCGAACCGACCGCCACGGAGCCGACCACGAATGGGCCGTCCGCCGAACTGCGGCCGCCGGCCGAAACCCGCTACGCCGCCGAACTGGACGCCCTGGCACGCGCCGACGCGGCCACCGGAGCGCCGATCCCGCCCGGCTGGCGGCTCAGCGCCCGGGCCGTCCGCGCGTTCGTGCTGGGTGAGCCGTCACTGGGCGTCTCGCGGAAGTTCTACGGCGACGACCCGTTGGTCGACCGGGCGATCGTGTCGCTGCTCGGACGGCAAGGGCTGATGCTGGTCGGTGAACCGGGCACCGCCAAGTCGATGCTGTCCGAGCTGCTGGCCGCCGCCATCTCGGGCACCTCGAACCTGACCATTCAAGGTTCGGCCGGCACCACCGAGGACCACGTCCGGTACTCCTGGAACTACGCGCTGCTGATCGCCGAGGGGCCGACCCAGCGGGCGCTGGTGCCGTCGCCGGTCTACCAGGCGATGGCGCGTGGTGCGATCGCCCGCTTCGAAGAGATCACCCGCTGCCCGGCCGAGATCCAGGACACCCTGGTGTCGATCCTGAGCGAGAAGCAGATCATGATCCCCGAGTTCGGCGACGAGGCCCGGCTGGCGGCCCGTCCCGGGTTCAACGTGATCGCCACTGCCAACCTGCGCGACCGCGGCGTGCACGAGATGTCGTCGGCGCTGAAGCGGCGGTTCAACTTCGAAACCGTCCGGCCGATCAGCGACCGGGCGTTCGAGGCCGAACTGATCGGACGCGCCCTGGATGCCGAACTCGGCCCGCGGCGTCCGGTGCTGACCCCGCCGGTGATGGAGGTGCTGGTCACCGCGTTCGCCGACCTGCGCACCGGACGCACCGACGCGGGCGCCCCGGTGAAGCGTCCGGATGCGGTGATGTCGACCGCTGAAGCGGTGAACGTGGCGATCGCGGCGTCGATGGCCGCCACCTACCTGGGCGATGGCACGGTGCGTTCGGGCGACATCGCCCGGCAGTTCGTCGGCGTGGCCCAGAAGGGCGCGGAGGAGGACGCCCGGCTGGTCCGGCACTACGTCGACAACGTGGTCCGGCAGCGGGCTCGCGGCAATCCGCACTGGCGGGAGTTCTTCGACGCCGCCGAGGGGCTGTGGGGCTGACCGTGCCCCGGGATCCGTTGGTCGAGCCCGCCGACCCGTTGGTCGAGCTTGTCGAGACCCCGGGCGAGGATCGTCGGTCGAGCTTGTCGAGACCCCGCTCCTGGGACGACCAGACCCTGCCGTCTCGCCTCACCCGCGCCCTGGCCGCGCACGCTCGCTGGCACGACGCCGGCATCCATCTGGTCGGCGTCCGGCACCATTCGCCTGGCTGCGCGGCGGCGCTGACCGCGCTGCTGACGGATGTGCGTCCCGCGGTGGTGCTGATCGAGGGCCCCCGCGAGTACGGCGCGCTGTTGCCGGCGCTGGCCGACGAGCGGACCAAGCCGCCAGTGGCGATCCTGTCGGTCGGCGACCGGACCAGCGGTTTCTACCCGCTGGCCGACTTCTCGCCGGAGTGGGTGGCACTGCGCTGGGGGACGGCCAGCGGCGCCACGGTGGACTTCCTCGACGCCAGCTACGCCGACATCGCCGACCCGGACGGCATCGAAGTCCGCACCCTGCAGGCCGAACATCACCTGGCCCGCAGCGCACTGATCGCCGCGGTCGGCGACAGACTGGGCTGCCGCGATCATGACGAGACCTGGGAGCACCTGTTCGAGGTGCGTTCCCCGGAGGCGCTGGCCGACTGGCGGCGCTTCTTCAGCGACACCCTGGCCTGGGGTGCGATGGCGCGGCTGGATGCCGACCGCGCACTGCTGGACGCCGACGGCACCCACCGCCGGGAGGCCGTGATGGCCGCCATCCTGGACCGCTACCGGGACGCGCCAGGCGGTGTGGTGGTGGTCACCGGCGCCTTCCACACGCTCGCCCTGCTCGACGTCCTGGACGAGGCGCCGGAGGCCGCCTGGGTGCGAGCCAAGGCGGGCGCGGCCCTGGACCCGCAACGCGAAGCCTGGCTGATCCGTTACGACTTCGACCGCTTGGACGGCCTCCGGGGTTACGGCGCCGGCATGCCGGCGCCCGGCTTCTGGCAACGTGCCTGGCAGGCCCGCAGTCACGGCGTCGACCCGCGCCGGTTCGCCACCGACGTGGTCCTCGAGGTGGCCGCACGGCTGCGTGCGGCGGGCGAACCGGCCGGTTCGGCGACGGCGATGGACGCCGCCGGGCAGGCGCTGCGGCTGGCCGAACTACGGGGCCGAGGCTGGCCGGGACGCACCGACCTCACCGATGCCCTGTTGAGCTGCTTCGTCAAGGACGACCTCGGCCTCTCCGGCGCGATCGGCGAAGCGCTGCGCGACGTGTTCGGCGGTCCGATACTCGGCGAGATCCCGGACGGCCTGGCCGCCCCGCCGTTGGTCGCCGAGGCCCGGCGCGAGGCGTCCCGGCTGCGTTTCGTCATCGACGACGCCACCCCGCGCCAGGTCAGCCTGGATACCCAGCGCAAACCGTCACACGTGAAACGGCGCGAGTTCCTGGCCCGGATGCGGTTCATCGGCTCGGGGTTCGCGCGGCAGCTGGGCGGTGCCGATCTCGTCCAGGGCACGGGCGCCGGGCTGCTGTTCGAGGACTGGGAGTACGCCTGGACGCCGCTGGTCGAGGCCTCGCTGATCGCCGCCTCGGCACGTGGCGCGACCATCGCCGAACTGGTCCGGGCAGGGGTGTCGAAACGGCTCGACGACGAGCAGCTCGGTGCCGGACGGGTGGCCCGGCTGATCACCGAACTGCTGGTGATGGGCGAACCCGATGCGCTGCGTCCCGCGCTCGATGCGCTGCGCCGCTGCTACGACGACGAGGTACACCTCGGCTCGGTGGTGGCCAGCCTGCATGCGCTGGTCAGCCTGTCGGCTGAGCAGGGCCGGCTGTCTCTGGGCGGACCCGGCGACGCTGTCGCCGAGCTGATCGGCACTGAACTGATCGGTACGGGGCTGGCCTGCGCCGCGCATCTGATCGCGCCACTGTCCGGGCTGCGACCCGAGGACCAGCCGGGCGCCTGCGACGACCTGATCGGTCTCCGTTCGCTGCTGCTCCGGCTGGAGAACTCCCCATCGACCGAGACCCCACCACCGTCGGTCGAGCTTGTCGAGACCCTCTCGGTTTCGACAGGCTCAACCAGCGGTGGGTCGGTTTCGACAGGCTCAACCAGCGGCCATGCGCTTCGCCGCGAGCTCCGGCTGCTGCGTCACGACCCCCGCACCCCGGCCCGGCTGCACGGCTGTCTGCTCGGACTCGGCTTCTCCGACGCCGAACTGGACGCCGACGAACTGGCCCGGGCGTCCGCCGCGCATCTGGCGCCTGGAGCCGATCCTGAGCGGGTGGCCGACTTCGTCCTGGGTCTGCTGCAGGCCGCCCCCGATCTGTTGTTGCACACCCCCGAGCTGGTCGAGGCGTTGAACGCCGCGCTCGGCGCGATGGAGCCCGAGGCGTTCCTGTCCGTGCTGCCCGATCTGCGTCGCGCCTTCACCTGGCTGAAGCCGACCGAGACCCACGCGCTGGCGGCGATGCTGGCCCGGCTGACCGGGGCCGCGGTGACCGAGCTCGACACGGTGCTCGAGGCCGATCCGCTGCTGGTCGAGCGGGCGGCGTCGGTGGAACGCGACCTGGTGGCCTCGCTGCGCCGCGACGGGCTGACCGAATGGGTGGCGTCGTGACCGCCGAGCAGAGTCGGCGCTGGCGGCTGGTGCTGGGCCGCTACGCAGAATCGAACCTGCCCCGCGGTGGCGGCGACGCCGAACTCGACCAGGCACTCGGCTACCTGTACGACCGGGAATACACCGCCCGCGGACACCGGCACGCCAAGGGTGGCGGTGGCTCGCTCGACCCGTCGGCGGTGAAGGCGATCAACTGGCTGGGCAAGTCCCGCAGACTGTTCCCAGCGTCCACCCTGGAACGGCTGCAGGCCGACGCCGTCACCCGCTACGGCCTGGACGACCTGCTCGCCGACCCGGCCACCATCGAGTCGCTGCAACCGAACAAGCAGCTGGCGTCGGCGCTGCTGCGGATCAAGGGCAAGCTGAGTCCGGCGGCCGCCGACGGACTGCGGGCCCTGATCGCCCGGGTGGTCGCCGAGATCGTCGAACGGCTCAAACCCCGGTTCACCACGGCACTGACCGGTACCCGCGACCGTTCCCGGCGCACCCCGCACGCCTCGCTGGCCAACTTCGACTGGCGGCGGACGATCGCCGCCAACCTGGCCAACGTCGACCCGGCCACCGGCCGGATGATGATCGACGACATCCGGTTCGCCGCCCGGAAGCGGCGCAGCAACCTGCACTGGGACGTGATCGTGCTGGTCGACCAGTCCGGTTCGATGGCCGATTCGCTGCTGCACGCCGCGGTGTCGGCGTCCATTCTGGCCGGGCTGCCCGGGGTGAGCGTCCGGCTGATCCTGTTCGACACCAGCCTGGTCGACCTGTCGCACCTGGCCCACGACCCGGTCGAAGTGCTGCTCACCGCGCAACTCGGCGGCGGCACCAACATCGCCCAGGCGATGCAGCACGCCGAAACCCTGGTCGGGCAGCCGACACGGACCGTGGTGGCGCTGATCAGCGACTTCGACGAGGGCGGCTCGGTCTCGGCGCTGCTCGGCAGCGTGCGCCGGTTGGCCGCCGGCGGCGTCCGGCTGCTCGGGTTGGCGGCACTGTCCGACGAGGGCGAACCCTGGTACGACGCCAGCACGGCCGGACGCCTCGTCGCGGCCGGTATGCCGGTGGCGGCGATGACCCCGGACCGGTTCGCCGAATGGCTGGCCGAGGTGATGGCATGACGGGACTGATCCGATGACGGGCCTGCCCGGCTGGCTCGCCGGCTACCGGCTGGACGACGACGCGCTCGCCGTGCTGGCCAACCGCGGACTGGTTCGCCGCGCGGGCAAGGAGGCAGCCCGGATCGAACTGGATTCGGCCACCGATACCGCCGTCGAGCTGCGTTACGTCGGCACACCGCCGGCGCAGGTCCGGCTGCTGCCCGGTGGTCCACGGAATGCGACCTGCGGCTGCCCGGTCGCCGGGGTCTGCGTGCACATCGTCGCGGCCTGTGTCTGGGCCCGGGATACCTTGCTGGTCGAGGGTTTCGACAAGCTCAACCAGCGAGGGCCGTCGGTCGAGACCCAGGCCCCGCCGATCCGGGCCGCGGACGCCCAGCCCCCGCCGGTCGAGCTTGTCGAGACCCCTGGCGAGGAAGGTTTCGACAAGCTCAGCCAGCGAGGGCTCGAGACCCCGCCTGACGTAGAAACCCAGCTGCTCGCTCTCACCCCGGCCGCGGTGAATCGCTCAGCGGGTATCGCTGCCGTCCGCAAGGT
>JBDHZN010000058.1:0-16543 GCA_039811845.1 Micropruina sp. | reverse complement strand
GCGTACAGCGCCTCGGGGACGTACTTGCCCCCGAAGATGTCGTAATGCCCCGCGGCATCGGGTAGCGACACGATCAATCCTCGGTTCTTGATGGGTGTGGACGCCCCACTCTACGCATCCGCCGCCGGTCGAGCCGCCACCCTCTCGACCGGCGACCCTGGCGCGCCGGGCAGCGCCCCCCGCCGAAGCCGACGTTGCACCCGTTCGCAGTGATTGCACCCGTTTGAACAGGTGCAATCACCTGAAAGGGTTGCAACGTGCCGGGGCATGCTCACGGGGCGATGTCGAGCTCGTCGAGGAAGTCGCGCTGAGCCTGCGTCTCAGGCACCCGGACGCCGCGGGCGCGGCCGATCACCACCCACGCCTCGGCCGGCCGGACGCCCTCGAGTCGCAAGACCACGGCGGCCAGCAGCGACGAGCGTCCGATGCCGGCCCGGCAGTGGATCGCCACACCACCGCCGGCCAGCAGATCCGCGCGGACACTGCGGGCCACCGCGAGGGCGTCCCCCGGTTCGGGGATGCCGAGATCGGAGGTCGGCAACTGGACGAACGCCAGGCCGGCCCGCTCGGCGGTTGCGCACTCGTCGGCCAGCCCCAGGCCCGCGGCCTCGCGGTGATCGAGCAGGCTGACCAGGGTTGTCCCGCCTGCCTGTCGCAGGGCGTCCAGTTCGTCGGTGAGGCGTGTGTCGTCCGGCGCAGGCATCGTCCAGAGCCGGCCGGGGCCGTCCCTGTCGATCGCGTACAACCTGGTCATCGGAGGTTCTCCTCATCACCATTGGATCGGCCCAGTCGGCCCCGTGGATCAGCCTGCGTGCGGACCGGGTCTGCCCTGGCAGTCTGCCCTATGGGTCGAGATGGGTCATGCGGACCAGGAACATGCGATTGTCGGCATACAGGATGGCGCCGATCCGGGTGATCTCCCAGCACTGCCCTGCCGCGCCCGGATCAGCCGTGTTCTGGCCGCTCCCGGGGTGATCGCCAGCACGACGGCGATCTCGGACGGGGTCAGTTCCTCCCGCCCGAAGCCCGTGGCGATGTCGACATCGCTACGCGATGGTGGGATGCCTGTCGGATTTCGCGTCACGACCCGAAATCCGCGAGCTTTCCCTCCATCGGACGGCGATGTCGAGATCGCCGCAACCGACCGGCACGAACAGCCCGTCCGGCAGGAACGGCCGTCCGGCAGGAACAGCCCGTCCGGCAGGAACAGCCGACCAGCGCCGCTCGCTCAGGAGCCGGCGGCGATGAAGTCGGCGACGGCGGTGCGGGGATCGCCGTGCTTGACCAGGGCCTCACCGACCAGGATGACGTCGGCGCCGGCATCGGAGACGCGGCGGACGTCTGCGGTGGACAGGATGCCCGACTCGGCGACCTTCACCACGTTGCCGGGGATCAGGCCGACCAGGCGCTCGAACTGGGCGAGGTCGACGTCCAGGGTCTGCAGGTTGCGGTTGTTGACCCCGATCAGCGACGCCCCGGCGTCAACTGCCCGGCGGGTCTCGTCGGGGGTGTGCACCTCGACCAGTGCGGTCAAGCCCAGCGACTTCGCGGTGGCCATCAGTTCGGCCAACTCATGGTCGGTCAGCGACGCCACGATCAGCAGCGCCAGGTCGGCGCCGGCGGCCCGTGCCTCCCACAACTGGTAGTCGGTGACGATGAAATCCTTGCGCAGCAGCGGCGTGCCGACGGCGGCCCGGACGGCCTCCAGGTCGGCCAGCGAACCGTTGAACCTGCGCCGTTCGGTCAGCACCGAGATCGCGGACGCCCCACCGGTGGCGTACTCAGAGGCCAAAGCAGCCGGATCGGGAATGTCGGCCAACGCGCCCTTACTCGGGCTGGACCGCTTAACCTCCGCGATCACCGCCAACGGCGCGGCCCGGAAGGCGGGCATCGGGTCGCGGGTGCCGCTCATGGTGGCGACCACCGCGGCCAACTCGTCAAGGCTGCGGCGCGCGCGACGTTCGTCGAGATCCTCGCGAACGCCGGCGACGATCTCGTCCAGCACACCCATGGTCAGGCCTGGCCCAGACCCATCTTGCTCATGATGCCGCCGACGACGGCGCCGGCCAGGATGACCGCCACGGACACCCAGACGAAGATCCAGTTGGGGCCCATCAGGAAAGCCACGGTGCCGAGCAGGAAGCCGACACCTGCGATGATGCTGCCGGTCCAGGCCGCGGGCGTGCGGCCGTGGTGATAGTGCTTGCCGCCTTCGGCCATGGTGCTCTCCTGCGTCCCTCGGATGTGGTGCGCCCTATTCTGGCCGTTTCGCCGCCTCTTCGCCACCCTCGCCACGCGCGGAACCCGTAGTGGGGTCCTCCCCGGCGTCCAGCGCCTTCCAAGCATCGAGCGCCGGGTCAGGCGTCGCTTTGACCCGTGCCGCCGGACGTGCGGCGAACTGCAGCAGGACCGCACCGACCGCCGCGAGCACACAGCCGGCGAGGTAGACCCAGCGCCACGGGGTCGCCACCAGGGTGAAGGCATCGCCCAGCGTGCTGCCCGGCAGCGTCGGCACGACGGCGTTGACCGCCACCATCACGCCACCGACCGCCAGCAACGCGACGATGCCCAGCACGATCCGCCGCGCCACCGGCCGCAGCCAGTTGCCCAGGAACGCACCGGCGGCAGCGGCCAGGATCACAGCCAGCGCGGCACCCGAGGTCGCCTGGGTGCCGCTGACCGACGTCCGCTCCCCCGCCGACCACCACGGCTGGGTGGTGCCGAGCAGCGCCGCCGCGCAGCCGAGCCAGAGCACGACGTTCGCCCATCTGCGCATGTCAGTCCCGGTCGAGCCGGCGCAGCCGATGCGCGCCCTCGATGGCTCGGATCACGGCCGCCGCCTTGTTGCACACCTCGAGCTCCTCGTTGCGTGGAATCGAGTCGGCGACGATGCCCGCGCCGGCCTGGACGTGGGCCACCCCGCCGGCCAGCACCGCCGTCCGGATGGCGATCGCCACATCGGAGTTGCCGGCGAAGTCGAAGTAGCCGACGCCGCCGCCGTACAGGCCGCGTCGCGACACCTCGAGCTCGTCGATGATCTCCATCGCCCGCACCTTCGGTGCCCCGGACAGCGTGCCTGCCGGGAAACAGGACAGCGTCACATCGAGCGCGGTACGGCCCGGCGACAGCTCACCGACCACGGCGGCTTCGAGATGCATGATGTGGCTGTAGCGCCGCACCTTCATGAACTCGACCACTTCGACCGATCCCGGACGGCACACCCGGCCCAGATCGTTGCGGCCCAGGTCGACCAGCATCAGGTGCTCGGCGCGTTCCTTCGGGTCGGCCAGCAGCTCGGCCTCCATCGCGGCGTCCTCGGTCGCCGAACTGCCCCGTGGCCGGGACCCGGCGATCGGGTGCGTTTCGGCGCGTCCGTTGCTGACGGTGACGAGCGCCTCGGGGCTGGAGCCGACGACGGCCAGGCCCGGCAACCGCAGCAGGTACAGGTAGGGGCTGGGGTTGGTGCGGCGCAGGATGCGGTAGACGTCGAGCGCATCCGCGTCGGTGTCAATGTCGAATCGCTGACTGGGCACGATCTGGAAGGCCTCACCGGCCTTGATCTCCTCGACGGCTGCCAGCACGGCCGCCTCGTACTCCTCCGGAGTCCGCTGCCGCCGGATCTCCGGAGCGGACGCGTCCGGATCGACCACCGCGACCGCAGGGGTCAACGGCTCCGACAGTTGCGCCGCCATTGCCAGCACCCGGTCGCGGGCGTCGGCCCAGGCGGCGTCGGCCCGCTCGGCCGAATCGTCGAAGTTGAACGCGTTGGCCAGCAGCCACACCTCGCCGGTGTGGTGGTCGAGGATGGCCATGTCGCTGACCATCATCATCACCAGCTCGGGCAATTTGAGGTCGTCGGGGTTGCCGTCCGGCAGCACCTCGAGGCGCCGGACGACGTCATAGGCCAGATAGCCGACCATGCCGGACGTCAGCGGCGGCAGGTTCTCGTCGGCCGGCGTGTGCAGGACCTGCAGGGTGTCGGCGAGCACCTGCAGCGGATCGCCACCGGTCGGCAGTCCTTCGAGGGGGCGTCCGGTCCAGTGCGCCTCGCCGCCGGATTCGGTCAACGTGGCCACCGAATGGACGCCGACGAACGACCAGCGGGACCACATGCCGTTGTCGGCCGACTCGAGCAGGAACGTGTGGTCGCGATCGCCGCACAGCCGGTGGTAGAGCCCGACCGCGGTCAGGTCATCGGCGAGCAGCCGGGTGTAGACCGAGATCACCCGGCGTTCGCGAGCCAGGTCGAGGAACTCGGCGAGGTCGGGGGTGACGGGCAGGTCGGTCATCGGCCCTCCTCGGTCTGTAGGGTCTCGGTCGCTGACGTGTCGGCTGCTCGGGTCGCGGCAGGCTCGACCGGCGAGGTTTCGGTGAGCAGCGTGCGGTCGGTGAAGCAGCTCCGGGTGCCGGTGTGACAGGCCGGACCGGTCTGGTCGACGAGCACCAGCAGGGTGTCGCCGTCGCAGTCGAGTGAGACCTGCCGGACACGCTGGGTGTTGCCGGAGGTCTCCCCCTTCACCCAGTACTCACCGCGGCTGCGCGACCAGTAGGTGCCACGCCGGGTGGCCAGGGTGCGCGCCAGCGCCTCGTCGTCCATCCAGGCCAGCATCAGCACCTCGCGCGAGGTGGCGTCCTGGACGACGGCGGGCACCAACTGGTCGGCATTCCGCTTGAGCCGTGCGGCGACGGCAGGGTCGAGACTCACCCGGTCATTGTGTCAGGGCCGGCGACTGGTCGACCGGCCGCCCAAGCCCCACGGGCACTCATCGGACGATGTCGGGCACGCACTAGTCTGAGCGAATGCCAGCCGTGAATGAACGAGCCCAGGCCGAACGGGCCTACACCTGCGACGCCCTGCTGGCGGTGGGTCCGACCGCACCCACGCTGTGCGAGGGCTGGGTGGCCAACGATCTGCTCGCCCACCTGATCATCCGGGACGGCGAGGTCTCCAACGCGATCGGTGCCGTCATTCCGGCATTCGCCGCCCGCTACGAGGCGCGGGTGGCGGAGTTGAAGAACGCCGACTACGCCGAGGTGGTCGAGAAGCTGCGTCAGGGTCCGCCGCGCGGCTCGCTATTCGCGATTCCCGCCATGGACGCGGTCGCCAACTCGTCCGAATTCCTGATCCACGGCATGGACGTCCGGCGCGCCAACGACCTGCCCGAACCGGCGCGTGACGAGGAGTTTCAGTCCTGGGCCTGGTCGCAGCTGGCCCGCGTCGGCAAGCTGATGCTGCGCCGGCCGCCGGTGGCGCTCGCCCTGGAATGGTCCGGACGCCCCGAGCGTGTCGTCCGGGCAGGTTCCGGCAATCGGGTGGTCACGGTGATCGGTGAGCCGACCGAGCTGCTGCTCTACGCGTTCGGACGCCGCGCCGCTGCCGACGTCCGCTACGTCGGGTTGGAGTCCGCTGTCGCCGAGGCACGCCGCTGAAGGGAAGCCTGGATCGATGGCGGTTCCGCTGGTTGAGCTTGTCGAAACCGCTTAGCCACAAAGGTCTCGACAAGCCCGACAGCGAAAATCAGCGCTTCCTAGTCGGAGCCAAGGTCGATGCTCCCGCGCACCGTCTTGTCGGACATCTCGGAATAGCGAACGCCGAACAGTTGACCTGCCCACAGGCAGTCCAGCCCACCAGTTTGATCTGATGTCGCCTCAGGAACCTGCGTGCACTCCAACGCCGAGACTTCCTGCTTGAGCTTTGCGAAAGACGTGTGCGTCCACTCCACGTAGGCCGCTTGACCGCTGTCACAACCCACATATCCAGTCAAAGTCAATCCGCGTACTCGTCGCGCCAACTCGTCCGCCCCCCACACGAGCGTTGTTTTCTCGTCACCCTCGCAGCCTCGCCCACGCTCTTGCCAGATCAATGAACAGCCCGTCAGCGTGGTCAGGACAACACACATCGCTGTGGCTGCAAGCGTCGCAATTCGGCGGCTCATTTCAATATCCCCCGACGCCACTGGACTGAGCCAATCGCGCGCAGATAGCTTGCGACCTGACGCATTCTAGCATGCACTGACATTTGACGATTGCGCCTAGCAATCGCTAACAATGTCTTCCGATGAGAAGCTCCATAGTTCCTTGCAACCCTGTTGTTATAGAGGTCAATGTTGGAAGCCCGTGAACCCAAGTCACCCCCACCTCGCTCATGCGCGTCGCCAATAGCGCGCGCCGCACCGCGGCCTACAAACGCCGTAATCAGCGCCTGCCAAATGAAGTGTCGAACGGCATTCTGAATTCCAGAGTCGCGTTTTCCCCCTAGCTTGCGAGCTTCGGAATCTGCCATCCCTGAGATCAGGGTCATCATGCCACAACTCGACAGATACTGGAAACAGACTTTCGCTTCCTCCCAACTGAGACTAGCCAATCCGGTTAAATCGAATTGGTTCATCGGATCACTCGGATAAGTGTATCGGTTGTCATTGCCACCTTCGATGGGGTCGATGGATAGGAATCGTCCGACCATAGGGTTGTAGAGCCTGGCACCCATGAGGGTGACTGCACCGATGGTGTTGCTTTCGCGCTGGTGGGTGCCGAGCCAGCTGTAGCGCCCGTTGGCGGCTCCTGCATCGACTGGGTTTCCGTACTCGTCGGTCTCGGTATAGCTGTTGATGCCTCCTTGGCCGAGAGTGAGTGTGGCGACGATATCGCCATGCAGGTTGCCCAGTTGGAGTAGCACGGTGCCGTCATCGGAGAGGTCGACGGCGAGCCCTCCGCCTAGGCCGCTGATGTAGCGGTTCCAGGTGGTCGTCCACGGTGTACTGGCGTCGGGTCTGGTCTTGGTCTGGGTCCAGGCTGGGCTGTCTTGGTCGTTGTCGTAGTGGTCGAGGGTTTCGGTGAGTTGGACGTTATCGGTGTAGCCCTTGGTCGTTGAGATTCGATCGGATCCGTCGAGGGTGAATGTCTGCTTACGTACCTGAGTCGTATTGCTCCAGGGTTCGACAGATGTCTGCTGGAGGCTGGCGACCATGTCGTTGGCGGCGTAGGTGACGGCGAGGTTCCCGGCGGCACTGAGGCCTGCCTGGTTGGTGTGCGCCTTTGGGACTGTTGTGGTTCGGCCCATCCGGTCGTAGGCGTAGCCGGTGTTGGTGATTCGGTCGGCTTGGTCGTAGCTTGATGGAGCCGTCGAGGTTGCTGTGCTGGTCTGACAGTCGCCGTTGCTTGCGGCGTTGTAGGTTTTCAGATCGGTGCGGTTGTTGTCGCCGGAAAAGCTGTATTTGCGGGTTATGCAGCCATTGATTCCGCTTTCGTGGATGCTTGCCAGCCTTGCCCGGTCGTCGTAGGTATATGTCTGGCTTCTGTTTTGCCCGTAAGTGTTGCGGACTCGCCCGGCGTGGTCGACCGTCTGGCTAAAGACAAGAAGTGCGCTAATGATGGTTCCGGTGTTGAGGGTGTATGCCATGTCGATTGGTTGGCCGGCGAGGTTGCGATGCCAGGTTTGTTCATAGTCGCCGGGTAGGACCTGCCGGATCAGGTTCCCGGCGGCGTCGTAGCTGCCGGTGATGCTGTCAGTGTCGCCGGCCGCGTAACCGAGGTCGATTTTGGTGGTCAGCCCGCGGCGCTCAACTTTTCCTTGGTTGTCGGTGCCGTCGTAGGTGTAGGTGTAGATGCCTTTCCCGTCATTGAAGGTTTTTGTGCGGCCCGCATTGTCGTATGCGGTGGTGGCTGTGTTCCCGGTGCCGTCAGTGGTGGTGAGCTTCCGTCCCCAGGTGTCGTAGGTGAACGCCTCCGTGACCCCACCACGGGTTGTGGAAGTGACCGCGCCAGTGGTGGCGTGATAACTGGTGGTGCCGCTAATCGTGGTGTGATCGGTCAATGCCGTACTAGCCGAGGTTTCGCGACCTAGGTAGTTGAACCCAGTGACTGTCGCGCGGGTCCAGGTGGAAGCGGATTCCTCCACCCTGGTGGCGGCTCCAAGGACGCTGTAACCAGCCATGGTCTTGGCCGGAATCGGATAGCCGGTAGAAGGGTCTCCGGCAGCCTTGACGACACAGGTGTTTCCCTCCCATTCGGGCTTGGACCGGCAACTGCTGACCGAGGCAGAGGCGTCGCCGGTGTAGTAGATCGTCTTGGTGGAGTAGGCGTCGTTGGCGGACCCGTTGGTGATCGCGGTTCCGCCCGGGGTGCGCGTTTCGATCGTGCGGCCATTGGTGTCATAGCGCGTGATGCTGGTCGCCCAGCCCGAGCCATCCTGCGTCAGGGTGCGGGTTGGCACCCTGAGCAGCCATCCAGAGGGGTCTCCGGAGACGACCGGGTCGTAGCGGTAGCGGGTCTTCTTAGTGTCCCAGGTGTTGCCTTCTGCCTTGGGCAGGATTCGGTCGGTGACCGCCGTGCGCTCTTCAACGGCGAGCTGGTAGCCGCCGTCAGGGACTCCGCTGGCTGGCCGGCCGGGCATCAGGCTGGAACTGGCTTCGTCGTCGTAGTCGGTGCTGGTGACGGTGCGAGCGACGACCATGGTGCCGTTCTCCAACACCACCTCGCGCATCGGGCTGTAGGTTTCCTCGACCCGAGTGCCGGCGGTGTTGTAGACGGTGAGAGCGGCGTACTTGTCGGCCGATGTGGCCGGGTCAGGTTCAGTGAGAGCCAGTGCGCGCGCTTCGGCGGACAGGTTCCACGTGGTGTTGCCTTGGGCGTCGTAGCGGGTGGAGTTGATCAGCCATTGGCCTGCGCCATAGGCGGCGGTGTTGGTGGTGCGGCCTGCTTGGGAGAAGTAGGAGATGTTTGCGTAGGGCCAATCGGCTGTTGTGGGTATGCCGACGGGGGTGCGGTCGGGTTCGAATACGGCCGTGGCGCCGGTCGGTGCGTCCGCAGCCAGTTGGCCCCAGCCGGCGACCGCGTTTGTGGTCAGGTCTGGTAGCCCGGAGCCGGACATTGGCACGTTGTAGGCGATGGTCCAGGTCGCGTCACCGCTGCCGACTGCCGCGTCATGAGCTCGCTTCACCGTAGACAGCCTGCCTGCACTGTCGTAGGCGAAGCGCCATGGAACCAGGCCGGGGTCGGTCACCTTGGTGACAACGGCCTTGGAGTTGATGGTGGTGTATTCGTACAGAGTCTTGCGGCCGATGCCGCTGTCCCCGGACGCATTGGGTTCCCAGGTCTCAGTCAGGCGTCCTTGGGTGTCGTAGCCGTAGCCGGCGACATCGATGGTGGCCATTGCCGCTGATCCGGTTGGTTTCCCGTCGCTGCCGGGTTTGGGGTCCCAAGCCCGGTATTGGACCTTGGTAAGCCGTGCCCCACCGGCGATGGTGGTGTAGGTGAACTTCAGCGCCCGGCAGCCCTTGTTCTGGGTGGCGGCGGTACAGGTCACGCCCGCCGGGGCAGGGGCCAGGATCCAGGTGATGAGGCCGTTGCCGTCGCGGATGAACTGGACCGTTGAGTTGTCTTCCGGTTCGACTGTCTTGTGTGTTGACCACACGCCTGCGGTGGTGCGTTGGAACTCGGTGATGGTCCCGTCTTCATCGGTCAGTGTCAGGGTGTGGCTGATCCCGCTGCCACCACCTGTGACCAGTTTGAGCGTGTCCAGATTGAGCGCGGTCTCACCCACCCCCTTGTATGTCCCGGTTTTCAGCGATCCCTTGGTGCCTGAGGAGTGAGCGTAGATATCCGTCTCGCCACCGGGAGAGGTGAGGATGAGGGTGCCGTCAACGGCGGTGTTGTCGGTTACCACATGGCCGGCCGCGCCAGCGCCTTCGCCGGCAAAATCGGCGGTCCAGCCTGGGCCGAATACGCCGGCTGGTCCGGCGATATCGCCGGTCAGGGTGCCGTGGGTGCGGCCGACAGTCAGGTTCCCGCCCGTCCCCGGCACGTCGACATCCGTCTCCGACACCTGGTACTCACCAGTGAACAGCGCCAGCGTCCCAGCACCGACCTCCTGGGTCGGGTACGAACTACCGAACGCATGAGGGATGAGAATAACGCGCTGCATGGGAGACGGCATCTGCACATTGCCCGGGTAAATGAACACCACCCGGACCTGCACTGTTGAGGGCACACTGATGCCGGTCTCCTGCGATGGCGTCCAGGTCAACAATGGGACCTGTGACATTGGCGTCGACGCCTGCAATGCGCCGGTCCAGGTCGCGCCGTTCGATTGCAGTTGCAGCTTGGTGGCCGTCGTCCACCCGGTGGTGGTGTCGCCCTCGACATCGGGCGCATACCTCCACTCCACCCGGGCGCTAGTCGCGCCACCACCGGCCAAGGCTTGCACCGGGAATGTGGAAGTCGAGCGGTCGTCAAGCATTGGTTGCGTGATCGCTGCGGTACCTATCCCGAACGCGAAGGTCTTCCACGCCGAGGCGAGCCCGGACCGGTTCCTAGCCCGCGCTTCGACTTTCACTACGCCGGTCTCCGGCACCGGGATCGCGGCGGTGGTGCCAGACCCGCTGGTGGCGATCACGGCGGGCTGGTCCTCAACTGTGCCGGCCTGGGTGCGGCGCCATTCGAAATCGGCTACCCCGGTCGCGGTGAACGTGCAGGTTGTGGTCGGCCCAACCCGGGTCGCCTGCCACGAATCGGCGGCGTAGCCGACACAGGACACCGCAGGCATCGACGGTGCGGTGGTGTCGACCCCGAGGGTGCGCCAAGCCGACCATGCCCCGGCAAGCCCGTGCTCATCGGTGGCCCGGGCTCGCACCACATAGGTCTGTCCGCTGATGAGGGCCGTGGATGGTGCACAACTCGCCGCCCCCCCGGCTGCAACCTGGCCGGTCGTGCACGACGAGGTCACCGTGCTAGCTCCGCTCGAGGTCCGCACCTCGAAGCTGTACTTCACCATTGATGCTTCCGGATCGGTCGCCGATGTCGAGAAGGTTGGTGTCGCCGTCGACGTCCACAGGGTGCCGTCGAACGTCCGCGAGGCCGACACCGACGGCAGCGCGGCAGCGGCCGGCGCAGAGTTGTAGGTGAACGATAGATAAGGCACGCGGGAGGCACTGTTGCACGAGGTGTGCGTCGGGTCGTAGTTGATCGAGCAGAACCTGCGCTCGAACGACGGATCGTCCTCATTCGCCTTCGGCACGTTCAACATCAACCCGTAGTTGGTGAACCCGCCATTGCTGGGGCCCTTCGCCCAAGCCTGCACCATCGCGGTCAGATCCGCTGACACGAATGCGTTCGTTTCCGGGCAGCCGTCACCGCCCACGTTCTTCGTCAACGAACTCGATGTCCCTGTCGTCGTGTCGTGCGAGGGCTTGTTTGACCACTTCGTGGTCGACTCGTCCCATGCCCCCACCAATGGATGAATGTTCATCTTCTTCGACGTCGCGCACGAACCGGCCGCGTACTGATACAGGTTGACGGTCGCCTTCAAGATCTCGCGGCCCGCGATATCACCATTGGGCCATTGCACATAGCTGTAGGCATAGTTCGTGTTCGAACTGTCCGCGGTCCGTCCCACGATCAACCGATACGACAATGTATCAATCGTGGTCATCCCCGAGCGCACCCAAGTATCCTGCACCGCCGACAACGGCGTCACATCCGGGTCGATCACGATCGGGAAAACGACCTCCGGATCAGAGACCAACGCCTCCGGCGTCGTCAGGGTCACGTCATGATCGGCTTCATCCTGCTCGGTGGACACCTCGTCCAACTTCGGATCCAACGCAACTACGTTGATCGGGTCACCGAACGCGTCGAGCCGACCATCCCATGCGGTCAGCGATGACGACTGACCCGTGCGACCCTTGCCGTCCTCGAAGAACAACTGGCCATCGCTGGTCTTGCGCAGCTTCATTCCCCGATTGCGCACCCGCACCCTGAACGATGGCGCGACGGCCTCAGCGCTGTTAATCCGAATCCGTGTTGACACGCCCAATGAGGTCGCAGTGACCGCAAGGTCGACATCCTTACCTACCGCATAGGTGGCCGTGGCACCGTCCACCTTCGGAGTTGGTAACACCGTCGGCCACGACCAGATCGTCCAGCCACCCCCGGGCAGCTTCAACCGGGCGAACTCCTTCGCGCCACCCGCACCGATCAACACCGACGACGGCGACGCTGCCGGCCGCAATCGGCCCTTCGCATCCGCCTTCAACGTGTAATCGACATCAACCCACTTACCATCGACATCCTTCACCCACACCGGCGCAGCGAACGACTCCTGCTGCAGCGTGCCGTCAGGATTCACCAACACACGGACCGACTCGTCCCGCTGCGACAGATCCTCCACCGCAACACCGAGCACACGCGCCGTCACCCCCGCCGACACCAAATCAGGACGATCAGGAGTGCCGTCCGCATCCGAATCTGCCGCCTCCACCGCCTCAGACGGAGCAGGCTTCGGCTCCTCAGCCCGTGCCGTCGGAAGCCCTGTGCCGAAACACAAAGCAATCGTTAGGACACCCGAAACCAAACAGGTGACCCAGGTGGGCAAAGCGACACCGGACGCAGAAATGGGTAAACGCAACACGGGGGCGGACTCCTTGGCGAAAAGCGCCAGGGAGCGACGAAACTGCCCGGCCCTACGACACGACGCGCCATTTCTAGCAGAACCACGCAGCCCGGAGGAAGGCGCCGTCGACTAAATGAGCACTGCAGCCTTCGCAGGATGTCGCTGCCATCCATCCATCGGAACCACATCTTGCTCTGGCACTGCCAAGCTGCGACGATGCACGCCCTGTGCGACAAAGGGCGCCCCGGCTCCCAACAATTCAGGCGTCGCCGGCTCATCTCCCAGACACCTCCTGGGCCGGCCGTATTGCGCTCCACACGAACTGCGGTCGATGACGGCTTCATCTTCGACGTCCGGCAAGGTCAATCGATTGAGTGCGCAGCGTAGTGGCAAGCGACCCGGTCAGTCGACAGAGCGGTCGAGCACCATCAATGAACCACCCGCTACGCCGAACTGCAAGGGCTTGACCCGCTGATCGACCACGCCTGGCACACGGCCGTGGCTCTCTTCAGCAGAAGCGCCAGCAGGAAGGTCAAACCTATCCTTGGTCATCCGGGCACAACCACGTGAGACGCCAGAGAACCACAGCTGCATCCACACGCATACTGGCCAATGCCCGCAGCAGACCCGCTGTCATGGCTCCCGCAACCGCCGCGCCACGGCGACGTATCCGTCACCTGCTCCGGTCTCGCATCGGCCAGCAGCCTGGATGTCTCATCTCCTCGGGTCAGGCTGCCGCATGGTCGCGATACTCAACCTTCCACGAGCAGCCGACACCCAAATCCGTGAGTGCATGGCAGGACCCACAGAAACGCAAGTTCCCTCCTGCGCCCTCCGGTTCCGACGCGGCACCAATCTTCCCCGTTCGACGGAATGGGGTCGCGATCGCGAAGACCTACTCTTCCTCTTCTCGTCCGAACGCATGCCGACGAAAGCACCAGGCCAGCCATGCCGCCGCCGCGGCGAGCACGCCAGATACGTCTGCGGTGACGTCCCACACATCGCCGTCTCGGCCGGGCAGCAGCCACGCCTGCACGAGCTCGCTGATCACCGCGTGGGCGGCGAACACAGCGGCGGGCCACCAACGCCGGACCACCAGCATGGCCAGCAGGGTGGGTGCGGCGAAGCCGAAGAAGTGCAGCAGCTTGTCCGAGTTCGGGAACCACTCCGAGGCACCCGGTTCACCCGGCGTGTACAGGCCGTACAGGTGAGCCGCGAGCGCCAGCGCCAGTGCCGTCCAGAGTGCGGTCCGCAACCATGCCGACGGCCGCGGTACTTGCTTCCCCGCGCGGTGGTCCGCGGAGGTGGTACGCCGAGTGTCGGCAGACTTCTTGGCTGTGGGCACCGGCCAAGTCTGCCAGCCGCAATCGCTGGTCGAGCTCGTCGAGACCTCGGTGGTTGGGGCGCGGCTGAGGTTTCGACAAGCTCAACCAGCGGTGTGTGTCCCTGACCGAAAACGGCTGGCTGGCGAAGCCTCACGCGCAACGCTGAAAGAATCGACCCATGCGCGTCTACAACTTCTCCGCCGGCCCCGCCATGCTTCCCGAGCCCGTTCTGCAGCGGGCCAAGGATGAGCTGCTCGACTGGGACGGTTCCGGGATGTCGGTGATGGAGGTGTCGCACCGCAGCAAGGAGTTCATCGCCTGCGCCGAGCACGCCGAGGCCACCCTGCGCGCTGTCATGGGCATTCCGGCCAACTACAAGGTGCTGTTCCTGCAGGGTGGCGCGATGGGACAGTTCGCCGCCGTCCCGCTGAACCTCGCGGCTGACGGCGCCGCCGCCGACTACCTGAACACCGGCGACTGGTCGGCCAAGGCGATCGCCGAAGCCGACAAGTACCTCACCGCCCGGGTGATCGCCGACGAGAAGCCGGACAACTACATCCGGGTGCCGGCCGAAGGCTCCTTCCAGGTGAACGGCGACGCCGCCTACCTGCACTACACGCCGAACGAAACCATCCGTGGCGTCGAGTTCGGCTACATTCCGGACGCCGGCGACGTCCCGCTGGTCGCCGACCTGAGCTCGACGATCCTGTCCCGCCCGATCGAGGTGTCCAAGTTCGGCCTGATCTACGCCGGCGCCCAGAAGAACATGGGGCCGTCCGGCATGTGCGTGGTGATCGTCCGTGACGATCTGCTGGAGCGTGCCCGGCCCAGCACACCGTCGGTGTGGAACTACGCCAAGATGGCCGCCAACGGCTCGATGCTGAACACCCCGCCGACCTTCGGCTGGTACCTGCTCGGGCTGGTCTACGAATGGGTGCAGGCCCAGGGCGGGCTGCCCGCGATGGCTGAGCGCAACAAGGCGAAGGCCGACGCACTGTACGGCTTCATCGACGGCTCCGACTTCTACAGCAACCCCGTCCAGGCCGACAGCCGGTCGTGGATGAACGTGCCGTTCCTGGTCGCCAAGCCCGAGCTGGAGAAGACCTTCGTCGCCCAGGCCGCGCAGGCCGGTCTCACGAACCTGGCCGGCCACCGAAGCGTCGGTGGCATGCGGGCTAGCATCTACAACGCCATGCCCCTGGAGGGTGTCCTGGCACTCGTCGACTTCATGAAGGAGTTCGAGCGCGCCAACGGCTGACGCTCACAGATCACCATGCCTTTTCGCATTCGTACCCTGAACGCAATCAGCCAGGCGGGCCTGTCGCGGCTGCCCGGCGACCGCTACCTGGTCGGCCACGACATCACCCAGCCGGACGCCCTGCTGCTGCGGTCGGCGAGCCTGCATAACCAGCCGATCGACCCCTCCGTGCTCGCCGTCGCACGGGCCGGGGCCGGCACGAACAACATTCCGATCGCCGAGTACTCCAAGCACGGCATCCCGGTGTTCAACACCCCCGGCGCCAACGCCAACGCGGTGAAGGAGCTGGTGGTGGCCGGGTTGTTCCTGGCTGCTCGCAACATCGTGGACGCCGCCGCCTTCGCCCACCGGCTCGAAGGCGACCACGCCACCATGGACAAGCTGGTTGAGGCCGGCAAGAAGAACTATGTCGGCTTCGAGCTGCCCGGACGGGTGCTCGGCGTGATCGGTCTCGGTGCCGTCGGTGTCGAGGTGGCCAACGTGGCGATCTCGCTGGGCATGCATGTGCTGGGTTACGACCCGGGCATCACCGTGCAGCACGCCTGGGCGTTGTCGTCCGAGGTGGAGCATGTCACCTCGCTCGACGACCTGTTGCGGCGCTCGGACATCGTCACCCTGCATGTCCCGCTGGTGGCCGGCACCAAGGGTCTGATCGGCGCCGAGCAGTTCGCCGCGATGAAGACCTCCGCGGTGCTGCTCAACTTCGCCCGCGGTCCGATCGTGGACGAGCCGAGCCTGCTGGCCGCGTTGGAGGCCAACCAGATCCGCGGCTACGTGTGCGACTTCCCCACCCCGACGTTGAACAAGCGACCGCGGGTGGTCACCTTGCCGCACCTGGGCGCCTCGACCAACGAGGCGGAAGAGAACTGCGCTCGGATGGCTGCCGACGAGCTGCGCTGGTACCTCGAGGACGGCACCATTCAGAACTCGGTGAACTTCCCGGACGCCCGGCTGCCTCGCGGCGAGGGTACCCGGCGGCTGGCGATCGCCAACAGCAATGTGCCGAACATGGTCGGTCAGATCTCCACCATGCTGGCCGACGCCCAGCTGAACATCTCCGACCTGCTCAACAAGTCGCGTGGCGACCTGGCCTACACCCTGGTGGACGTCGAGGGCGCGATTCCGGAGTCCCTGGTGGACCGCATCCGGAACATCGAAGGGGTGCTGTCGGCCCGGCTGCTCTGAGCCTTATGTTGGTCGAGCTTGTCGAGACCCCTCACTGACACACCCGTTGGTCGAGCTTGTCGAGACCCCTCAGAAGGATCTCGACAAGCTCGATCAGCGGGGGGTCGACAAGCTCGGTCAGCGGGGGTCGACAAGCTCGGTCAGCGGGGGTCGACAAGCTCGATCAGCGGGGATGGGCGGGTCATTAGGGAAGGCTCTCCTGCCTTGCGGAGGCGTAGATCGCGCGTAGCGTGGACGCATGAATGCGACCGATTCCACCTTCATGGGCCTGCTCCAGGCCCAGGTCCGCAACGAGTTCTCCGCCAGCCAGCAGTACATCGCGGTGGCGGTCTGGTTCGACGCCAAGGATCTGCCCCAACTGGCGGCGCACTTCTACCGCCAGTCCGT
>JBDHZN010000057.1:0-16738 GCA_039811845.1 Micropruina sp. | reverse complement strand
CGCACCCGCGACGAGGCCGAACGCGCCTTCGGCTCCGGCGTGGTGTTCCTGGAGAAGCTGGTCACCGGCGCCCGGCACGTCGAGGTGCAGATCATCGCCGACGGTCAGGGCACCGCCTGGGCGCTGGGCGTGAGGGACTGCTCGGTGCAGCGCCGCAACCAGAAGGTGATCGAAGAGTCGGCGTCCCCGCTGCTGAGTGCCGATCAGACCGACGAGTTGAAGGCGTCCGCGGAACGGCTGGCGCTGGCAGTCGACTACGCCGGCGCCGGCACCGTCGAGTTCCTCTACCACCCCGGCGACAAGGCGTTCGCCTTCCTCGAGGTGAACACCCGGCTGCAGGTGGAGCACCCGATCACCGAGGTCACCAACGACTTCGACCTGGTCAAGGCCCAGATCCGAGTGGCCTCGGGCGAACGGCTGGTCGACCGGCCCAGCGAGTTCGGGCACGCCGTCGAGGCGCGGCTCAACGCCGAGGATCCCGACCGCGACTTCGCTCCCTCACCCGGACGGATCTCCCGGCTCGACCTGCCGGCCGGTCCCGGCATCCGGGTCGACACCGGGGTGGCCGAGGGTGATCAGATTCCTGCCGACTTCGACTCGATGATTGCCAAGATCATCGCTTTTGGACGCGACCGCAGCGAGGCGCTGGGCCGGCTGCGGCGGGCGATGAACGAAACCACCGTGGTGATCGACGGCGGCTCCACCAACAAGAGCTTCATCCTCGACCTGCTCGGCCGCCCCGAGGTGATCGGCGCCGACGGTGTCGAATGGGCTGACACCGGCTGGATCGACCGGGTCCGCGGCGAGGGCGGCCTGGTCGCCGACCGGCACTCCGGGATCGCGCTGGTCGCGTCCGCCATTCAGGCCTACGAGGACACCGAGGATGTCGAGATCGCCCGGCTGCTGGAGACCGCTCACGGCGGACGGCCGCAGGTGCAGCACTCGGTCGGGCGTCCCGTCGACCTGAAGCTGCGCGGGGTGACCTACCAGGTCACCGCCTTCCGGATCGGCCCGCAGCGCTACCGGGTACGGGTGGCGCAGGGCGACCAGGCCAGCACGGTCGAGGCGTCCCTGCTGCGACTGGACGACTTCCACAGCCGGCTCCAGGTCGGTGACCAGCGCTACCGCCTGGTCACCGCCACGCACGGCCCGGTGCACCTGATCGAGGTCAACGGCATCACCCACCGGGTCAGCCGCGACGAGGGCGGCGTGCTGCGCTCCCCAGCGCCGGCGCTGGTGGTCGCCACCCCGGCCGCGGTCGGCGAGCAGGTGGCGGCCGGTGCGCCGGTGCTGGTGCTCGAATCGATGAAGATGGAGACCGTCCTGGTCGCCCCCTTCGCCTGCCGGGTGAAGGAGCTGCTGGTGATCACCGGCAGCCAGGTGGAGACGATGGCGCCGCTGGTCCGGCTCGAGCCGGTCTCCGACGAGACCGCTGTCGTCGAAGAGGTGGTGGCGACCGGTCCCGGCCTGGAGCTGCCGCCGGTGCCGGCGATCACCGACCCCGAACTGCGGGCGAACCGGCTGTTGTCCGACCTGTCCGCGCTGGTGATGGGCTTCGACGCCGACCCCGAGTACCGGCCGCTGGCCGGCTACCTGAGCACCCGCGACGAGCTGTGCGCCGCCGGCGCCGACGTGATGACCGGCGAGATCGCGCTGATCGGGTTGTTCGCCGACGTCGCCGAGCTGAGCCGTAACCGTCCGGCCGGTGAGGACGCCAGCACCGAACTGCGGGTGCACAGCGACCGGGAACACTTCCACCGCTACCTGCAGAGCCTGGACGCCGCCCGCGCCGGCCTGCCGATGCAGTTCACCGACCGGCTGGCCAAGGTGTTCGCCCACTACGGCATCACCGAGCTGACCCGGACGCCGCAGGTCGAGGAGGCGGTCTTCCGGATCTTCCTCGCCCAGCAGCGCTTCGCGTCCGACCTGAAGGTGATCACCTCGCTGCTGGAACGCTGGATCAGCGAGCCCGCACCGCAGCCGGAGGTCGCTGATCATGCGCGCGCCGAACTGGAACGGCTGGTCCGGGCCACCCAGCGGCGCTTCCCGGTGGTCGGCGACGTGGCGCGCTCGATCCGGTTCCGCTGGTTCGACCAGCCCCAGGTGGACGCCGAGCGCGACGCGGTGCTGGCCGGAGTGGCCGACGAGGTGGCCGCGCTGGCCGCCGATCCGGACGCGCCCGACCGCGACGAGCGGATCGCGGCGCTGGCCGCCATCCCCGAGCCGACCGTCGGCTTCCTCGCCGATCGGCTGGCCGCGGGCGTCCAGGCCGAGGAGCCAATGCTTGAGGTGCTGATCCGCAAGCACTACGGCGACTTCGATCTGACCGCGCTGAGCAGGCTCTCCGTCGACGGACGGGCCGCGGCGACCGGTGACTACCGGCTGGAGGGCCGTCCGACCCGGGTGGTGTCGACGCTGGGCAGGGTCGACGAGCTGGCCGCCGACGGGCCGATCAGCACCCTGGTCACCGACCTGCTCGCCGCCCACGGCGGTGACGAGGAGGCAGTGGTCGAGTTGTACCTGTCGTGGCCGGATGCACCCGATTCCGATCGGGCCAGTGCCCACCTTGAAGGGGTGTTCTCCGGCTGGTCGCTGGGCCAGAACGTCCGCCGCATCGTGGTCGCCGTCTGCGACCATCACTCCGAGCCGCGCTACCTGACCTTCCGCTGGACGACGTCCGGTGAGATCGCCGAGGACCAGCGGATCCGTGGCGTGCACCCGATGGTCGCCCGCCGGCTCGACCTGTGGCGACTGCGCGAGTTCGACCTGACCCGGCTGCCCGCACCCGAGGACGTGCTGCTGTTCGACTGCGTCGCCAAGTCCAACCCGGCCGACCGTCGCCTGGTCGCCATGGCGCAGGTGCGCCAGTTGGCCCCGGTGCGTGACGAGAAGGGCCGGATGCTCGGCCTGCCGCACGCCGAACGGGCGGTGGAGAACTGTCTGGAGGCGATCCGGCGGACCCGGGCGGCGCGCGGCAGCGAGGGCAACCGGATGGACATGAACCACGTCTGGGTGCATGTCTGGCCGGTGATCGACCTCGATCACAAGGACATCGTGTCGCTGCAGACTAAGATCACCCCGCTCGGCGAGGGGGCCGGCATCGAAGAGGTGCTGGCCCAGGGCCGGTTCGACCAGCCGGGGCAGGGCATCATTCCGCTGGCCGTCCGGTTCCACTACCGGGCCGGTGCCGGAGTGACCGCGGTGATCGAGCCGCCGCCCACCGAACCGCTGAAGCCGCTGGACGACTACACCTCCCGGGTGCTGCGGGCACGGCGTCGTGGGCTGGTCTACCCCTACGAGCTCAGCGATGTGCTGGCCGGGCCCGGCGGCAGCATCGTCGAACTCGACCTGGACGCCGATGGCGCCCTGGTGCCGGTGAATCGTCCGCGTGGACTCAACAAGGCCGGCATCATCTGTGCCCAGGTGACCACGCCGTCCCCGCTGTACCCGGAGGGGATGACCCGGATCGTGCTGTCCGGCGACCCGACCCGCGGCCTCGGCGCGGTCGCCGAACCCGAGTGCCGGCGGATCATCGCCGCGCTCGACCTGGCCGAGCAGATGCAGGTGCCGCTGGAGTGGTTCACGCTGAGCTCCGGGGCCCGGATCTCGATGGATTCCGGCACCGAGAACATGGACTGGGTGGGGGCGGCGCTGCGCCGGATCATCAACTTCACCCAGGACGGCGGTGAGATCAACGTCGTCGTGGCCGGCATCAACGTGGGCGCCCAGCCGTACTGGAACGCCGAGGCGACGATGCTGATGCACACCAAGGGCATCCTGGTGATGACCCCCGACTCGGCGATGGTGCTCACCGGCAAGCAGACCCTGGACTTCTCCGGCAGCGTCTCCGCCGAGGACAACTTCGGCATCGGCGGCTACGACCGGGTGATGGGTCCCAACGGCCAGGCCCAGTACTGGACGCCCGACCTGCCGGCCGCGTTCCGCATCCTGATGAGCCACTACGCCCAGACCTACGTGATGCCGGGCGAGGACGGCCCGCGCCGCGCGCCGACCAGCGACCCGTCCGATCGGGACGTGTCCAGCTATCCGCACGGCGGCGAGTTCGCCACCGTCGGTGAGATCTTCACCGCCAACCCGGACCGGAAGAAGGCGTTCGACATCCGCACCGTGATGGCCGCCGTCACCGACGCCGACCATCCGCGCACCGAACGTTGGGCCGGCATGGCCGACGCCGAGACGGCGGTGGTGATGGACGCCCGGATCGGCGGACATTCGATCTGCCTGGTCGGCATCGAGTCCAAGCCGGTGCCCCGGGCCGGCTTCCCGCCCACCGATGGCCCCGACACCTACACCGCGGGCACGTTGTTCCCGCGGTCGAGCAAGAAGGTGGCCCGGGCGATCAACGCGGCGTCCGGCAACCGCCCGGTGGTGGTGCTGGCCAACCTGTCCGGATTCGACGGCTCACCCGAGTCGATGCGCAACCTGCAGCTCGAATACGGTGCCGAGATCGGCCGGGCGGTGGTCAACTTCGACGGCCCGATCGTCTTCGTGGTGATCTCCCGCTACCACGGCGGCGCCTTCGTGGTGTTCTCCAAGACGCTCAACGAGAACATGACGGTGCTGGCGGTGGAAGGCTCGTTCGCCTCTGTCATCGGTGGCGCTCCGGCGGCAGCGGTGGTGTTCGCCGGCGACGTCGCGAAGCGCACCGCCGCCGACCCGCGGGTCGCCGAACTGGAGGGCCGCCGTCGATCGGCGCGTCCGGAGGAACGGGCCCGGCTGCAGGCCGAGCTGGACGACGTCCGGGCCGCCGTGCGGGCGGAGAAGATCAGCGAGGTCGCCGCCGAGTTCGACGGGGTGCACAACATCCAGCGCGCCGCCGAGGTCGGCTCGGTGGACAAGGTGATCAGCCCGACCCGGATGCGTCCCGAGATCATTGAGGTGATCGAGGCCTTCGGCACCCGCTGAGGTTTCACCCACCGCTCGCCTAACTATTTCCCGCTCGCCGAATTCAGCGAGCCCCAAATAGTTCGGCGAGCGCTCGGTGGGGGTCCGCTACGCTCCCGGCATGGCCACCCTTGTGCTCACCGTGATCGGTGACGATCGCGCCGGACTCGTCAACGCGCTCGCCGATGTCGTCACCGCTCATGGTGGCAACTGGGAACGCAGTCAGCTCGCCGAGCTGGCCGGCAAATTCGCCGGCATCGTGCTGGTCCGGGTCCCCGATGAGCGGGCGGACGAGCTGGCGTCCGCACTCGAACCGCTGAGTGGCCTGCTCGAGGTGAGCCTGCACGCGGGCAGCGAGGAACCGGCGGAGGCGGCGCAGCACATCCAGGTCGATCTGGTCGGCAACGACCACCCGGGCATCGTGCGCGATGTCTCCGGGGTGCTGAGCCGGCACGGCATCAGCATCGAGAAGCTGATCACCGAGACCAGGGACGCCCCGATGGCCGGCGGACGGCTGTTCGAAGCCCACCTGACGGCGCCGGTGAGTGCCGACCAGGATCTCGGCGGCCTGCAGGCCGATTTGGAGCGCTTGGCCACCGAGATCGTGGTCGACATCACCGTCGCCGCGGGCTGAGCCTCACTGGTTGACCCTCAGGCGGGGTCCTTGCCCGCCAGGATCAGCTTCGCCTGATCGGCGGTCAGGTCGTAGTCCAGGAAGTTCTTGTAGAAATTCCTGGTCTCGGTCACCATGTCGAGGTTCTTGAACTTCTCCGGGTGCAGCAGCTGGGCTACCCAGAGCACCTGCAGGGCCTCCTCGGCGCTGTACCGATCCCAGGCGAAGGTGCCGCGCGGGTTGCCGTAGACCTTGCCTTCCTTCACCGCACGCAGCTGCGAGTAGGCCGGATCGTTGCGCAACAGGTTCAGAGCCTCTTCGCTGCTGGTGCTGCCGATGATGATGACGTCGGGATCGGACGCCACCACGGTCTCCATCGTCACCTGCGCCATGTTGCCTTCGACATCGAGCGCGTTCTTGCCGCCGGCCAGGTTGATCCACTCGTCGATCATCGACTTGCGGCCGTCCACCTTGAGCAGATCGGTGGCGCCGACGATGTGCAGCACGGACGGCCGGTCGGCGTCCGCCAGGCCCTTCAGCCCGCTGTCCACCTTGGCGATGTTCTTGTCCAGGTAGGTCAGATACTTCGTCGCCCTGGCCGGGGCGTCGCCACCCAGCACGTCGGCGGTCAGCTGCACGGTCTTGCGTAGTCCGTCGAAGTCCTGGAAGTTCACCTTGACCGCCGGCAGGCCGGCGTTGCGCGCGGTGGTGATCTGGGCGTCGTTGGAGGACAGCACGGCATCCGGCCGTAGCTTGACCAGTTCCTCCACCTGCAGGTCGTCACCGCTGAACGGCGCCGTCACGTTCGCAATGCCTGGATGGACGGTGGCGAACCACTTGTTCTGCTTGATCACGTTGGTGGTGGCCACCAGCTTGTCGCCGCCACCCAGCACCAGGACCACCTGGTTGTTGGCGTGCCACAGGTCGGCGACCCGCTCGACCTTGGCGGGAATCTGCACGGTGGTGCCGCCCTGATCGGTGACCGTGCGGGCGTCCGGACCCAGCGTGGGTGCCGGGGCGGACGCCGCAGTGCTGGGGGCGGCGGGCTGCGGGGAACTGCAGGCCACCAGCCCGAACAGGGTGGTGGCGGCCAGCAGGCCCACCATCGCCTTGGGTTTCCTGGTTGTTGTCATCGAAGAGCACGTCCTTTCATCGTTGGCTCAGCTGTGGGCAATGCGGGGGTCTCGCAGACGGTTCGTCCGAGCTGCTCGACGTAGACCACGCGTAGATCCGTCTCGTAGACCTCGCTGAGTAGGTCCTCGCGGACCACCTCGGCCACCGCTCCGGTGTGGAAGCGGCCGGCGCGGGTGAGGATGCCGGCGCTGCCGCCGAGCAGGATCGCGTGGTTGGGGTTGTGGGTGGTGCTGATGATCCCGAAGCCCTGCCGGGACAGGTCGCTGAGCAGCTGCAGCACCCGGGTCTGGTTGCCGTGGTCGAGGGCGGCGGTCGGTTCGTCGAAGACGATCAGTTCCGGGTCCTGGACGACCGCCTTGGCGATGCTGGCCAGTTGCCGTTGGCCGCCGCTGATCTCGGTGCACGGACGTCCGGCGAGTTCGGCGATGCCGAGCAACTCGAGCGCGTCGTGGGCCAGCGCGCGGTCAGCCTCGGACGGCCGCTGCATCAGGTTCAGGTGCGGAGCCCGTCCCATCAGGACGTAGTCGAGAACGGTGTAGGCGTAGCTGACCGTGCTGGTCTGCGGCACATAGGCGATCTTCCGGGCCCGGACGCGGGGCGGCAGCCCGACCACCTCGGCACCCTCCAACACGATCCGCCCTTGTTGTGGCGGCCGGACCGCCGTGACGCAGTTGAGCAGGGTCGATTTGCCGGCGCCGTTGGGCCCCAGGATGGTGAACAGCTCACCGCGTTCGAGCGTGAACGACAGCTCGGTGAAGATCGGGTGACCCGGACGGTAGCCGAAGCCGATGCCCTGCACGTCGAGAAACGCTGGCGCATCGAAAGGTGCGGTCACGAATCCGCCCCCCGGCGGGCCAGGATGAGCACGAACACCGGGGTGCCGATCAGGCCGGTGAGAATGCCGAGCGGGATTTCGCCGGGGCTCAGCGAGCGGGCCAGCGTGTCGATCAGCAGCATGAAGATGCCGCCCAGCAGCGCGGCGACCGGCAGTGACCGCGCGTTGTCGCTGCCGGCGAGAATGCGGGCGGCGTGCGGCACCACCAGTCCCACCCAGCCGATGCTGCCGCTCAGTGACACGGCCGCGGCGGTCAGCAGGGTCGCGCACAACACCACCAGGCCGCGTTCGACGCGGATGTTGACGCCGAGCGCCGCGCTTTCGGCGTCGTCCAGGGTCAACAGGTTCAGCCGCCAGCGCAGCGTCAGCAGCACCACCGCGGGCAGCACGATCAGCGGCGCCATCGCGGTCACCGATGCCGCGGTCACCTTGGCCAGGCTGCCGAGCTGCCAGAAGACGATGTCGGCCAACTGGGTTTCGGGATCGGCGACATACTTCAGCAGCCCGATGATCGCCTGCATCAGGCCACCGACGATGATGCCGGCCAGCACCAGCGTGACCGAGGAGGACCGCCGGATCAGCCGCGGGATCCAGGCGACCAGCGCCAGCGCGCCGAAGCCGACCACGAAGGCCAGGCCCTGCACCCACACGGTGCCCAGCCCGAGAACGATCGCGATCGAGGCGCCGACGCAGGCGCCGTGGGTGACGCCGAGCAGGTCCGGCGCGGCGAGCGGGTTGCGGAAGATGCTCTGGTAGCTGGCGCCGGCCAGGGTGAGTGCGGCGCCGATCAGCACCGCGGCGCCGATCCGCGGCAGGCGCAGGTTGAGTACCACGTTGGCGATCGAGGGGTCGGCTGGCGGTGCCCCGGTGAGGGCACTGGTCAGTGCTTGGATGACCTCGGCCGGCGAGATCAGGTAGCGGCCGGTGCACAGGGCCAGCACCACCACGATCAACAGCAGCACACTCAGTAGGCCGACGAGGGCCGACAGGGCGGTGGGGCGCCTGGGCGGTGTGCTGGGTGATCGGGTGGTGGCGAGAGTGGGTGCGGCGCTCAAAGGGCAGCCGTTAGTGTCCGTATCTGCGGCATGGATGGCAGCATAGATACGTATCAGCGTCCATATGCGGGTTTCCAAACAGCTTGGCTCATTGTGGGTCGGTGGTGGCGACCCGGTCGTCATAGGTCGCTATAGGCTGCGATGGTGCTGGTTCTGCTGTCGCCCGCGAAGTCGCTGGACTTCGATTCCGCCCTGCCCACCCGCAAGCACTCCGAGCCCAGGCTGCTCGACCGCTCGGCGGAACTGATCGAGCTGATGCGCGGCAAGTCCACCTCTGAGATCGCCGGCCTGATGCACATCTCGGACGAGCTCGCCGCGCTCAACGCGCAGCGCTACGCCGACTTCTCGCTGCCGTTCACCATGCGCAACGCCCGCGCGGCGGTGCTCGCCTTCGCCGGCGACGTGTACCAGGGCCTGGCGGTGCGCGAGCGGTGGGACACCCGTGACTACACCGAGGCGCAGAAGACGGTGCGGATTCTCTCCGGGCTGTACGGGGTGCTGCGCCCGCTCGACCTGATCCAGCCGTACCGGCTGGAGATGGGCCTGCCGCTGGCGACCGAGCGCGGCAGCAGCCTGTGCGCCTACTGGGGCTCGACGATCACCGACCTGCTGCGCGCCGACCTGGCCGAGTCGCCCGGCGCGAGCACGGTGCTCAACCTGGCGTCCGAGGAATACGCCAAGTCGGTCCGGTTCGGTGAACTCGACTGCCCGGTGATCTCGCCCCGGTTCGAGGACACCAACGCCCGCGGCACCCGCAGCGTGGTCTCGTTCTACGCCAAGCGGGCGCGCGGCATGTTGGCGTCCTGGCTGGTGCGTGAGCGCGTCCGGACGGCCGGCGCGGTGAAGCGGTTCGCCGAGCAGGGCTATCGCTACGACGCGGACGCCTCGACCGCGCAGCAGCCGGTCTTCGTCCGCAGCTTCGAGGACCGGCCCACCGTCGGCCGCTGAGCCTCAGCTGTGACAGACGGCCTCGACGTTGTTGCCGTCGGGGTCGCGGACGAAGGCGCCGAAGTAGCCCGGATGGTATTCCGGCCACTCTCGGGGTGCGTGCAGAGTCTCGGCACCCAACCCGGTCGCCGCGTCGAAGAAGGCCTGGACGGCCGCCCGGTCGGCCGCGGCGAAGGCGATGTGACATTCGCGGTTGGAGCTGCCGCTGGCAGCCGAGCTGACCCAGAAATCAGGGTGGCCCTGCGTGCCGTAGCCGATGGCCTCACCGAAATCCATCTGGCGGGTGAAGCCGAGTGTGCCGAGCACGGTGTCGTAGAAGCGGACGGAGGCGGCCATGTCGGCCACGTTGACGCCGAAGTGATCAATCATGCAGGACAGTCTGTAGGTCGGCGCCGACAGTCTGTGAACACGGCGGCGGCGCTGAGGGATATTTTCCTCACAGAGCGTTCCAGTCGTAGTCCAAGCCGTAGTGCGCGTCACTGCCGGGCCAGCGCAGGTCGAGTGTGCGGATACCTGAGGTGGCTCCCATCGGAGTCAACTCCGCAGGATCGTTGACGGTCAGTTGCAGGACCACGGGTGGGAAGATGTCATCCGACCAGCCTTGGAGAATCAAGGGAGCCGACAGTCGGTGCGCCTCCTTGAGTGCTTCCCCCAGATAGACGCCCAGTTGCTCGCCGGCCTTTATGCCCTCTGCGCCGAGGATCAGGCCACCCACGGCGCCGCCGATTACGACGCCCGCCTTACCAAGGAGTTCGTCGATCTTGTTGCCGTACTCACGCTCGATCGTGTCGTAAAGGCGGGCGAGATCCGCGTTGTCCCTTTCAATGAACTGCAAGATGACGATGAAGGTACGCGGCCAGAGCGCCGGCTGAGACACGTCGAACTCCAGGAGTACTTGCGGGAGCAGGTCCGGCCTCCTGTCACGCCGAGCAAGGAGGTCGGGGATGTGCCCACCACGAATGAGTTCGAGGGCTGGCCCGCCGTCGGCCCCAGCGACGACGGTCATGCTCGTTTCGAAGCCGCTCGCCTGGACTGCTGTCTCATCCGTCGCGCCCTGCAGCCCCGAGTCGTCAGATTCATACTCTCGCCACCAGCGCACACGCCACTGGAGCTTGTTGGCTGGTGCGCGCTTCGCCCTGTTCTTTGAGCCCGACAGGTGGATGAAGTGGCCCCAGCCGTTGCCGACCTTCTTGCCGCTTCCGTCCGCCCAGCGTGGGGTTCCGTCCTGCGCGCCTACGTGCTTGTACCAGAGCAGGTCTCCGTTGGGTTGGACGGCGTAGATGATTCCGTCGGTGCCGCCGAAGACGTGTAGGAAGTGGCCCCAGCCGTTGCCGACTTTCTTGCCTCGGCTATCAGTCCACACCGGCGTTCCGTCCTGCGCGCCTACGTGCTTGTACCAGAGCAGGTCTCCGTTGGGTTGGACGGCGTAGATGATTCCGTCGGTGCCGCCGAAGACGTGAGGAAAACCCCAGCCCTTGGCCAGCTGCTTGCCGTTTCCGTCGGCCCAGGGTGGTGTTCCGTCTCGCGCGCCGAGGTGCTTGTACCAGAGCAGGTTTCCGTTGGGTTGGACGGCGTAGATGATTCCGTCGGTGCCGCCGAAGACGTGTAGGAAGTGGCCCCAGCCGTTGCCGATCTTCTTGCCGCTTCCATCGGCCCAGCGTTTGCGGCCGTCATTGACGCCGACATGCCGGTACCAGACCAGGTCTCCGTTGGGTTGGACGGCGTAGATCGGCCTGGCCGGAACGGCAAAATTGACCAGGTCGGGGATTTCGGGTAGCGGAGCGTGCGAGACCACCGCCTGGGGTGGTTCAAACTTCTTTTCGGGCATGCCGATATGGCCTTTCGATGTGGGGTGTCGGCGCGGCCGTTGGTGGTCGAACTCAACGGTCTGCGTTTACCCATGGGGCAGTGGCACTATCAAATCTGCGTCGGACGTATCCTGTCGCCAAGGTGTCGCTTCAGCCACTGACGTGAGTGCCTCAGGATTGGGCTATGAGCTTGGAAGATCAGGAGTCTCCTGCCTACCAAGCTCCATCGCCGCGTTCATTGCCTGCCGGCAGGCGCTCCCGATGCTTTCTCAATCGGAGACGCCAGTTTCGCGCCGCGAAAGTTGTTGAGCCTGAGCGGCGAGTTGGGTGCGAGTGTGCACATCGAGCTTGGCGAAGATGTGGCGCAGATGTGTTTTGACGGTTTCACGCGAGCTCAGTAACCGAGCTCCGATCTGTGGGTTGGTCATGCCTTGGGCGACCAGTTCGGCCACTTGGCGCTCGGTGGGCGTCAGGCTGCTCCAGCCGAAGGACGGACGGCCACGCGGCCCCCGGGTTCGGCGAACGAAGGCGACAGCCTCATCGAGACCCAAAGTGCTTCCTTGCCGCCAGGCATCCTTGAACTGTTGAGTGGCCAAGGTCTCCTTGGCCACTTCGAGGTCGTGCTGGAACGGTAGGAGATGGCCTGTCGGGCCTAGCGTCAACCCCTTGTCCATCCGGAGACCGGTCGCCATTGCACCCAGAACAACCGCTCGGATGGGGTCGCCTTGCGCCATCGCGGTGCGCGAGAGGACCTCGATCAGCATCGCTACCTCGATGATCGCTCGCACATCCGCAGTGGCTTGCAGTTCGAGGTGGGCCAGGTGCTCGGCTTCCTGTGGCGCATTACGGAGCAGCGCCAAGTCAGCCTCGACGACACGATACTTGGCGCGCAGTAAAGGCGCGATCACGTCCTCCACCTCGATCGCGGCGAGCCAGTCGCCAGCTCCTAACGGGTCATCAGAGGAGAGCGCCGCAAGAGCTGCAACGATCCGGGTGTTGGCCTGGAACCATCCACCGATGGCAGCGGACAACGAAATCGCGGCCTCCAGGTCCACCAACGCCGACGCGAAGTCATCCCTCCGCAGGTGATCGAGCCCGCTCAGGAAGCGATAGAGGTAAGCGGCGACACCGTGTCCGTCCGCGGCGGAACGTAGCGAGGCGGAGACGAGGTCAACACCTGGAAGCGGCGGTTGACGCCTCAGGATCGACGTGAAGCCGCGCACGAGTGCGGCGATACTCCCGGCGATGGACATCGCCCTGAACCGGTCGGCACCGCGACCCAATAGGAGGGCGACATGCTCGACCTTCTGCTCTGCGGCACGCGCGTGGTGAAGGGCGGTGTCGATCTCACAACGCTCCTGCATCGCCTCAGCCATGAGCGCATGCGCCCCAGCCGCGTAGACCGGGTGGCCCAAGGTCCCCTCGTCGGCCAAATTCTCGGCCAGCAGCACGAGGGCTCGAGGGCTGCAACCCTGGAGAACCGTGATGCACGCGGTGAGCCAGAATCTCCCGAAGGGAGCACCGACCGCGTCGCCGACCGCCATGCAATGCTCTACGGCGCGCCGTAGGTCGGCCTCGACACCGATCGGATCGGCGAAGGAACGGATCGCCTCGAAGTACACCCGCGCGCGTGCAGCCACAACGGGGTCGTTGATCCGCTGCACCAATGGGAGTGCCATGGCTGCCGCGTCGAAGGCTGCGGCCAGCGCTCCCGCGTCCGCTTGGATCACTGCGGTCGCCACATACACGCGCGCCAAGGAGTCCAGGCTCAAGGTGTCCCCGTGGGTCAGCAGGTGCTGCACGACGCCCGTTGCCATGACGGGGCCGGCCAAACCCCAGACATTCTGCGTATTCCACAGCAGTTCTGCTGCGCGGTCGTGCTCGGACTGATCGCAGAGGTACCGCAGACCGGCCTCCAAGTTGTCGAGATCAGCTGCCAACCGGGCAAACGCTGCATCGTCCCAGCCGCGTGCGAGGCACGATCCCAGTTCGGCCGCGCAAGCAGCGTAGTGTTCCGCATGTCGGCGACGCATGGTCTGCTGCTCACCAGCCTGACGCAGTCGCCGGGTCGCGTGCTGCCGGATGACCTCCAGCAACCGATACCGCGGCGGACCGACTCTGCCGTCGTCGAACAGCAGCAGCGATTGGGTCACGAGACCGTCGACCGCTTCGATAGCGCGAGCGCGGGAGAGATCGGCTCCGGTGACGACCGCCAAGGCATCGTCCAAGCTGAAACCTCCGGCGAAAACGGCGAGCCTGCGCAGGACGATGCGTTCCTCAGGGGTGAGGATGCCCTCACTCCACGCGATCGACGCCTGCATCGTTCGATGCCGGGACGCTCGGGGCGAGCCAGCGCCACCCAGCAGGTCGAGTGCGCTGTCCAGCTCGGCCCGGATCCGCCCGATCTCCAAGGACCGGACACGGGCGGCGGCCAATTCCAGCGCCAGCGGCATGCCGTCCAGGTGACGGCACAGGTGCGCGACATGACCGACGGACTCGTCGTCGAGGGTGAGTGCCGGTCGCGCGGCTCGAGCCCGGTCCAGGAACAATCGGGCGCTCGCCGCGGACTGCAGATCCTCCTCGGTGACAGCATGAGTCTCGGGCGGCAAGTCCAGTGGCGGAATCCCCCACACCACCTCCCCGTCGATGCCGAGCGGACGGCGGCTGGTCGCCAAGACCCGCAACCGAGTTCCCCGGCTCAACATGTCCTGGACCAGCCTCGCAACGCCGGTTGCGAGGTGCTCGCAGTTGTCGAGCACAAGGAGCGTCGGCCTACTGGCGAACTGGGCGACGAGCTGGGTGAGAATGTCCGTTCCGGGCAACGGCTGGACGCCCGTCACCTGAGCGATCCGGGCAGGGATGAGATCCACCTGCCCGAGGTCGACGAGTTCCACCCACCAGACTTCGTCACCGACGCCATCCACGACATGCATTGCGAGGCGCGACTTGCCTGCACCACCCGGACCGGTGATGGTCACCAGCCGGTGCTGTCGCAGAAGCAGCTCAACCTGCTCCGATTCCGCCTCCCGACCGATGAAGCTCGACAGCTGGCGTGGCGTGCCGGCAAATCTGTCTCCACGAGGCATCGCATGTCCCTTCGCCACGTCGCTCCGACATCGACATGGTTCCCATCTGCGGGGTGAGTGTACTGAGTAACCCATATGGGGGATGTCTCAATCGCAACGCCGCTCGACGATTGCGATCATCGAGACGGGCGATTGGGCCACCTGATTATGGGGGTGAGAGATGGCCACGCCAGGATGCAGTAGTTCGTCCCGGGAACATAGATTCCAGGAGCGGATGCGGGAGCAGGCATGGTCCATTGCCTGCAGCGACATCGCATGGGAGACATCGCTCTGTGCGTACCTCGAGGAGTTCCTGGTCGGCGACGAATCCATCCATGTCGTTCGATTCACTGTGACGGGCACAGGCGACATGTGCGCATCGACCTGGGCTGAGTCTCCACCCAGGCCGGCAGAGGCGCCCTCCCAGGTTGGGTCAGTGTTGTCCGATCCGCGAAAGCATCCCGGCGTTCATGCGCTGATCGAACTTGGCACGACTACTCCGATCCGCCTCAGCGACATAGTCGACTTACCCAGATTTCGTCACACCGAGATATTCGAGCGCTTGCACGCGTATCCGCACGGCACGCGGTTCGCGTCCGCCGCAGCACTGATCCGCACTCGGCAAGAGTTGGTCCTGCTGGGATGTCACAGCACGAAAAAGGATCTTTCCTCCGACCACATGGCGATGCTCGGTCAGGTCCAGAGCGTGCTCGCGCCAGCACTCGCTCTTCGGCGTGAATTGGCCCGCCTATCCGGGTTCACTGCCAACGATCGCCGGCCCGATGTCGACGTGCCGAACGACCACTGGGGGCGGTTGCCGCAGGTCTCGTCACCGGCCCGACCAACCGGCGGCGACTACTGGCCCACCAGTCGTGAACAGCAGGTGCTGGGCCTGCTCACTCTCGGGTTGACCAGCCAGCAGATTGCACATCGCCTCGAGATCACCGAGCGGACTGTGCGCAAGCACCTCGACTCGGTCTACCGGAAGGCCGACCTGCCAAGTCGGGTTGCCGCGGCGACGTGGTGGCAAGCTCGCGCAGGGTGAAGTGCGATCACCGCGGCTCAGGAATCACCGAGATGAGTGCCGAGGCGCCTGCCGGTCAGGCGTGCTTGGTCCCCGACGCCCGCTAGCTACTTCGACCTGAAAAGTCGGGGGCTTTTGTGTGGGTGTGTCGGTGGGTGAATACGGGTTTGGCAAGGGAGAATGGCCCGACCCCTTGGGCTAGAAGGGATTGGGACCATTCATGTTGCGTACCGTAGCTGATCAGCCGTCGTTGTGGGAGGCGGTCCTGCCGTCGGAGTTGCTCCAGTTGCCGCAGGAGTCTGCCGGGTCGATGCGCTGCTGGATCAGGCGGCGTATCTCCGTCGTGAAAGGTGGGTGAAGTCGACGGTGAAGGGTTCGAATCGTGGTTCGTGGGGCAGGTCGGATGGCCGGCTGTGATGGACGTGACCGGTGGGGGTTCGGACGGCGATAGTGCCGTCGGGTTCGACGCTGTGACGCCAGCCGGGATGTTCTTTGAGGTAGTTGCACTGCTCACATAACCCTTGCCCGTTCCCGGCGCTGGTAGTACCGCCAGCAGTGGCGGGGGTGATGTGGTCGGTGTGCCGGATAGGTGCATCGCACCAGGGTGTGCGGCACACCTCGTCTCGGGTGGCGATGAACGCAGCCAGCCCGTCGGGGAAACGCCGCCGGGATGATTCCATGGCGACCAGTCGGCCTTCCCCGGGCGGGCTGTACAGCCGTCGCACCCAGGCGTGCAGATCTTTGGCGGCCTTGGTGGCGAGCCGGCGGGCCAACCCGGCAGGGATGGGTCCGTAGCCGTGCAGCCGGGCCGGGATGTCACTGCCGCCCAGCAGCGCTTCATCGGTGATCACCAACTGGACCTCGACAGGAACTTCGTCGGCAGCTTCTTGCCCGGTGACGCGGGCAACGAGGGTGTCGGCCATCACCTGATTTCTGGATCGTTCATCCCCGGCAGCTCGGGCGGTGTCAGCGGCTTGGGTGAGCGCGGCGTAGGTGGCGACGCCTTGCGCGACCGGTAGCAGTGCGGAGATGCGGGTCATGCAGTCGGGTGCGGGTCGGATGGTGACGTTCCGGTCGGTTTCGGCTTTCCCGATCCGGTCCATCACACTGTGCGGGTCAAGCCGGTAAGCGAGCTTGTGGGCTTCGGCAGCGATCTCCCGGGCCGACATCGTGGCCAGTTTCGGGCCGAGTTCAGCATCAACAGCTTTACGGTGCTGTCGGGACAGGCAGGCGGTTTCTCGCGCCAGGATGGTGGCATGCCATTCCGGCAGATCACCAGAGTTGAACGCCGCCATCGTGGACGGCATCTCGGTGGTCAGCACACTTGCGAGACCGACCAGGCTGCTGGCCT
>JBDHZN010000056.1:0-16804 GCA_039811845.1 Micropruina sp. | reverse complement strand
CATCCAGGAGTTCATGATCGCCCCGATCGGCGCCGAGACCTTCGCCGAGGCGCTCGAGATGGGTGCCGGCGTCTACCACGCGCTGAAGGCCGTGCTGAAGGGCCGGGGCCTGGCCACCGGCTTGGGCGATGAGGGCGGCTTCGCCCCCAACCTGGAGAGCAACCGGGCCGCGCTCGACCTGATCGTCGAGGCGATCGGTAACGCCGGCTTCGAGCCCGGCAAGGACGTCGCGCTCGCGCTCGACGTGGCCGCTTCCGAGTTCTTCAACGAAGACGGCACCTACCAGTTCGAGGGCGCCGCCAAGTCGTCCGCCGAGATGGTCGCCTACTACGCCGATCTGGTCGCCAACTACCCGCTGGTCTCCATCGAGGATCCGCTGAACGAGGAGGACTGGGACGGCTGGAAGGCGATGACCGACGAACTGGGCGAGAAGGTGCAGCTGGTCGGCGACGACCTGTTCGTCACCAACGTCGAGCGGCTCAAGCGCGGCATCGACTCCAGCACCGCGAACGCGCTGCTGGTGAAGGTGAACCAGATCGGTTCGCTCACCGAGACCATCGACGCGGTCACCATGGCGCACCACGCCAAGTACTCCACGATGATGAGCCACCGTTCCGGCGAGACCGAGGACACCACGATCGCCGACTTGGCCGTCGCTCTGGGCTGTGGCCAGATCAAGTCGGGCGCCCCGGCACGTACCGAGCGGGTCGCCAAGTACAACCAGCTGCTGCGCATTGAGGAAGACCTCGAAGACGCGGCACGCTACGCCGGTGCGGCCGCCTTCCCGAGGTTCAGCACCAACTGACCGTACGCTTGACCTGATGAGAGGTCAGGTCTGATGGCCCGCGAACGGCGGCCAGCACGTACATCGCCAGCCGGCCCGGGGCGCTCCACGCGCACCCGGGCCGGCTCGCGCGCGTCCGGGGCACGGTCGAGTTCGACCCCGGTGCCCGACGAGACGAGCGCGACAACTCCCGACGCCGCCAAGGCGCCGCGGCGGCTGCCGAAGCTGCCCAGCCGACTCGGCCTCACCCGACGGGCCCTGGCCGTGCTCAGCGTGCTGATCGTGCTCGCGCTGTCCTACGCCAACTCGCTGCGGATCTACCTCGATCAGCAGCGCGATCTGGCCGAGGCGAACCAGCAGATCCAGGAGCGCACCGCCCGCATCGCCCAGCTCGAGGACGAAGTGCAACGCTGGAACGACCCCGCCTACATCAAGGCGCAGGCCCGCGACCGGCTGGGCTGGCTGCTGCCCGGTGAGACCGGCTACCGGGTGATCGGCCCGGACGGCAAGCCGCTCGGCAGCGGCGTCGTCCTGGACTCGACCAACGAGTTGCCCCCCGGTGAGCACCCGGCGATGTGGTTCGACCGCCTCTGGGGCTCGGTGGAGACCGCCGACAACCCCACCCGTCGCGTCGGCCGCTGACCACCGCCGATCGAGCTCGCGGCACGCGGGGACGGTTCTTTTCGTCCCACTTTCGGTGCATTCCGGTACGGAGGGACGGTTCTTTTCGTTCCGCTCCTAGCGCATCACCCCATGTCGGGCGCGGGCCGCACTTCGACAGCCCCACCGGCCAACGGGCAGAATGACAGCCATGCCCGCGTCCCTGATTGATCCCGCCGATATCGCGGCGATCGAGGAACAGCTGGGCCGGATGCCGCGGGGCCTGGTCCGGGTCGCCTGGCGATGTGCGGACGGCAGCCCGGGCGTGGTGGTCACCACGCCGCGGCTGCCCGACGGGACGCCGTTCCCGACCACCTACTACCTGACCTGCCCGAAGGCGGTCGCCGGCTGTTCGACGCTGGAGGCCCGCGGGGTGATGGCCGAGATGACCCAGCGGCTGGCCGAGGACGCCGAACTGGCGGCCCGCTACGCAGCGGCGCATGAGGCCTATCTGGCCGACCGTGCCACGTTGGGCGAGGTGCCCGAAATCGACCGGGTCAGTGCCGGCGGCATGCCAACCCGGGTGAAGTGCCTGCACGTCCTGGTGGCCCATGCACTGGCCGCCGGACCCGGGGTCAATCCGCTCGGCGACGAAGCCGTCGAGTTGTTGCGAGAATTTCCGTTCGGCGAATGTCTGGGGGAGCGATGAAGGTAGCGGCGATCGATTGCGGCACCAACTCGGTGCGACTGCTGGTGGCCCAGCCGAGCACGGACGGCGGACTCGTCGACCTGGAGCGGCGGCTCATCCTGACCCGGCTGGGGCAGGGCGTGGACGCCACCGGCCGCTTCCACCCCGACGCGTTGCAGCGAACCCTGGACGCCTTCGCCGAATACGCCGGCGTGATCGCCGACTTCGGTGCCGAACGGGTCCGGCTGGTCGCCACCTCGGCCGCGCGGGACGCATCCAACCGCGACGAGTTCTTCGCCGGTGCGCGCGAGCGGCTGGGCATCGACGCCGAGATCATCAGCGGCGACGAAGAGGCGGCACTGTCGTTCCGCGGTGCACTCACGGCGCTGCCCGACGTCGCCACACCCGCCCTGGTGATGGACATCGGCGGCGGCTCCACCGAACTGGTGCTGGGCAGCGGCGGCACCACCCCCCGCATCGAACACGGACTCTCCCTCGACATCGGCAGCGTCCGGCTGCGTGAGCGGTTCCTGGCCGGCGACCCGCCCACCGGCGACCAGATCGCCGCGGCGTCCGACTACATCGACGCCCTGCTGGACGGCTCCGGGATTCCGTTCGCCGATGTCGCCACCTGGATCGGCGTCGGCGGCACCGCCACCTCGCTGTCGGCGGTCAACCAGCGGCTCCTCGAATACGACCGGACGAAGGTGCACGCTTCGACCATCGCCCGCGACGAACTGTCGGCACTGACGCTGCGGCTGCTCAGTTCCAGCGTCGCGCAGGTGCGTGAGCTGCCGTCCATGCACCCCAAGCGGGCGGACGTGATCTGTGCCGGCGCCTTGATCGCCGACCGGGTCGGACGCCGGGTCGGCGTCGACCTGACCGTCAGCGAGTCCGACATCCTGGACGGCCTCGCGCTCGGCCTGCTGGAGCAGTAGCACCTCGGCCCGGATCGGCGCCCGGTGGTGCCGGGCGTACCGCCACGCACTACGATCAGGCCCGTGCCCCCGTAGCCCAATCGGCAGAGGCAGGCGGCTTAAACCCGCCCCAGTGCGGGTTCGAACCCCGCCGGGGGCACGAGAAGAGCAATTCCTCGTCCGGGGCCTCGATGATCGCCAGGCCATCGTTCATCGGTTGTCCCCAGGCCGGGCCCGCCAGGATCAGGGTGCCAGCCTCGTGGAGATCGGCTGTCCGGCCTTCCGGTCCGCCCGGTTCGCCGTGACGAACGCCTGGAAGTCTGCTGCCGAGAGGTCGGCGTAGGCGTGGCTCCAGGTGATGATCGCCTCGGCAACCGCTTTGCCCGAACCCATGTAGCCGACGATCGCGGCCGCCCGCGGCGACTGGCTGTGGGCGCGGGCCAGGGTGGCGGCGCATGCCTGGGCATATTCGATGAACGGCTGATCCTCCAGTTCGTCGACCTCGATGGCGCCCTTCATGTCGTGGAACTGGCGCACGTACAGATCGGCGTGGGTGCTGCGCAGGTAGCCGAGGAGAGGGTCGGAGACCGCCTGCAGGATGCGCTGCATCGCCACCACGCGGGCACCCTGCCCGCCGGCTTCGACCATCGTTGTGAGGCGCTCCGGCTGGGTGATGCGCCCGTACTGCTCCAGCACACTCGCGTTCGCCTCCTTCGACTGCAGGATCAGTGCGTGGCCGTCCTTGTCCTGCAGCAGCACCAGTGCGCAGCGGGTGCCGACACTGCCGACTCCGACCACGCGGCGGGCGACATCGGCCACCTCATAGTGCTGGACGAGCAGTCGGACGTCCGGGGCCGCGGACTCGTGCCAACGCTCGACATACAGCTGCACATTGCGCTCGGCCTCGGCGTCCATCGGAGTCATCGTCGGCGGCCGCTCAATGAAGCGCAGCCGTCCGCCGTGGGCGTCTTTGGTGGTCAACCGGCGCACCGCGCGCTCGCCGGTGCGCTTCTGGGCGGATCGGATCGCCGCCCGGAGCACCCGTTGCGAGGCACCCTTCAGCCGGCCCATTCCCGCCTCGGCGTCGAAGTGTGAGAAAAAGCGCTGCGTGGGCGAGAGTGCCATGGCCTCGTTCAGCACGTGTCGGTACGACATCACCGCACCGACCGTGGCCCGTTGCGTGACCTCGTCGGAGCGTCCGGAGTGGCGGGCACCGATTACTACGCTGGCGACGAGCCGCTTCAGGTCCCACTCCCAAGGCGCCCACGCCGATTCGTCGAAGTCGTTCAGGTCGAACATCAATGTGCGGGTGCGCGAGGCATAGAAGCCGAAATTCGACACGTGCGCATCGCCGCAGGCAGCGATCAGGAGCCCGGTGTGTGGATCGTCGGCCAGGTCGGCAGCCATCAGCGCGGCGGTGCCTCGATAGAACGCGAAGGCGTTGGCCGACATGCGCTCGGTGCGCAGCCCGATCAGGTCCTGCAGCCGAGTCCGGTTCTGTTCGTCGAGGATGCCGAGCGGGTCGCGCGGACGAGCGGTGAGCGTGGCCAGTGAGCGTCGCGGCACACGCTGGCGTAGCTCGCGTCCGGTCTGCACAAGTTCCTGCAGGGAGGGCAACGACGACCAATTCATAGCCGGAGCGTAGTGCTCCGGTACTTCGGTCACTACGCCCGAGCCGCCGGCCCAAGACTTCTAGCCGATGAGCGAGCCGATCAGCACGCTGGCACCAAGCGCCGCCACGCCGATGATCAGCGAGCGCGTGATCGCCGGCCAGACCCGGGTGCCGCTCAACCGAGACAGGACGACGGCAGTCACAGTGAGCGAAATGGCGACGCCAACGAGGATGAACTCCTCGACCCACGTCGGGGGCACCCACGTCGCGATCAGCACAGTCACCATTGCGCCGAGCATGAAGGCGATCGCCGCGCTGAGTGCCTCCTTGAGGGGGTCACCAGGTGTCAGGATCTCGCGGATGCCGTATTCGGTTTCCAGTTGAGCGCTGAGGGCGTCCGCCGCATCCAGCTCTTCGGCCACCTTTCGCGCGGTTTCCTCGCTGACGCCCTTGTCGCGGTAGTGCTGGGTGAGTTCATCCAGTTCCTCGGCGTGGCTCAGCTCGAGTAGATACTGTTCGGTGCGGATCACGTCCTGCTGTGCTTCGCGCTCGGCCGCCGTCTCTGCGTATTTCGCCGCGCCGAGCGACACTGCGCCGGCGGCCGAGGCCATCAGCACGATCAGCGGCAATCGTGTGGTGTCGAGGACGAGCGCCAGTCCTTCGGCCAGGCCCGCAACGCCCAACACACCGTCATTGACGTCGGCGACCCGGGCCCTGACGTCGTCCTTGTCGAACTGCCACGAGCTGCGCTCGCTGCTCATCCGGCATCCTCGACGGCGTGGCCGGCTCCGCAGCGGAGGCCATCCCGATTCACAGCGTGAGGATAGCTGGTTCGCCCTCAGCACCAGTGGGAGCGCTGTGAATTTCGTCATGGCGAGCCTGATCAGGGTTATCCCCGGGCCGGGAAGCATCCGGTCGATGGATGCGTTGCCTACTATGGACGCACACTCACGAAGAGAAAGAAACCCACATGCGTAGCTCCAACCCCGTTCTTTCGAGGCCGGATGCTTTCACCCCGCAGCAGCAGACGAATCAGTACCAGCAGTACGGTCAGCCGCCGCAGGGTCAGTTCGGCTATCAGCAGCCGGGCCAGCCCTACCCCGGCCAGCCCTACCCGCAAGACCCCGTCCCGGGCGTCCAGGGCACGATGACCATCGACGATGTGATCACCAAGTCGGCGATCACGATGGGCACGGTCATCGCGACCGCGGCACTCACCTTCATGTTCATGCCGGCGACGTTGCTGTTCCCGGCGATGATCGTCAGCGCGATCGTCGGTTTCGTCACGGTGCTGCTGGTGTCGGCCCGCCGGGTGATTAATCCCGGCGCCGTGCTCGCCTACGCGGCCATCGAGGGCGTCTTCATCGGCGCGATCAGCAAGGTCTACGAATCCGCGTGGGGCGGCATCGTCCCGGCCGCGATCATGGCCACGCTGGTCACCGCAGCCGCGACGTTGGGCGCCTACAAGTTCTTCCGGATCAAGGTCACCAACAAGTTCCGCAAGATGGTGATGATCGGCACCCTGGCCTACGCCGGCCTGCTGTTGGTCAACTTCGTCCTGTCGATGTTCGGCATGGGTTTCCTGTTCTCGGGCGGCAACCTGGCCTTCCTGCTGCTGATCTCCGCGATCGGTGTCGGCCTGGCCGTGTTCAACTTGATCCTCGACTTCGACTACATCGAGCAGGGCATCGCGATGGGCGCTCCGGCGTCCGAGTCGTGGCGTGGCGCTTTCGGCCTGACCGTCACCATGGTCTGGCTCTACATCGAGATGCTGCGGCTGCTGTCCTACTTCCGCTCCAACTGAGGCTGACCTCGCACAACGCCGCCGGTTCGTCCGGCGGCGTTGTTGTGCGCCCACCCGCTGGTCGAGCTTGTCGAGACCCCCTCGGACGCCTGCGCACACGATGGCTTCGACAGGCTCAACCAACGGCAGGGGTGGTCAGCCGGCGCTGCGCCGGCGGTAGCCGAACCGCGCCGCCAGGGTGGTCAGGTGCCGCTCCAGCAGCGCCCGGGATCCGGCCGCCCAGTGCAGCCGGTGCCACTGCTGCAGCGGCACCCAACGAGCGGACGCCGTGGTGCCCCCGACGTCCTGGACGACCGGATCGGTCGGGTCGGGGCAGGTGGCGGCATAGATGATCCGGACCGCGTGGAAGTCCTCGACGATGCCGCTGGGGGAGCGTCCGATCCAGTGGTCGGTCTGCACGTCCAGCAGTTGGGAGATCTCGATGTGCTGCGCGGTCTCTTCGACGGCCTCCCGGATCACCGTCTGACTCGGGTTCTCGCCGGGGTCGATGCCGCCGCCGGGCAGCCCCCACGAGTGCGGCACAGCCGTCCGTTCCGAGAACTCCGTCGCCAGCAGGCCACGGGCGCTGAGCACGATCGCATAGGCGGCCAGCCGTTGCCGCACGATCGGTTCGCCGATCTCGTCCTGGCTCAGCCCCGGGTCGAGGGCGCGACGTCGCTGGGGTCCGCGTTCGGCGACCCGGCGGCCATGCGCCGACACCTGCACGGTCAGCGTCAGGTCGTCACCGACGCCGGCGGCCGAGAGCGGCCGGACGATCCGGTAGCCGAGTTCCCAGGCCAGCCGGTGCGGATCGGCGCCGTGCACGAGCGGACGAGTGAAGACACTCGACCCTCCTGCCACGACCACACCGACGATCCGCATCTGCCCATGATGACCGAGGCATCTGGGCTCGCCAAACCGACTCCCCGAGGTCCGCCAGGCCCTCCCTAACTACTTCAGCCCTCCCGTCGACGGGAGGGCTGAAGTAGTTAGGGAGGGTTTTTCGGGTCCGGCGGAGGGTCAGGGGGTGATCTCGCGGCCGTCCAGATCGGTCACCAGAGAGGTGGTGCCGATGGTGAAGTACATCCGCGGGACGCCGGTGCGGGCCCGGTCGTCGACGGTCACCTGCCAGCGGGTGTCGGCGGTGAACTCGCCCTTTGCGCGGGCCTCGGCGAGCACCCGCCAGATCGACGCGGACCGCACCCTGGCGACGGCGAACGGCGGCAGGTCGGGCTTCTGCGACCGTTCGTTGATGGTCACCGGAACGGTGGACGTGCGCAGCCGGCGGATGGTGGTCGTGGTGCTTCCCGGGAAGTCGACCCAGGCGCCGAGCGTCGACTGGACGCCGACCGCGGTCGCGGTGGTCCGGGTGCCCAGGACGTCGGCCAGGCCGCGTTCGATGCCGCCCTCGGTGGTGAAGTCCAGCGTCGGCAGCAGGCTGCCGTCCGGGTAGAAGAAGACCGTTCGGGATTCGGGAACGGTCGAGACGCTCATGAAAACCTCGCCGGCGGACGAGTCGACGATCTGCAGCTCCTGCTCGCTCTCCGAACCCGAGATGCCGGCAGCGGCCCGGAACAGCGCACCGACGTCGTTGATGTGGAAGTCGTCGATCGAGAACACCGTCTGCTGCACATAGGCGACGTCGGTATCGACCTGCTTGATGGTGTTGTCGCGCCACGCCCAGGTCTCGGGCTGGTCGTCCTTGACCACGGTGATGGCGGCCCACTCCTTGGTGATCTCGACCTGGATCAGCCGCTGCGTCCCGGCCTTGGCGATCAGCCGCCGGACCATCGCGCGAGCCTGGCCGGGGGCGGTCAGGTCGAGGGTCACTACCGACGAACTGGCGGTCGGGCTGGGCGTCGGCGTGGGTTGGGTGCATCCAGCAAGCAGGCTGAGCACGGCGATCGCCGCTGCCAGGGCTGGGGTGCGCACCAGGCGAGACTACCGTCCGCTCAGGGCAGACTGACCCCATGGATCTGACCCGTGACTCGCTGACGGTGGCTCCCGAACTGCTCGGAACCCGGCTGCGGGTCGGTCCGGTCACTCTGCGGATCACCGAGGTTGAGGCCTATCACGGCGCGGCCGACCCGGCGGCGCACGCCTACCGCGGCTGGCGTCCGCACACCCGGCACCTGTTCGAGGCGCCGGGAACGCTGTACTGCTACCGGTCCTACGGCATCCACATCTGCGCCAACCTGGTCTGCGGGCCGATCGGCAGCGGTTCGGCGGTGTTGCTGCGGGCCGGCGAGGTGGTCGACGGGTTGGACGTCGCCCGCGCCCGCCGTCCCGGGATCCCGGACGTCCGGCTGGCCCGTGGTCCGGGCTGCCTGGGCCAGGCGCTCGCGCTCACCCTGGACGATTCCGGACGCCGGCTGGGTGATTCCGAGCTGGAATTGCTGCCGCGTGCCGGGGAGATCGGGCCGTTCGCGACCGGTCCCCGGGTGGGCGTGTCGGTAGCGGCGACGCGTCCGTGGCGGTTCTGGCTGGCCGGCGATCCGACCGTCTCGCAGTATCGGGCGAGCCCCCGACTGGGCCGTGGGGTGGGTGCCGTCAGCGAGAAGAAATGAACCTCTGAGACGTCTCCATCGACACGCCGTACAGGGCATCAGGGCCGGGGGTATGGTGTGGCTACCGGTCACCGTCGACCGGGTTCGGACCGATCGGATCGAGGTTTCAATGTCAGATCAGAGTGCGAGCGACTCGCTCGAGGAGTCCCAGGACGCCACCGTGGTCGTGCAGCGGTCGGTGTCCCAACCTGTGAAGGAAGTCTGGCGTCTCCTAGTGACGCCGACGGGAGCAGAAGCCCTGCTGGGCGAAGGCGGTTCCCTCGGCGACAAGGGCGACAGTTGGCGTTCCAACGACGGCACCTATGGCGTGGTGCGCAGCTACCATCCGCTGGAGCAGATTCGCTTCAGTTGGCATGCTGAGCCCGACGCCCCCAAGTCCCTGGTGGATCTGCACCTGGTCGAGCAGTCCGAGGACTCGACCGTCGTCGAGATCCGCCACGAGCACATCCCGGGCGGCTGGGACGTGGACGCCATCACCCAGCACTGGGAGAGCGCGCTCGAGCGGATCGCTGCCGCAAGCTGAACTCGTTGACACAGCGGGCGGGCCGGTGATCCGGTCCGCCCGCTGACGTTTCCGGCTCAGCGCGGAGGAAGAACAGCTAGCTGGCGAAGCGGGCGGCCGAACGAGCGCGAGCCTTGGCGGCTTCGACCTCACGGTTCTTCGGCGGTGCGGACGTGGTCAGGTGCTCCAGGAGATGCCGGGTGATGTGGGCGATTTCCTCGACGGCCTCGTTGAAGTACTGCTCGTTGGCCTTCGACGGCTTGGTCGTCCCGGACACCTTGCGGACGAACTGCAGCGCGGCGTCACGCACCTCGTCGTTGGTGGCCGGCGGCTCGAAGTTGTTCAGCGGACGGATGTTGCGGCACATGCGGTCAGCCTACGCCGCGGCACTACGCCGGCCCAGGCCGGATGACGAAGCGCCAGGTCTCGATGCGCCGATCTGCGGCTGCTGCGCGACCCCAGCCCGGCTGTGTCGCCCATCGGTGGATCGAGGCTGGGGCACAGAGTGCTCACAGACCGGTTCCGTACAACGGAGGCATGAGCGATTCCGCATTGGCCCGGCGCATGTCCCGCCGTCTGCTGTTGGGCGGCGCGGTGGGCGTGGCCGGGCTGGGCGGCAGCGCAGCCTGGGCGCTGAACCGCTACGTGATCGAGCATGTCGAGGCGTCGGCTGCAGACACCACCACGGCGGCGGCGACCCAGGGCAGCTTCACCGACAACGGCTACACCAGCGCGACCTCCACGGTCGGCATCGAGAAGGTGACCACGGGCTCCGGCTCGGACACCGTGACCTACTTCGCGGCCGACCTCACCACGACCGACGCGACGCTGATCAGGTCGGCGTTCGCCAAAGACTCTTTCGGCACCAACATCATCGACTATCCGTCCTCGATCGCGGCGACCAAGAACGCGGTGCTGGCAATCAACGGCGATTACTACGGGTTTCGTGACACCGGCATCGTCGTCCGCAACGGGGTGGCCTACCGTGACAAGGGCGCTCGGCAGGGTCTGGCGCTGTATCGGGACGGGTCGGCGTCCCTGTTTGACGAGACAGCCACCAACGCGGCGGCGCTGATCGCCGACGGCGTCTACCACACCCTCTCGTTCGGCCCAGGGCTGGTCGAGAACGGCAAAGCGATCGCCGGCATCGACTCGATCGAGATCGACACCAACTTCGGCAACCACTCCATTCAAGGCAGCCAGCCGCGGACGGCGATCGGCCTGATCGAACCCGGGCACCTGCTGTGGATCGTGGTGGACGGCCGCAGCACCGGCTACAGCCGCGGCACGACGATGACCGAACTGGCGCAGCTGTTCCTGGACCGCGGCGCAACAGTCGCCTACAACCTGGACGGCGGGGGCTCGTCGGCGATGGTGTTCAACGGCTCACTGGTCAACAATCCGCTGGGCCGCGGCAAAGAACGCGGCACCTCCGACATCCTCTACCTGGCGGGCTGAGCGATGATCGTGCTGATTCCCGCCTACGAGCCGGACCGCCGGCTGCTGGCGTTGCTGCGTGAGCTGGCGCTCGCCGCACCCGAGTTGGCCGTGGTGATCGTCGACGACGGCAGCGGTCCCCGGTACGCGCCGGTGTTCTCCGACGCCGCGGTGCTCGGCGCCGACGTGATCGGCTTCCCGGCCAACCGTGGCAAGGGGGCGGCGCTGAAGCACGGCTTCGCCCACATCGCGGCGCACTATCCGGGACAGGACGTCGTCTGCGCGGACGCTGATGGCCAGCACACGGTCCGCGACATCCTGCGGGTCGGACGCGCCGTCCGGCCCGGTGCGCTGGCGCTCGGCGTCCGGGCCTTCACCGGACGGGTGCCGATGCGCAGCAGGATCGGCAACACCCTCACCCGCTGGGCGTTCCGGGCCGCCACCGGGATCTCGGTCAGCGACACCCAAACCGGTCTGCGCGGCTACCCGGCGGCGGCCCTGGACTGGTTGGTGGGCGTGCCGGGCGACCGGTTCGAATACGAACTCAACCTGCTGCTTCGCGCCCGTAGTGCGGGCTGGACGATCGAGGAACTGCCGATCGACACCGTGTATCTGGCCGACAACGCGTCGTCGCACTTCAGGCCGCTGGCCGATTCGGCGCGGATCTATCTGCCGCTGTTGGCATTCTCGGCATCGTCGTTGGCCGCGTTCGCGGTCGATTTCGTGGTGCTATTGCTGGTGAACGCGCTGAGCGGGAGCCTGCTGGCCGCGGTGGTGGCAGCCCGCGGGGTGAGTTCCGCGGTGAACTTCCTGATCAACCGGCGGATGGTGTTCGCCTCCCGGCGTCCGTTGCGCTCCACCCTGATGCGCTACTACCTGCTCGTCGCGGTGCTGCTGCTCGCCAACTACGGACTGCTGTCGGTGCTGACCGGGATCGGCATGGCGCTGGCCCTGGCGAAGCTGGTTGTCGAACCCACCCTGTTCCTGGCCAGCTACGGCGTCCAGCGCAGCTTCGTCTTCGCCGAGTCGGACGCCGTCCGTTCCGCGACGCCGACGGCCGAACCGATGGCGATCGGACGCCGCTGAGGTTCAGCCGCGCTCGCGCCATTCGATTGCGGGGCAGGTGTCCATCACCATCGGCAGGTCGGCGGCCTGTGCCCGGGCGAAGGCGTCGTGGTCGACGACGCCCAACTGGAACCAGACCCCGCCGGCACCGATCGCGATCGCCTCGTCGACGAACTGTCCGGCCGCCTCGGAGCGGCGGAAGACGTCCACCACATCAACGTGGAACGGTACGTCGGCCAGCGATGCGTACCCCTGCTGGCCGAGCACGGTCGGTGCCGACGGGTGGATCGGCACGATCTTCTTGCCGTTGTTCTGCAGCAGCCGGGCAATGCGAAACGCGGTCTTGTCCGGGTTGCCGGACAGCCCGACCACCGCCCACACCTCGGCCTCGTCAAGGAAGTGATCGATCACGTCCTGCTGCTGCCAGGCCGGCCGGGTCTGTGTCGCATCCGTCATATCGTCACCTTAGGGGTTCCGCAGGTAGGGGCTGTCGAGTTGGGCGCCGGGGACGGTTCCCCTTGGTCACTTACGCGGTCAGGTGGTGAGTGGGGTGGTGGGCTTGAGGGTGATCCAGAGTGCACGGCTGGCGGCAAGGAGTTCGCCGTCGGCGGTGTGCAGGGCGGCGGCGGTGTCGTATTTGCGGCCCTCGTGGTCGAGTGCCCAGCCCATCGTGACGCAGGGTTCGCCGACCTGGGGGAGTCGGTACACCTGGGCGGTGAACCGGCCGAGCAGCATCAGGGCCGGCCACTCGGCGAAACAGCCGTAGCCGAACAGCGACGGGCAGTCCACGCTGGCCCACACGACGGCGGGCAGCACGGTGCCGTCGTCGGCACCCACTGTGGGGTCCGGCACCCAGGGTGCGGCAGCGACCCGGCGTCCGCCGACCGGGCCGGGGAAGATGTGCAGACCGTCGGGACGGTCGGTGCCGCAGACGAAGCACTGCGGATACGGATGGTTCACCAGCCACGGGCAGTCTCGGCTGGCCTGCTCGGCCTCGGCGAAGCTGACCGGGGGAGGCACCTCCAGCTCCAGCGGAGCCGGACGTCCGAGCGCGACCGTGCCCGCGTCCGAATCGACCCGGACGCCGTCGCCGTCCGGTGCGACCGGAAGCTGGACGTCCAGTGGGGGCGGAAGCTGCAGGGTGACCTCGGCTGGTCCGAGCGGTCGGTCCAGGGCCGCTGCGACCGTGCCGGCGCTGTAACCGCCGTTGCCGGAGGTGTTGGGGCCGCGGAACCGGTGCGGGATGAGCACGCTCACGGCTCACCCAGCACACGCAGGACGGCGCGCGCATAGGCCCGTTCGGCGTCGATGTCGAGATGCCTGCTCTCATCGGCCAGCACGACCGCGAAACCGCCCGGCACGGCAGTCAGTTCCCGGAAATGATCGCCGAGGGCGTCGCGCAACTGGTCCTCGCGCGGCAGCCAGAGCACCCGGGTCTGGTCGATGGAATCCAACGCCCACTCGGTGGTGCCGTTGAACTTGAAGATGCTCGAGCCGCCCGGGACGTCCTGGATCTGAATCACCATCTCGGCGATGACGAAGATCTCATCGGCCAACTCACCACCGGGGATCGTGAAACGGTCGCCGCTGCTGGGTCGCCAGGGCATCCCCGCCGACCGCAGACGGCTCGCAAGGTCGGCGTCGATCATGGCGCTCAGGATAGTGCTCACAGACCAGCTGGTTGCTGTGCTTCCCTCGCGAGAGAACCGCCGATCAACGCACCCGCCGCTGGTCGGATCTGTCGAAACCCGTTGTCGGCGCGAACACGTCCGAGGTCTCGACAAGCTCGACCAGCGAGGATCGGCGCGGGATCAGCCGGCGCGGCTGCCCGGGTTGCAGGTCACCCCGGTGGCGTGCACCGGGCAGTAGCCGTTCGGGTTCGCGTCGAGGTACTGCTGGTGGTAGTCCTCGGCGTAGTAGAAGGTGTCCGTCGGGATGATCTCAGTGGTGATCGGGCCATAGCCGGCGGCCGCGAACTCGGGTGTGAAGGCGTCCCGGACGGCCTCGGCGTGACGGGCCTGATCCTCGTTCTGCGGGAAGATCGCCGAGCGGTACTGGGTGCCCCGGTCGTTGCCCTGACGGAATCCCTGCGTCGGGTCATGGTTCTCGAAGAAGATCCGCAGGATGTCCTCGTAGCTCAGCTTGGTGGGGTCGTAGACCACCCGGACCGACTCGGCGTGCCCGGTGCGCCCCGAACATGCCTCTTCGTAGGTCGGGTTCGGGGTGTAGCCGCCGGCATACCCGGCGGCGGTGTTGACCACGCCCGGGGTGTTCCAGAACAGCTTCTCGGCGCCCCAGTAGCAACCCAGCGCGAGCACCGCCACCTCGGCGCCCTCCGGCACCCGGTCGATCCGGTGCCCGAAGACCCGATGGAAGAAGGGCTGCCGCAGGACGGGCGTCTCGCGTCCCGGCAGCGCAACGCGCGGATCGACCATGGTCGGTTTGGTGAACAGCATGCTTGGCCTCCTGGCAGGTGCAACCGCGGTGGGCCGTCCGGCATTCCTCAGCCGGCCCAGGCCGCCAGCGTCGCGCCGACCTTGTCGAACACGACCCGTGGTGAGTTCGTCTTGTAGCTGCCGAGCATAGAGAAGGTGTACGTCCGTCCGGTCTTGTCGGTGACGTAGCCGCTGAGTGCGGTCACGCCGCTGAGCGTGCCGGTCTTGGCGCGCAGATTGTTCTGCGCGGCGGTGCCGACCATCCGGTCGGCGAGTGTGCCGCCGATCGCCGGGTCGGGATTGCCGGCGACCGGAAGCGCGTCACGGAAGGTGCCGAACCACGACCGGGTGCGGGCGTACTGCAGCACGCGGACGATGACCCGTCCGGTCAGCCGGTTGGTGTGCGCCAAGCCTGAGCCGTCCACGATGCGCACCGTCGACGGCACGCTCTGGGTCGTCTTGAGCCACTTCAGGACGCGCGCCGAACCCGCCGCCCAAGTGCCCGCCTTGTTGCCGGTACGTCCCATGGTCTTGATCAGGTGCTCGGTCATGCCGTTGTTGGACGGCTTCATCAGCAACCCGACGATCGTGCTCAGCGGCACCGAGGTGTCGGACGCCAGCCGCACCCGCGTCTTCGGGGTGCTGCCGATGGTGGCGGCGCCGTCCACCGCCACCCCGAGCGAGCGCAGCATGCCGGTGAAGACGTACGCCGCGTAACCGGCAGGCTTGCTGATGGTGATGACCGCGCTGGCCTTCGAACGCTTGAGCGCCACCCGGCCCGACACGGTGATCGTGTTGCCCGAGCGGCGCAGGCTGATCGCGGCGCCGCTGCCCGCCTTCTTCGTGGTGGTCTTGTTGACCAGCTTCACGTACCCGGTGGCCAACGCCGGGACGACCCCGAGCACCGCCTTCTTGCCGGCCTTCGAACCCGGCTGGTAGCTGACGTTGATGGTGCCGACCCGCAACGCCGAGGTCGGCGACAGGGTCAGCCCGGAGATCTGGGCGGCGTACGCGGAGTTCTGATCGACGGGATTCCAGTAGTTGTTGTACTTGTCGTTGTCGAAGAACCCGCCGTCGCCGACGACCGAACCGGTGACCCGCCGAACGCCGGACGCCCTCACCTGCTCGGCCAACGACTTCAGATCGGACTCGCGCAGGGTCGGATCGCCGTTGCCGCGCAGATACAGCCGGCTCACCGTGCCGTTGCCGGTGGGTGCGCCGGGCGCGAACACCTCGGTGCTGAATCTCGCGTCAGGTCCGAGTACATCGAGGGCCGCGGCGGAGGTGAGCAGCTTCATGTTCGACGCCGGTTTCAGCGCGGTGGTGGCCTTCTTGCTGAACAACTCGGTGCCGCTGGTCGTATCGGCGACGACGACACCGACGGTGGCCTTGGCGGCACGAGAGTCCTTCAGGACCTTGGCGACCTTGGTGGCCAGCGCATCGTCGTTGACCGCCGACGGCACGGTGGGAATGGCGTGCGCGGCGTCAGGGGTGACGACCAGCGCGAGACTGCACAGGGTGAGGACGGCGGTAAGCATGCCGCGGCGCGTTCGAGACATCGGGAGCTCCAGGGGGTGGGGGCCCGCCCACCATGACACAGCCGTCCGGCGACCCGCCAGGCCGTCCGGCTCAGCTCAGCGCCGGCAGTTCCCAGTTGATCGGCTCGGCGCCCTGGGCGACCAGCGCGGTGTTGGCCCGACTGAACGGACGCGACCCGAAGAAACCCGAGCGGGCCGACAAGGGCGAGGGATGCGGCGACGCGATCACCGGGACGTCGCCCAGCATCGGCTGCAGATTCTGCGCGTCCCGCCCCCACAGGATCGCCACCAGCGGACCGCCACGGCTGGCCAGCGCCTCGATGGCGCACTGGGTGACCTCCTCCCAGCCCTTGCCACGATGCGATCCCGGGGCGCCCGGACGGACCGTCAGCACCCTGTTGAGCAGCAGCACGCCCTGATCGAACCAGCCGCTCAGGTCGCCATGGACGGCCGGCGGAATGCCCAGATCGGTGGACAGCTCGGCATAGATGTTGGTCAGCGATCGCGGCAGCGGCCGGACGTCCGGCGCCACCGAGAACGACAACCCGACGGCATGGCCCGGGGTGGGGTAGGGATCCTGTCCCACGATCAACACCCGGACGCCGGACAACGGCCGGCTGAACGCCCGCAGCACATTGGGGCCGCTCGGGAAATAGCCACGTCCGGCGGCGATCTCGGCGCGCAGGAAGTCGCCCATCGACGCCACCCGGCCGGCGACCGGCGCGAGCGCTTCCGCCCAGTCCGGGGCGACCAGGTCAGCCAACGGTTTCGGGTTCACTGTTCCTCCTGTCCAGCCGTGCCGGGATGAGCGCGGCGGCCACGGCACCCGCCAACAGAATGGCGGCACCCGAGCCGAATGCGGCACCCATTCCCCAA
>JBDHZN010000055.1:0-16863 GCA_039811845.1 Micropruina sp. | reverse complement strand
CCACCCTGGTGGTCAACAAGATCCGCGGCACCTTCACCTCGGTGGCCGTCAAGGCCCCGGCCTTCGGCGATCGCCGCAAGGCCATGCTCGAGGACATCGCGATCCTCACCGGCGGCAAGGTCATCGCTCCCGAGGTCGGGCTCAAGCTCGACCAGGTCGGCCTGGACGTGCTGGGCCGGGCCCGCCGCGTCGTGGTCACCAAGGACAACACCACCATCGTCGACGGTGCCGGTTCCTCCGAAGAGGTCGCCGGCCGGGTTGCTCAGCTGCACGCCGAGATCGCCCGCACCGACTCCGACTGGGACCGCGAGAAGCTGCAGGAGCGGGTTGCCAAGCTCGCCGGCGGCGTCTGCGTGATCAAGGTCGGCGCCGCCACCGAGGTGGAGCTCAAGGAGAAGAAGCACCGCATCGAGGACGCCGTTTCGGCCACTCGTGCGGCGATCGAGGAGGGCATCGTCGCCGGTGGCGGCTCGGCCCTCGTCCATGCCGCGAAGGTGCTCTCCGGCGGCCTGGGCAAGTCCGGTGACGAAGCCACCGGCGTCCAGATCGTGGCGAAGGCGGTCGTTGAGCCGCTGCGCTGGATCGCTGAGAACGGTGGTGAGCCGGGCTACGTGATCGTCTCCAAGGTGTCGGAGCTCGAGCCCGGACACGGCTACAACGCCGCCACCGGCGAGTACGGCGACCTGCTGGCCGCCGGCGTGATCGACCCGGTCAAGGTCACCCGCTCCGCGCTGGCCAACGCCGCCTCGATCGCCGCCCTGCTGCTCACCACCGAGACCCTGGTGGTGGAGAAGCCCGAAGAGGACGACGAAGACGGGCACAAGCACTGAGCCCAGCTTCGGCTGATTCGAACGATTCCCCCGCACCGGTTCGCCGGTGCGGGGGAATCGTCTGTGCTGCCGTGCCCGTCCGCCCCGGCCCGGGTGACTGGTCGATCGCGCGATCGACCACAGCTTTCGGGTACTGACCACGACTTTCGGGATATTTCCCGAAAGCGATGCGATGTACCTGCCACCAGTGGTCGATCGCGCGATCGGCCCCTCGGATCGCCCCGGTTGGCCCGTACCGTGACTCCATGCCCACTTTGCCGAGTCGTCCGAGGCTCACCGCCGGATGGAACGAGCGGCGGCTGCTCTGGGCGGCGCATCCGGGGCTCGGCGCGTTGATGGCCCTGGCCGGGGTGGCACCCGCGATGGCGAAGCTGCCACGCATCGGCTGGGTGGTCCGCGATCCCCGGCTGATCCGGAAGATCCTGCTCGACCACTCCTCGACCACCCTGCTTGGCGAGGGCGGGGTCGGACACCTGTGGGCACAGTTGCTGGGGGACTGGGTCCATGACTCGTTCGACGGCCCCGGCCATCTGCGGCTGCGGACCCGGGCGAAGGACCTGTTCAGCCAGGCGCGAGCCGAAGCCACCGTGACCGCGGCGGCGGGCGATCTGCTCGCCGGCGTCACCGGACGGCTGCGCGCCGGCGAGGCGGTCGACGCCGCCGATGTCGGCCGGATCATGGTCGGACGGCTGATCTCCCAGCTTCTCGGGGTGGATGTGGCGCCGTTCCGTAGCCGTGCCGCCGCGTCCGGTCTCGACTTCGACGGCAACGGCGCCTACCGGGCGATCTTCGCCCAGGCCGAGGAGTTGACGAAGGTTGCGGTCGGAACCACCGGCGACACCCGGCTGAGCCCGGCGGCGATCGCCCACGCCCGGCGGATCATCGCCGAGCTGACCGCTGACGTTCCGGAGAATTACCGCAACGCCGGACCGGCGACCCTGCTCGGCCGCTGCCGTGAGTTGGGCCTGTCCGAAACCGAGGCCACCGGCCTGGCCACGCTGATGCTGGTGGCAGGCACCGGCACGGCCTCCAGTGCGATCGGGCGCACCACCGCCCTGCTGGCCGACAGCGGCCAGGTCCGGCGGTTGGCCGCAGCCACGGGAGCCGACCGGGCCGAACTGCTGGAGATCGCCATCCGCGAGGGGTTGCGGGTGACCAGCCCGGCCCCGATGATCGGCCGGCACGTCCGCGCCGACTTCGACGTGGACGGTCGCCGGCTGCGCGCCGGCGACCGGGTGGTGGCGTTGGTCTACGCGGCCAACAGCGGAGCGGGCGGCTTCTCGCTGGACCGCGGCTACCTGCCGGAGACTCGGCAACTCTGGTTCGGGGCCGGCCGCCACCTGTGTCTCGGCTCGTCCCTGGCCAAAGCCGAGCTGCGGCTGGTGCTCGGCTCGTTCCTGGACGCCGGGCCGTGGCGGGTGGTCGAGCGGACGCCGGCGCGGGGTGTCCTGATCCCGGCCTACCGGCGGTTGCTGATCAAGTCGGTGTGACGGATCCGGCGCATGGGGTCAGCTCTGCGTGGCCCGAGCGATCGCTTCGGCGCGGGTCCGGACGCCGAGCTTGGCGAAGATGGCGTTGATGTGGGTCTTCACCGTGGTCACGCCGACGAACAGCCGGGCGGCGATGTCGGCGTTGCCGAGCCCGGCGACGATCAGCGCCAGTACCTCGGCTTCGCGCCGGGTCAGCGCCGGGAAGCGCGACGCCAGCGTGTCGGCGGGCGTCATCGGCTCGTCCGGCGTCGACATGGTGGCCGCCGCGATCACCGTGGCACCCACCTCGGCGGCGAAGGTGGCCTGACCGCGCGCCACCGAGCGGACGGCGGCGGCCAGTTCGGCGCGTCCGGCGTCCTTGGTCAGATAGCCGGTGGCGCCGGCCCGCAACGCGGCCAGGATCGACTCGTCATCGGCATAGGTGGTGAGCACCAGCACGGCGGCGTCCGGGACGTCGGAGCGCAGCCGGGCGGTGGCGGCGACGCCGTCCAGCACCGGCATCCGCAGGTCCATCAGCACCACGTCCGGGTGCTCCAGGACGGCCAGCCGGACGGCTTCGGCGCCGTCCGCGGCGGTGCCGACCACCTCGATGTCGGGCAGCAGCCCGAGCACGGTGGCCAGCCCGTCGCGGATGATCGCCTGGTCGTCGGCGACCAGCACCCGGATCGGGGTCGTGTCGTCGCTCATCGCAGCCCTGCTTCGGCCCGGACGGTGAACCAGCCGTCGGCGTCCTGCACGGTCACCGAACCGCCGCCGGGCAAGGTCTCGAACCGTTCCCGCATGCCGATGAGTCCATAGCCGCCACCGGATGCACCGGCCGGGCGAGCGCTCGGCAGCGGGTTGCGGACGCTGAGCTGCACCCGGTCATCGTGCCACGCCAGCGTCGCCGTGACCGGGGCGCCCGGTGCGTGCCGGCGGGCGTTGCTCAACGCTTCCTGAAGCGCGCGTTGCAGGGCGTTCGCCTGCTCGCCGCTCAACGTGACCGGCGTGCCCGAGCGGGTCAGTTCGACCGCGCCGCCCAGGCTCCGGTGTGCGTCCAGCAGGTCGTCCACGGCAACCTCGAACCGCTTCGGTGGCCACGGCTCAAGGGCGTCCGCCGGGGTGCGCAGGGCGGCCACCGCGCGGCGTGCCTCGCCCAGCCCGGACGCCGCCAGCGACCGGGCACCCCGCACTCGCTCTTCGGCAGCCCCGGGTTGACCGGCCTCCAGCAGCGCCTCGGCCGCGTCCAACTGGACGACCAGGCCACCCAGGGTGTGGGCCAGCACGTCGTGCAGGTCGCGGGCCAGCGCCACCCGGATCGCCTCCTCGCGGATGGCGACCTCGCGTTGCGCCAGCAGCGCCTCACGCTGTTGCGCCTGCCGTCCCTGGCGCCGGCTGAACCCGGCGAGCACCGCGATCACGGGCACGCCGAGCATGGTGGCCAGGGCAGCCGTCGGTAGCGGATCGATCAGCGCACCGACGCCGATCAGCCCCATCGCAGCCAGTCCGGCGGCAATGCCGAGCGGCAGCGGCAGCTCCGGGTCGCCGACCAGCACCAACAGGCACACCGCGGCCGGAACGAGCGCGTTGCCCTGGGTGGCGGGTCCGGCCACCGCGCCCAGCACCACCGCTGCCGCCGCCAGCATCGCGGCGGTGCGCGACCATGCCGTCCGGGCCAGCACCGTCCGGGCCACCCAGCACAGCAGCGCCAGCGCGAACAGCACCAGTGCCCAGGCCGGTTGCTGGTCGTACTCGCGCAGCACCGTCCACCACCCGAGCAGCAGCGCCCCCACCACGGTGAGGGCGATGCTGGTCGGTCCCGGACGCCGATTCACGGCACCATCCTTGCGCAGCCCGTCCGTCAGACCAGGGTGGGTTGGCCGACCGGGGTGCCGGCGTCGAGCCGTCCGGCCCGGTTCAGGATGACCCCGACCCGCACCAGTCGGTTGGCGGCCAGCACCAGCAGGATCACCCCGGTCGAGGCGACCATGCCGGCGCCCAGTTGCACCGCGACGATGTCGATGCCGACCCGCACCGCGACCACCAGCAGCCACAGCGCCAAGCCCCACCAACCCGTCCGGCTCTCCCACCGGGCAGACGTGGCGTCGGACGGTGCCAGCGGACGGAAGTGGGCCAAGACACCCATCCAGACGCCGGTGGCGGCCGACACCACGAGTTCGATGGCCAGCGCCGCCAGGTCGATGCCGCTGAGCGGCATTCCGCTGCCGATCATGGAGGCGATGCCGATCAGGCCCAGAATGAGTGGCAACCGCCACATGGTGGCCCCGACCGGGCGCCACGTCGTCTGCCGGTACCCCACCCACACCAGGACGAGGATGCCAAGTCCGATACTGCCGAGAACGTTGAGATCCATGCCTCAAGGCTGGTTCGCGGGGCGCTTGCGGACGCCCTCCCGCGGGTGGAGATCCGGGTGGAGATCGGGCGGGTCCACGTCGCGCGAGAGCGACCTCGTCTGCGGGATCTCACTGTGCGCGGCAGGGAGTCGCTCGGAGAGATCCCGGCGTTCGCCGGGATGACGGGGCGGTGTGCGGTCACGATGCCGTGCTCCCGGCGCCGCGCGACCACTGATGCCTGTACACACGCCGGCCACGTAGCATGTGGCGGTGCCCGCCCCCCGTCCCGATCGCGTTCGGACGCCGTCCGCGGCGGCGATCGCAGCCGGTTTCGTCGGCACCGCGCTGATCGGCTGGGGGAGTTGCCACCCCGAGTTCGCCCACGGCCCGGATGGCTGGCCGTCCGGGGTGATCAATGCGATCGGACTGGCGCTGCCGCTGCCCTGGAACCGAGTGGCGATCGTGCTGGGCGTGACGCTGCTGGTCAGCGCCTGGTGGCTGTCCCGGCCCGGCCCGGACGCCGGCGCCGGGTATCGCCGCCGGCTGCTGGCCGTGCTGGGGCTGTGGTCGCTGCCGCTGCTGCTCGTCCCGCCCGTGCTCTCGGCGGATGCCGTCCTGTACGCCGACCTGGGCTGGATCGTGAACCAGGGCCAGAACCCGTACCTGGTCGGACTGACCGGGGCCGGCGGACCCTATGCCCCGCACGTCGATCCGTTGTGGGCGGGCAACGGAGTGGCCTACCCGCCGCTGGGCCTACTCACCGATGCGGTGGTCGTCCGGCTGGCCGGGTTCACCGTCTATGGCGGCATCATCGCGATGCGCATCCCGGTGCTGGTGGCGCTGGCGGTGATCGCCTGGGTGCTGCCCCGGCTGGCCCGTGATCTCGGCCTGGACGCCGACCGTGCGCTGTGGTGGGGGCTGCTGAACCCCCTGGTGGTGCTGCATTTCGTGGGCGGAGCGCACAACGACGCGCTGATGGTCGCGGTGGCGTTGCTCGGTATCTGGGTGGCGTTGCGCGGACGGCATTGGGCCTGGGCTCTGCTCGCCGGGCCGGCCGTGATCGGGGTGGCGATGGCGTTCAAACAGCAGGCCGGGCTGGCGGTGCTGGCCTGCGCCGGACTGCCGGTCGCGGCACGGTTGGCGTCCGAAACCTTGCCGCGGCGACTCTGGCTGCTCGGCTGGCGCAGCGCGGTGGCCGCCGGTGTCGCGGTCGCGACCTTCGTCGTGGTGTCGCTGGCGTCCGGTCTCGGTTTCGGCTGGACGGCGTGGCTGTCGCTGATGGGCAAGGCCGGCACCGCGGCCCCGTTCTCGCTGCTCGCCCAGGCCGGCGAGTTGTTGATCGAGTCCGCCGGAGGTGATCCGTCGACCTGGCTGGCGGCGGTCGGGACGGCGTCCACCCTGACCCTGCTGGTGGTGCTGGTCTGGGTGCTGGTGCGGTTCGCCGACCGTCCGCTGGCTGCCGTCGCCTGGGGTTCGCTGGCGGTCAGCGTGCTCGGCCAGTCGATGCATCCCTGGTACATCCCGTGGTCGATCGCTTTGCTGGCGCTGCTGCCGCTGACCCGTCGCCAGTTCGGCTGGACCACCGGCTTCCTGGTCGCCTTCGCGATCTGGAACGCCGTCCAGACCGTGGTCTGGCACTCCGTCCCCTGACCCGTAACCCCCTCCCTAACTATCTCTGCCCTCCCGCATGTGGGAGGGCAGAGATAGTTAGGGAGGGCCCTATGGACAGGGCCGAGGGGCGTCCGTTCACCCCGGCTCGCTAGGATCGTCGCACCGACCGTCCCCGAATCGAAGGTTGCCTATGCCCGCGTTCCCGTGGCGTTCTCCGGGCGTGTGGATCGGCTTCGTCGGGGCGGTGCTGGTCGGTGTCGGGGCTTGTAGCAACGGCTTCTCGTTCAACCCGCTGGGTTGGGGCGTCGGGCCGATCGCGGCCCTTGCGACGACGATCAGCCACGACACCGGCAAGCTGCTGGTGGCATCCGGCTGCGTGCTGCTGTCCGCGGGCTGGCTGCTGCTGGTGCCGCGTTCCGGGCGCGTCCTGCCCGCCCGGCTGTGGCTGCTGTGGGCCGCGCCGCTGGTGGTGGTGCCGCCGGTGATGAGCGGCGACCCGTTCCTCTACGCCGACCTGGGCTGGATCCTGGCCCACGGCGGCAACCCCTACGTGAATGTGCTGGGCAGCTTCGGCGGCCCCTTCGAGCCCTTCGTCGACGACTTCTGGGCAGGCAACGGGGTGGCCTATCCGCCGCTGGCGCTGGAGATCAACCGGCTGATGGTGCAACTGGCCGGTATGCATCCCTACTGGGGGGTGATCGCGCAGCGACTGCCCGCGCTCGTCGGCGTCGGGCTGCTGGCGATCTTCCTGCCCCGCCTCGCCGACCGGCTGGGAGCCGACCGGAACTGGGCCATCTGGCTGGGCGTGCTGAATCCGGTGACGATCGTCCACCTGATCGGCGGGGCCCACAACGACACCCTGATGGCGGGGGTGGTGGTGTCCGCGCTGTGGCTGAGCGTGCAGACCGTGCCGCGGATCTCGGCCAGCCTGGTGCTGGCGCCGATCGTCATCGGCCTGGCGATGGCGCTCAAGCAGCAGGCCGGCCTGGCCGTCCTCGCCGCAGCCGGCCTGCCGGTGGCTGCGCAACTGGCCCGGCTGCCCTGGCTGCAGCGGATAGTCGTCCTGGGCTGGCGGACGGCGGTCGCGACCGTCGTCGCCCTGGTGACCTTCGTCGCTGTGTCGTTGGCCACCGGACTGGGCTTCGGCTGGACGCAGTGGCTGTCGCAGATGGGCCGGGCCCGCACCATGACCCTGTCGGTGGCGATCGGAGACGCCTTCATCTGGACCGGACGCGACTGGACCGGCCCGGCAAACACGATGCTCGCGATCCTGGCCGTGCTCGGCCTGGCGGCGCTGATCCTGACCCGGCCCGAGCGTCCGCTCCGGGCGACCGCCTGGGGTTCGCTGCTGGTGCTGTTCATCGGTCAGGCGCTGCACCCGTGGTACATCGGGCTCAGCCTGGCCGTGCTGGCGCTGATCCCGCTGGGACGCACCGCCGCCGAATGGGTGGTGTTCGGCAGCTTCGGCTATCTGATGGCCTACGCGCTGACCAACCTGTACAACCTGGCGGTGCTGCCCTCCCTGGTCGGTGGCCTCGGTTTCGGTGTGGCGGCCTTCGCGCTCTGGGCGGTGTCCGGAGCTGACCTGGTACCGGCCGGTGCACGTCCGCCTGATCAGCGGGTCACTAGACTGGGTTGATGCGCATCGCCATCGCCGGCGCGTCCGGTCTGCTCGGACGTGCCACCACCGCCCACCTGCTGGCCAACGGTCACGAGGTCCTGGCACTGGTGCGCCGTGAGGCGTCCGGACCGAACGAACGCCGCTGGGACCCCGGCGCCGGACGGATCGCGGCGCCCGGCCTGGCCGACGTGGACGCGGTGATCAACTTCTCCGGCGCCGGCATCGCCGACGTCCGCTGGAGCACGGAACGCAAGGCCGAGTTGCGCAGTTCACGGCTGAACAGCACCACGACGCTGGCCGCGGCACTCGAGCCGGCCGGCCGCTGCCGGCGGCTGCTCAACGGCTCCGCGATCGGTTATTACGGCGACACCGGCGAAACCATGGTCGACGAACGGACGCCGCAGGGCGCCGGCTTCCTGGCCCAACTGGCGGCCGACTGGGAACGCGCCGCACACGCCGCGCCCGTGCCGACCGCCTACCTGCGCACCGGGCACGTCTTCACCACCGAGGGCGGCTTCCTGGGCAAGCAGCGGCTGCCGTTCCGGCTCGGACTCGGCGGACGGCTGGGTTCCGGCCGGCAGTTCGTGTCCTGGATCCACATCGACGATTACACCCGGGCCGTCGCGCATGTGCTCACCTCGACGCTCACCGGACCGGTCAACCTGTGCGGGCCGAACCCGGTCACCAACGCCCGGTTCACCGCCGCCTTCGCGAACGCGCTGCACCGGCCGGCGCTGATCCCGATGCCGCTGCCGGCGCTGCGGTTGCTGTTCGGTTCCGAGATGGTGGACGAGGCGCTGCTCAGCGGCACCCGCGTCCAGCCCCGCCGGCTGCTCGACGACGGCTTCACCTTCCACCGGCCCGACCTGGACGACGCGCTGGCCTCCGTGGCTACTGGTTGAACTCGTCGAACCGAGCTGGGTCTGCCGAAAGAATGTGGCCCCCGTCATCCCGGGCTTGCTCCGTCATCCCGGGCTTGCTCCGTCATCTCGGGCTTGCTCCGTCATCTCGGGCTTGCTCCGTCATCTCGGGCTTGCTCCGTCATCCCGGGCTTGCCCCGTCATCTCGGGCTTGCCCCGGGATCTCGTCGCCGACTCGCAGTGATTGCGTCTGACCGAACCCATCAACGCCCGGCGGTCAGGTCCGGGAGGTGCGGGCCCCCTCAGGGGGTTCTCATGACCGCGACGGGGTCCATTCGTGCGGCGTACCACGCGGGCGGCAGGGCCGCGATTCCCGCGCTGAGGACGGCGAGCACCCCGATGCCGACGGTGAAGTCGACAGGGGTGGTGCTGCTGATCGCCTGGTTGGTTGACCATCCGGCGATGCACCCGGCCAGCGCACCTAGAGTCGACGTCAGCACGGCACGTCCCGCGACCAACGCGACCAGGTCGGACCGGGTGATGCCCAAGGTGCGCCGGCGACCGAGGTCGCGGCGGCGAACCAATGCGTCGGCGAGCACGACGGCGGCGACGAAGAACCCGCCGACCGTGAGGATCATCAGCAGCAAGGCGCGACCGGAACCGCTGAGTTGAGCGTTGATGGCGCCCGCAGTCTCAGCAAGCACCGTCGGTGCGTCCACGTAGAGACCCTGGGCATCCGGTGGCGGCGCGAGGATCGCCATCACCGAGGACACCGTGCCGGGCGCGGATGCGACGCTGTCGACTACGACCCGCAGTTCACGTCCGGAGATCGGTCCGGTCGGTGTGATCAGGGCCCCCGCGTTGAGATCCTCAAACGTGGGCCAGGCCCGGTAGGCGCCCACGATCGGGTACTGCGATTGGTCGTCGGACGCGGTGAGATACCCCGCAGGTGCGGACAGGTTCAGGGTCTGCAGCATCTCCATCGAGACCACTGCCTCGCCGGGGCCCGGAGCCCGCCCCCACACCACCTTGCCGACCTGTGTGACGTCGCCAAGCACCGGCCAGACCGGGATGCGCGTCCCACCCGAACCGATGATGCCGTTGGTGGCGTCGAACGGTCGGCCGAGCGCTTGGGCATTCTCGACCGTTGACAGGCTCCGGACGGCTGCCAGGGTGCGCGCGTTGATGAATCCGAGACTGCCGCCGTCGATGACACTCATCCGGCGGGCGCCGGCCTGCTCCATCCGGTTGGCCACGTCGGCGGCGGCGGCCGCTGTGCGCCCCACGGTCGCGATCGCTGCGAAACACATCGCAGCCACGACGACCGCTATGAGTACCGATGGCACCCGGGCCGCCCAGGTGGAGGCCACGATCTCCCGGGCCAGTGCACGGCGTCTCATAGCGACACCACTTCGTCGACCCGGTCGAGCACGAACGGGTCGTGGGTGGCGATCACCACGGTGCGGCCGGACGCGGACGCCTCGGCCAGCGCGTCCAGTACCAGGGTGGCGTTGTCGCGATCGAGGTTGCCGGTCGGTTCGTCGGCAAGGACCACGTCAGGGTCGTTGATCAACGCCCGGCAGACCGCGACTCGTTGAGCCTGCCCGCCGGAAACCTGGCCCGGCCGGTGGTCGGCTCGTGCGGATAGACCGAAGCGTTCCAGCAGGTCGCGGGCCGCCGCCAGCCGCGCGGTGGGGAGAGCACCGGCATAGAGTGCGGGCTCCAGTACCGAATCGAGCACGGTGCGGGACGGGTCGAGCTCGGCGTCCTGGAAGACGAACCCGATTCGGGTGGCGCGAATCCGGGAGCGTTCGCTGTCAGTGTCGGCCGCTACGTCGCGGCCGTCCAGGAGAACCTGCCCGGCGGTGGGGGTGAGCAGCAATGCCAGCACATACAGCAGGGTTGACTTGCCGCGTCCGGACGGCCCGGTGAGCGCTGTCACTGTGCCGGGAGTGAAGTCGTGGCTCAGCCCGTCGAACAATTCGTCGCCGCCTCGCCGGTAGGCAAAGCGGATCTCTCGCAGCCCGAGCACTGGGTTGGTCACGGCGTCATCGGTTCGGGCTGGCCGACGGTTCCGGCGCGGCAAGCACTTGGACCCGCTCACCGACCGTAACCCCGTCGACGACGGCGACACCGTCTTGGGACCCTTTCACAGTGACCGTCCGTGGGAGCGAACGGCCGTCGTCGCCGATGATGGTGACGCTCGCCGTTCCGTCGGCGTTGGTGGTGACGGCGGCCACCGGCACGGCTGGTCCGCTGACCGGGGGGACGATCTGAACCTCGGCCGGGACGTAGAGGTCCTTGTCGCCCGAGACCAGACCGCATTTCTTGCCGCATACCGCACCGCCGCCCGGGGCGGTTAACGCCAGCTGAGTCTCGCCGTTCGCGGTCACCGTGGAGTCAGCGATCACCGCCTTCCAGGCTGCGCCCTTGTACGTCATAGTCAGCGTTGCGGAGGACGGGATGAGCTTGGCCTGCTCCTGGCCGACGACCAGCGCGAACGAAGGCTGGCCGACTCGCCCCGAGACCACCTTCTCGCCGCCGTTGAGCACCAGACCTTTTCGGAGCAGCTTGCGGTCCAGACTCAACCCGGCGGGCAATTTCGCTATCGCTACCGCGTCCCCCAGCTCCAATCTCCCGGTACTCTCCACACCCAGTCGCTTCTGCCAGGCACGCAAGGCTGAATAGGTGGCGCCATCGAATTTCTTGCCGGGACTGCGCAGCAGTTTCTGAGCAACCAGCGCGCGTCGCAATTGCGCCACGTCGGTTCCTTTGTCACCCGTGGTGAGGGTTCGGTAGAAGGGCATTGTGCCCATGATCGCGACGACCGGGTGGTTCCCCACCCGGTACAGCACGTCGCCTTGCTTCGTGGTCCCGCTGCCGGCCACCGAGGTCACCACACCGGAGTGGACATTGACAGCCAGCGGCCTGGTCGACTGAGACACCGTCACATTCAGATTGAGCACACGGCCCACGGATTGTTTCTGCACCGTCGCAACCACTGCGGAGGGTGGTGCGTCAGCTGCGTTCGTCGTCGGCTGCATGGTCGTCCTGCCAGCCCAGAAACCGGCTGCTGCCACAGCAATAACAACGACCACGAGGGACGTCGTCACCGTCGCGCCGCGCCGTCGCCGTTCTGCTGTCGCATCTCCCCGGTTGGCCACGGTCGGATCCTAGCCCTCACCCAGGATCGCCCGTGTCGGTGGGTTTGGCGGGCAGTCACGTGTCCACAGCTCCATCCGCGCTTGATTTCCTGGGTCCGGATATTCCCACCGGCCGGGATCGCTCAAGTAAACGGCAATTGAGGGTGCTTGGGCCGGCTCCGCCCCGATGTGTTTCAGGCATGGGATCAACGACGTGGTCAAATACTCGTAGGCGGCTCGACGCTGAGCTTCGTTCCAGACGTCCATGCTTGCACGCGGATCAGTAGGATACATCGCACTGCATCGATACCAGGCAAGATTCAGCGACGCCATCTGCGACTGCGACCCGGCGTCCACCGTGAAGCCACGTCCGTCGGCGGAGGACGTCGCCCCAAACCCGGCGTCTCGCAGGCATTCTACGACAACCGTCCCTACCTCCTCTGGGTAGATCCAGCGCACCGGGTCGACCTGCGGCGGGTTCGCGATGCCTCGCAGTTCGGCGAGCCGAGCCAGTCGTTTACGGTTCAGCGTGTCGCGCTCACTTTCGGACATTGTGGCTCGGGGCAGGGGTTTGCTGGGCACCCACTGAGGGACCAGTGGGCTTGATGAAATCCCAGGTGTCGACGGGGGTGGTGCGCCACCGTCGGTGCACGCTGTACCAACAAGGAGGCAAATGGCAGCTACCAGCACCCCCCAATGATGGATGCCATGTTGTGAACGCGACATTGCTTGACTTCCTTGGCTGCGGTTCTAAGTTGGGGTCACCCTACCCTCGAAAGTCTTGCTGTGAAGAAATTGATCCCACGTGTCACTCTTGTCGGTGCCTCGCTGCTGTGCCTCTCGCTTGTCTCTGCTCCGTTGGCTGCCGCCGCCAGTAGCGAGCATGGAAATAAGACTTGTGGAACCCAGTACTATGTCGCCTCGAAGTCCAAGGGCAAGGGCGTCGTCTATGCGCAAGTGGGATCCCTTATCGTCGCGAACGACCACAACTATGTGTACTCGGTCTACAATACTGATCAAGATTTCTTGCGCACGAATGTCTACTGGGAGACTGGTGCCGAGACTTCATACAGCGCCTCCTTCTCGGGGCCGTACTGTAATCACGTATAACGGCTGACTGGCTCTCCGCTGATTGGCCGCGTGTGGCTATATCTCAACTTCTAACTATTTGTTTGACCGCGATTCGCTAGAATGGCACCGGCGAAGTGGGCACATGTGGTAGCGACTGCATCGGATCCGTGGAGATATTGCCGATCGGAGTTCTGCGGCGTCAATGATTGAAAACCCGTTGATCTTCTCTAGCATTCGAGTTGCGATCCCCGTGGCGCTGATCGGGTTGATCCTGGTCATGTGTACATCGGGCTGTGCATCGACGCCCTCGCCACCGGCAGAATCCGATGGGGTAGGGCCCGTGACACCGACGAGCAGCGCTCCGATATGGCGTCCAAAGCAGCCCGCACCGAAGATCATTTTGTCCGACACCGAGATGGAGCAGCGGCGTATCGCGGCGCTCGACGACGAGCGCGAGTCCTATCAACTGCCTCCGATGGAGTATCCGGCGAGGATCCGCTGGATCTATCCCGAGGAGCAGGCTGCGGCCCTCGTCCCTTGCCTGACTGGGAAGGGGTTCTCTGTCTCCGCCAACAGTGCGGGTACCGGTGTCAAAGGACAAGTTCCGTCCGCGCAGAATCAGCCATTCGCCCGAGCCATGATCGAATGTGAAGCGCAGTTCTCCATCGACCCTCGAATGATGCTCCCACCGACGCCGCAGCAATATGTGGTCCAGTATGAGTATTGGAGTGAGTTCGTCATTCCTTGCGTGCGAAAGCACGGTGCCGAGATCGCATCGCTGCCCAGCCGCCCAGTGTGGCTCGCCGACCCGCAGCCCCTTGAGGGTTACCCCGATGGGAACGCGACCATTCAGCGGGAGTGCCCCTACAACATCCCCAGCCGGGTCTGGCTCGGAGAGGCGTAGGGCGCCCGCTGGACGCGGCACGGGCCTCGCGCACCCCGGCATAGACTGACCATCCCGCGCGAAGGAGTGGTGCCTCGATGTCCTCGTCCGATCTGACCCCGGCCGGTGTGCCCGCGCCGTTCGCGACGCTCGGTCTCACCTTCGACGACGTGCTGCTGCAGCCCAACGCCAGCGACGTCATCCCGTCCCAGGTGGACGCCTCGACGCAGCTGTCGAAGCGCATCCGGCTCAACGTGCCGCTGCTCAGCGCCGCGATGGACACCGTCACCGAGGCCCGGATGGCGATCGCGATGGCCCGCGAGGGCGGCATGGGCATCCTGCACCGCAACATGCCGGCCGATGAGCAGGCGTCCCAGGTCGATCGGGTGAAACGTTCCGAGGCCGGCATGGTCGACCAGCCGATCACCATCACCGCCGATCGCACCATCGGTGAGGTGGACGAGTTGTGCGGCAAATTCCGCATCTCCGGCGTCCCGGTGGTCGATGAGGACATGAAGCTGCTGGGCATCGTCACCAACCGCGACATGCGGTTCGAGGACGACCAGCATCGCCGGGTCGCCGACGTGATGACGCCGATGCCGCTGGTCACCGGCTGGCCCGGCATCACCAGTGACGAGGCGCTGCGGCTGCTGGCCCGGCACAAGATCGAGAAGCTGCCACTGGTCGACACCGACGGCACCCTGCGCGGCCTGATCACGCTGAAGGACTATGTGAAGTCCGACAAATACCCGCTGGCCTGCAAGGACGAGCAGGGTCGGCTGCGGGTCGGTGCCGCGGTGGGTTTCTTCGGCGATTCCTGGCAGCGCGCGATGCAACTGGTCGAGGCCGGTGTGGACGCCATCATCGTCGACACCGCGCACGGGCACTCCACCGGTGTGCTGGAGATGATCGCCCGGCTCAAGGCCGATCCGGCCGCCGCCGGGGTCGACATCATCGGCGGCAACGTGGCCACCTACGCCGGCGCGTCAGCGCTGGTGGATGCCGGCGCAGACGGCGTCAAGGTGGGTGTCGGTCCGGGTTCGATCTGCACCACCCGGGTGGTCGCCGGGGTCGGCGTCCCGCAGGTGACCGCGATCCACGACGTGGCCCGCGCCTGCCGTCCGGCCGGGGTTCCGGTGATCGGCGACGGTGGCCTGCAGTACTCCGGTGACATCGCCAAGGCCCTGGTGGCCGGCGCCGACACGGTGATGCTCGGCTCGCTGCTGGCCGGCTGCGAAGAGAGCCCGGGTGAACTGGTGTTCATCAACGGCAAGCAGTTCAAGTCCTACCGCGGCATGGGCTCGCTGGGTGCGATGGCCGCCCGCGGACGCCGGGCGTCCTACTCGAAGGACCGCTACTTCCAGGGCGACGTCACCTCCGACGACAAGCTGATCCCCGAAGGCATCGAGGGCCAGGTGGCCTACCGCGGGCCGCTGTCCGCCGTCGCCTATCAGCTGATCGGCGGGCTGCGGCAGTCGATGTTCTACACCGGCGCCGCCACCATCGAACAACTGCACCGGCGCGGCAGGTTCGTCCGGATCACCGCGTCCGGGTTGCGCGAATCGCATCCGCACGACATCCAGATGACTGTCGAGGCGCCCAACTACGCCTCTCCCAACTGACCCCCTCGTTGCCTGACAAGGCGAAGGAGCCTGCCCCATGATCGAGATCGGCCGATCCAAGCGTGCCCAACCGGTGTACTCGTTCGACGACATCGCGATCGTCCCGACCCGGCGCACCCGGCACATCGAGGATGTCCGGCTGAACTGGTCGATCGACGCTCTCACCTTCGACTTCCCGATCGTGGCGGCGCCGCAGGATTCGGTGATGTCCCCGGCGACCGCGGCTGCCTTCGGACGCCTCGGCGGGCTCGGTGTGCTCAACCTGGAGGGTCTGTGGACCCGGTACGACGACCCGGAGCCGCTGTTGACCGAGCTGTCCGAGATCGAGGATCAGGTCACCGCCACCCGGCGGATGCAGGAGATCTACACCGCCCCGATCCGGGGTGAACTGATCACCCAACGGCTCAACGAGATCCGTGAGGCGGGCGTGCCGGTCGCCGGCTCGCTGTCACCCGAGAACTGCAAGGCGTTCGCCTCGGTGGTCGAGTCGGCCGGGGTCGACTTCTTCGTGATCCGCGGCACCACGGTATCGGCCGAACATGTGTCGTCGGCCGTGGAGCCGCTGAACCTCAAGGAGTTCATCTACGCTCTCGACGTGCCGGTGATCGTCGGCGGCTGTGCCACCTACCAGGCGGCACTGCACCTGATGCGCACCGGCGCGGCCGGCGTCCTGGTCGGTTTCGGCGGTGGCGCGACCAAGCGCACCCGTAACGTGCTGGGCGTCGAGGTGCCGATGGCGTCCGCGCTGGCCGATGTCGCTGAGGCTCGCCGCGACTACATGGACGAATCCGGCGGCCGCTACGTGCATGTGATCGCCGACGGCGCCCTGGGCCGCTCGGGCGACATTGCCAAAGCGATCGCCTGCGGTGCGGACGCGGTGATGGTCGGTTCGCCGCTGGCCCGGGCGTCCGAGGCGCCGGGGCATGGCTACCACTGGGGCCCGGAGGCCTGGCACCCCAGCCTCCCCCGCGGTGAGCGCGTCCGGTTCGGCGCGATCGGCAGCCTGGAGCAGATCCTGCACGGCCCCTCGCACACCCCGGACGGCACGATGAACCTGGTCGGCGCCCTGCGTCGCGCGCTGGCCACCTGCGGTTACACCGAGGTCAAGGAGTTCCAGCGGGTGGAGATCGTCGTCCACCGCTGAGGTTGTCGTCGGTCGAGCTTGTCGGGACCCTCTGCACAATCCGGCTACTGCGCGACGGCGACCCCGTGCTCGGGCGCCGCCTTCGCCAAGGTGGCGTCGAAGGTGGCCAGGGTGGCACCGGTCTCGATTGCGGCGGCGAGTACGCAGCAGTCGGGCAGCTTCAGCGACGTGCTGGCTCGCAGCTTGGCGAGGGTGAGCGGCTGCTCGGCGGGGGCGGGTAGCTGCTCGATCCCCGTGGTGGCGATCCGTTCGCGA
>JBDHZN010000054.1:0-17069 GCA_039811845.1 Micropruina sp. | reverse complement strand
GGAACATGATCCAGGAATCCTGGCGTCAGATCGACGTCGAGTTGAACCGGCGCTACGACCTCATTCCGCGTCTGGTGGAGACCGTCCGGGCCTACGCGGCCCACGAGCGGAACACGCTCGAGGGCGTGACCCGGATGCGCAACCAGGCCGCCGCGCTCGCCCAGCAGGGCGGTACCGCCGAGCAGCGGGCTGTCGCCGAGGCGCAGCTGTCCGAAGCCGTCCACAACCTGATCGTCAGCGTCGAGGCCTACCCGCAGCTGCAGAGCAACCAGAACTTCCTCGAGTTGCAGCGCGAACTGGTGGATACCGAGGACCGGATCGCCGCTGGGCGTCGCTTCTACAACGCCAACGTCCGCAACTACAACACCAAGGTCGACTCGTTCCCGTCGAACATCCTGGCCGGCATGTTCAAGTTCGAGAAGGCGACCTATTTCGAGGTGAACGACGCCGAGGTGCGGCGTGCGCCCGACGTCAACTTCGGCGAGATCAGCTACCGCGGCGAGTCGCCGCAGTCGTCCGAGCCGACCAACGCCCAGCTCAATGCGGCGCCGCAGTCGTCCAGCGACCTGCCGAACCCGCAGGCGTACCAGGGCCAGAACTACTCCGCCCCGTCACCGGGCCAGTTCGGCGGGCAGCAGCCGCAATACCAGCAGCAGCCGCAGCAGTACGGCCAGCCGCCGCAGGGCCAGCAGTACCAGCAGCAGCCCCCGCAGTACGGGCAGGGTCAGCAGCCCTCCCCGCCGCCGCAGTACGGCCAGCCGCAACAAGGCCAGCAGTACCCGCCGCAGCAGGGTCAGCAGTATCCGCAGCAGGATCAGCCGCCGCCCTACCAGCCGCCGCAGCAGAACGGTCCGTCCCAGGGTGGTTACACGCCGCCCCAGCCCTGATCTCCGAGCAAGCAGATGGCCCCCGGTTCACGAACCGGGGGCCATTGCTCAACACCAGCGCTGGTCGAGCTTGTCGAGACCCTCTTCAGCAGCGGGCTCAGCGCGAGGGTCTCACTCGGACGAGGAGGTCGCCTCCGCCTTCAGCTTGCGACGTTCGCGCAGGTATTCGAAGACCATCGGCAGCACCGAGATCAGCACGATGATCACCAGCACCAACTCCAGGTTGGTGTGGATGAACGGCAGGTTGCCCATGAAGTAGCCCAGTACGGTGATGCCGACCGCCCAGACCACGGCACCGACGCCCGTCCAGGTGATGAACTTGCGGAAGTCCATCCGGCCGATGCCGGCGATCAGGGTGATGAACGTCCGGGCGAACGGCACGAAGCGGGCCAGCACCAGGGCGCGCGGGCCGTAGCGCTCCATCAGCTCGTGAGTCTGATCGACCCGCTTGGGGTCGAAGATCCGGCCCCAGAAGCCCTCACGGGGCTTGAAGATCGCCGGGCCGATCCACTTGCCGACGAAGTAGCCGAACACGTTGCCGAGGACCGCGGCGATCATCAGGATCACGCACGAGACGAGCAGCACCATCGGCTGGCTCATCCCGGCGAAGGTGATCGACGGCGGATCCATCGCGATGAACATGCCGACGGTGAACAGCAAGGAGTCACCGGGCAGGATCGGGAAGATCGAGCACTCGATGATGAGCACCAGGGCCACCCCCCACAGGGCCCAGTTGCCCAGGGCGTGGATGAGATATTCGGGGTCCATCCAGTCGGGTAGCAGCAGTGGCGCGAGCAAAGGAAGCAGGGTCACGATGATCGAGGCTACCTTGGGCTCCGTGGAGGTAGAAAACGAGCAACCGCCAGATTTCATGAAAGGCGTGCTCGCCGGCGACGCGGACGTCACGGGAATCGCCCGGAGATCCGACTCGGATCCGGCCACAGCTCCAGGTGAGGTGGATCCGACCGCCCCCACCGTGGGGGTGGGTCCGCATCCGCGTCCGTGGCCGGAGGATCCGCGTCTCGATCCGGCGCTGCTCGCCGAGGGCGACCGCCGCAATGTGCTCGATCACTACCGGTATTGGCGGCTGGAGGCGATCGTGGCCGACCTCGACACCCGTCGGCACCCGTTGCATGTGGCGATCCAGAACTGGGAACACGACTTCAACATCGGCTCCATCGTCCGGACGGCGAACGCGTTCAATGTGGCCGCGGTGCACATTCTCGGACGGCGGCGCTGGAACCGGCGCGGAGCGATGGTGACCGACCGGTATCTGCACGTCGAACATCACGCGGACGTGCCGAGCTTCCTGGACGCGTTGGCCGCCGCGGACGTCGTCCCGGTCGGCGTCGACAACCTGCCCGGGTCGGTGCCGCTGGAACGCACCGAACTGCCCCAGCGCTGCTGCCTGGTCTTCGGCTCCGAAGGCCCCGGCCTGACCGATGAGGTGGTCGCCGGCTGCGCCTCGCTGGTCTCGATCACCCAGTACGGATCGACCAGGTCGCTCAACGCCGGTGCCGCCGCCGCGATCGCCATGTACCACTGGGCCGCCCGTTGGGCCGGCCCTGCCCGCCCCGCCCGGTAAAACCCTCCCTAACTACCTGCGCCCTCCCACATGCGGGAGGGCGCAGGTAGTTAGGGAGGGCCCTGGCGGACGGGAGTCCCGGCCCCCACTACGATGGCGGCTGTGAACGGCGGCGGGGAGTACGTGGTGTATTACGCACCGGAGGCTGCCCAGGCGGCTGTCGCCCGCCGGCGTTCGATGCTGATCCAGCGGTTGATCTCGACGGCGGTCTCGGTGGCCATCGGCGGAGCCGTCTGGTACTTCTTCGCCGATCAGGTCGGTTCGTTCGGGCCGTGGCTGATCGGCTCGGCGCTGGCCATCGGGCTGGTCTGGGTGATCGTCACCGGCGCCGGCCTGCGGCAGGCCCGGGCCGACGCCAAGCTGGTCGCTCCCGGACCGGCCTTCGCCACCACCCGGGACGGGGTCTGGGTGGCCGGGCTGTGGCTGCTATGGCCCGAGGTGGGCGCCTTCCGCGCCGCTCCCGGCCGGCTCGGACGCTCGCCGCTGCTGCGGGTCGAGGCCCGCGACGGGCGCTCCGCGGCGGTGCCGATGAACTACCTCAGCGCGCTCCCGGCGAACATCGATTCGGCGGTCCGGGCGTTGTCCGGCGGCCGATCCTGGATCGATCTGTCCAGGCTCGACGACTGAGCCTCGATCCACCGATTTGCGCCTACTGCGCGACCCCAGCTGGGCACACTGGCTGCGCCGGCCACGCTCGCCGTACGACCCGTACGCCTTCGCCCGGCCGGCTTGCCAGTGCACCCATCTGGTGCCGCTCGCTACGGCGCCTATCGGCGGATCGCGGCTGACACACCGCGAGGCTCGGGCAACTGGCGTCCGCAGCTTGCCGAAACAGGTCGCGCAGACCCCGGTAGTTTGCAAGACTGGGCTGGTCATTCGCAGGCGTCACCGCCGACGGTGGCGCCCCGAAAACCCCGTGAGGAGCGCAGGAATGCCCATCGCAACACCCGAGAAGTACGCCGAGATGCTGGACGCCGCGAAGGCCGGTTCGTACGCCTTCCCGGCCATCAACGTGACCTCGTCGCAGTCCCTGAACGCCGCGATCGCCGGCTTCGCCGCGGCAGGCTCCGACGGCATCGTCCAGGTCAGCACCGGTGGCGCCGAGTATGCCTCCGGCCCCACGATCAAGCACATGGTCACCGGCGCCGTCGCCCTCGCGGAATACGCGCACGTGGTGGCCAAGAACTACCCGGTGAACATCGTGCTGCACACCGACCACTGCCAGAAGGAGAAGCTGGACACCTACGTCCGGCCGCTCATCGCCATCTCGCAGGAGCGCGTCGACCGTGGCCTGAACCCGCTCTTCCAGTCGCACATGTGGGACGGCTCGGCCGTGCCGATGGAAGAGAACCTGCAGATCGCCGATGAGCTGCTCGCCCTCACCGCGAAGGCCCGCCAGATCCTCGAGATCGAGGTCGGTGTCGTCGGTGGTGAAGAGGACGGCGTCGCCGCCGAGATCAACGACAAGCTCTACACCACCGTCGAGGACGGCCTGCGCACCATCGAGATCCTCGGCCTGGGCGAGAAGGGCCGCTACATCACCGCGCTGACCTTCGGCAACGTGCATGGCGTGTACAAGCCGGGCTCGGTCAAGCTGCGTCCCGAGGTGCTCAAGGAGATCCAGGACGCCGTCGGCGCCAAGTACGGCCGCGAGAAGCCGTTCGACCTGGTCTTCCACGGCGGCTCCGGCTCCACCCCGCAGGAGATCAGCGATGCGGTCGACTACGGCGTGATCAAGATGAACGTCGACACCGACACCCAGTACGCCTACACCCGCCCGGTGGCGGGCTGGATGCTGAGCCACTACGACGGCGTCCTGAAGGTCGACGGCGAGGTCGGCAACAAGAAGCAGTACGACCCGCGCGTGTGGGGCAAGGAGGCCGAGGCCGGCATGTCCGCCCGCGTCGTCGAGGCCTGCGAGAACCTGCGTTCGGCCGGCAAGACGATCGGCTGATCGACACTCCTTTTCGCTGACGATGCCCGGGCCTGTGTGCCCGGGCATCGTCGCGTTGTGGAGGCCTTCAGCTGAACCGGACGCGGGCCAGCACGGGGCAGTGGTCCGAGGGCACCGGGCCGTCGGCGAAGAACGGGTAGCGACGGCCGTCCGACAGCTTCAGCCGGCGCACCCCGGGGCCGGTATAGGTCTGCCGCTCGAGCACGGTCGCGCCCGGACGCACCCACAGGTAGTCGACGTTCTTGCCGCTGGTCGAGATCAGCCGGTAGTGCCAGCTGCCGGCGGCCGTCGCCCCGAAGGCGTTGTGGGTGCTGACCCCGCGGACGGCGGAGGTGTCGCGGCGGGCGATCCGGGCTGAGTTGCGCCAGCCGTCCGACCGCAGCTTGCGCAGATGATCGGAGTACACCGGACGCCGCTCGTCGGCCCGGGCGTTGAAGTCCCCGGCCAGCACGGCCGGCGTCCGGTACCCGGGATCCGCGTCCCGCATGGTGTCGATCAGCCGACTCACCGTGGCAGACCGGATGCGGGCGATCTCGATGGTCTGGAACGGTGCCAGGTGAGTGTTGAACACCATCAGTTCGCGCCCGGTGGCGCGGTGCCGCAGCCTCGCCCAGGTGCAATACCGCTGCCAAGGTGACGTCTGGCTGCCGGGATAGATCTCGGTGACCCCGGAGTCGCGCAACTCCAGCATCGACTCGCGGAACATGATCGGCAGGAAGTGGTCGATGTGGGCCCAGCCACGGTCGGGCAGCATGTCCACCATCAGATTGGACGGCCGGCCCGCGGCGTCCCGGGTGCCGAGCGCCTCCTGGAAGCAGACCACATCGGCGTCCGTGGCCCGCAGCCACTGCTGGATGCGCGGCGCCCGGGTTGTAGGTTCTTGCCGGACCTGTCGTTGGTGATGTGGCGCTGACTAGGTGGACGACATTTGGCCGAGGTCCGGTGGTTTCTCATTATCTTGTCGGTTTGTCGCGGTGGTGGGGTGGCCAGGGGTTTACATTTCGGTCTTGTCGGCGCGGATGAACGCGCTGGCGAACGTGCCGCTCAGGCTGGTGATCGCTTCGGTGATGCCGATCCCGTCGGGCAGTGAGCCGGTCAGGTCGTCGGCCAACTCGGCCAGGTCCTGGTCGGTGTAGGAGCGGGTGATCTCCACACTCGGATTGTCGAAGCCGGCCGCGGTCAGCTTCGACCGATACTCCTCGACGGTGAGGGCGCCGGAGATGCAGCCGGTCCACGACTCGACCACCGAGGCCCACTGCGGCTCCAGCGGCCGGAGCAGCACGATGTCGGAGACCGCGAACCGGCCACCGGGCCGCAGCACCCGGTGCGCCTCGGCCAGCACCCGGTCCTTGTCGGTGGACAGGTTGATCACACAGTTGGAGATGACCACGTCGACGGCGGCGTCCGGTAGCGGGATGTCCTCGATGGTGCCCTTGATGAAGCGGGCGTTATCGACGCCGGCCTCGGCCCGGTTTCGTTCCGCCAGGGCCAGCATTTCGTCGGTCATGTCGAGGCCGTAGGCGGTGCCGTCCGGTGCGATCCGGCGGGCCGACAGCAATACGTCCAGGCCACCACCCGAGCCCAGGTCGAGGACGTCCTGGCCCGGGCTTAGATCGATAAGTGCAGTTGGGTTCCCGCAGCCCAGCGACGCCGACAGCGCCGCCTGCGACGGGGTCACGGTGCCGTCGTAGAGATCCCTGGTGATCGGGTCCGCTTCGGTGCTGTCGCTGCAACAGGACGTTCCGCAGCACGACCCGGACTCGCCGGCCAGGCTCAGCTGGGCTGCGGCGGCATAGCGCTGCCGCACCGCCTCGCGCAGTTGTGTCGTCTCACTCATCGCACCCTCCTTGTATTGATGTTCATCGAAGCACCATCCTTCCCGGCTGATTCGATATATGTCAAGATAGGACGGTGATGGAGTTGCCGACGATCCAGTCCGACGCCTGCTGCAGCCTTGCCGGCACGGTGATCGACGAGGCCGCCGCGGCGCGGATCGCGCCGATGTTCAAGGCGCTCGGTGACCCGGTGCGGTTGCGGCTCGCCGCGTTGATCGCCAGCCAGCCCGAGGTGTGCGTGTGCGACCTGCAGGGCCACTTCACGCTGTCCGGGCCGACCATCAGTCATCACCTGAAGGTGCTGCGCGAAGCAGGCCTGATCGGCGGTGAGCGGCGCGGCACCTGGGTGTTCTACTGGATCAACCCGGACGCCCTGCAGTCGCTGAGCGCCCTGCTGCAACCAACGGTCCCCGCCGCCAGCTGAGTCAGGCGTTCAGCCCGGCGGTGTCCACCGCGGTGAGTTCGGCGGCCAGAGTGCGGACCCGCTGGTCGATGTCGTCGCGGACGAGCCGCATGCGTTCCAGGCCGTCGATGCCGCGCAGGGATGGTTCGTCGGTGGTCCAGGTCTGGATCGTGCCTCGCATGCCGGGTGGTGGTTCGACGACCGCTTCGGCGCCGAGCACCACGATCCGGTCCACGCCGGCGGCCAGCGCCGGGTCGAGGGGTTTCGGGTGTTCGCCGGCCATCGTGGCACCCACCTCCTCCACCACGACGCGGGACTGCTCGTTGATGCTTGCGCCGGGTCGGGTGCCGGCGGAGAACACCTGGATCGTGTCGTCGGCGTGGTGGCGCATCAGGGCGGCGGCGATCTGGGACTTGCCGCCGTTCTTCACGCAGACGAACAGTACCGAGGGCCGTCCGGTCCCGGTCATGCCGCCACCGGGTCGACGCCGAGTTCGTGTAGCAGCTCCTGGACGCGGCCTTTGATCTCGTCGCGGATCGGGCGGACGGCGTCGACTCCGTGCCCGGCGGGGTCGTCGAGGGTCCAGTCGAGGTAGCGGGTGCCGGGGAAGTAGGGGCAGGCGTCGCCGCAGCCCATGGTGATCACCACGTCGGACGCCTGGACGGCCTCGTTGGTGAGGATCTTCGGCTTCTCGGCGGAGATGTCGATGCCTTCCTCGAGCATCGCCGCGGCGACGGCTGGGTTGATGCTGTCGGCCGGCGCCGAGCCGGCGGAGCGGACCTCGACCTGTCCACCGGATAGGCGGCTGGTGTAGGCGGCGGCCATCTGCGACCGGCCGGCATTGTGGACACAGACGAACAACACCGACGGCTGGTTGGTGGTCACGGCATTTCCCTTCGCTGACTGAGTGGTTGGGTCGATCGGAAGCTGGCGGGGTTTCAGTGCAGGATCCCGCGTAGCAGGGTGGTGACGCGGGTCTGGATGTCGTCGCGGATCTCGCGGACCATCTCGATCGGTTGGCCGTGGGGGTCGGCGACGTCCCAGTCCTCGTAGCGCTTGCCCGGGAAGTAGGGGCAGGTGTCGCCGCAGCCCATCGTGATGATCACGTCGGCGGCCTTCAGCACGCTGTCGGTGAGCGGTTTGGGGTAGGCGGTCGTCAACGCGATGCCGCGCTCGGCCAGCACCTGGACTACCACCGGGTTGACCTCACCGGCCGGTTGCGACCCAGCCGAGCGGACATGCACCCGACGGGCCGACAGGTGCTCAGCCAGGGCGGCCGCCATCTGGCTTCGGCCAGCGTTGTGGACACACACGAACAGCAGCTCCGGGACCGCCTTGGCCCGTTGTCCGGATGCCTGCGCCTGGGCCATCAGCTGCTCCCTGGCCTGCTTGGCGACCAGCACCGGCAGGAACTGGGTGATCGTGGCAGCGGCCCCCAGCGCATGCCGGGCGGCGGTGACCGTGCCTGCGACGTCGTCGCGGCTGAACACCCCCTCGTAGGAGTAGGCCAGGTCGTCGATGATCGTCTCGTAGGGGTCGTGCACCTCTGTGCTCACCATGGGGTCCTCTCAATCACGCTCGGGCAGGTTGGTGTGGCTCGTTCCGGGCGGGCTCAGGGCGTCGTGGAGATCGCGGACGCGAGCCCCGATCGTGCGGCAGGCGTGATCGAACGATGCCGGCGATGCTGCGGGCACCGGGTCGGGGATCGACCAGTGCCACCTCGGCAGCTGGCTCGGCAGGGTCTCGTGGACGTGGTCGCAGACCGCGATCACCAGATCGTCGCTGTGCAGCGTGTCGCCCACGCCGCGCATCGTGCGGTCGACCGCGAGGCCGTGTCGGTTCGCAGTGTGCAGCGCCAACGGGTGCGGGGCGGCCGCCGGGTCCGTGCCGGCGTCCACGGCGGGCACCTTGCTCATCCGGCGCCACCAGGCCGCCGCCAGTTTCGACCGGGCCGAGTTGCGGGTGCAGACGAACACCACCCGGCCCGGGGACACGATCCCCGGCGCTCCGACGCTCACCAGCGCCACCGCTTCCGGGTCGTCGTGGCGCAACGCGATGTAGGACTTGCGGCCGTCGTGCTCGCCCCGCCGGCGCACCACCAAACCAGCCTCGGCAAGCACGTTCAGATGATGCGCGACCAGCGAGGTCGATAGCTGCCAGCGCTCGGCGATCTCCCCAGGCGCAAGATCCCGCGTCACTAACGCCTGCGCGATCGCCAGCCGATTCTCGTCGGCCAGAGCCTGGTGTGCCACCAACACATCCATACCAATACCTCAATCACTATTGAGATAATCGTATCGGTGTGGGCGGCAGTTGTGAAGAAGGCACTCCTGGTCGCGGCCCGCCTGGTTCGCTCAGCGTGAGAAGGACCTGAAGACGCGCTCCTGCAGGCCCCCGGCGGGCTAGTCCGTGACGGGAATCAGGTATTGCCGGTCGGATCGACCCGGGGCCACTCCCGCGCGTTCGCGGGCGAGGTCGGCGGCACTGGAGCTTCTGGGGGAGCAACAGCACAACCCGTCGTCGCCGACGCGGCGCCACCGAGCAACGCGGCGGCCAGCAGGGTGCGGCGCCTGATCACCGGACAACGATAGTCATCGGCGGACGCGGCCCCGTCCGGCGTCACGCTGGGTCGCGGTGGGAATCTGTCCAGCCGATGAGACCCGGACGTCTGTGATCTCCTTGTGATCACCCGATGACACCGCTATTTCCCCGGACTTCCAGGCGCCATTGATTGTTGTTTCGAGTGGGGTGGTGTGGGTTCAAAATGTCGTTGTCGCAATCCTGTCACTTGACGGACACGTGCCCTTAGCATGTCGCGCATGAAACCCCTCGTGATACGAAGCGCGATCGTCGCCTCGCTGGGTGGCCTGGTGTTCGGTTTCGACACCGCGGTCATCTCCGGGACGACAGAGCAGCTGAAAGCATATTTCGACCTGTCCGACGCCTACCTCGGCTGGGCCGTGGGCATGGCCCTCCTCGGCACCATCCTCGGTGCCCTCGTCGCCGGCAAGCCGGCCGACCGCTACGGCCGCAAGCCGGTCCTGTTCGTGATCGGCGTCCTCTACCTGGCGGGCGCCCTTGGTTCGGCGTTCGCCCACGACATCGTCACCTTGGAGATCTTCCGATTCCTGGGTGGCATCGGCGTCGGCGGCGCCTCGGTGTGTGCACCGATCTACACCGCGGAGATCGCCCCGGCGAAGGTGCGTGGCCGGCTGGTCGGCCTGGTGCAGTTCAACATCGTTCTCGGCATCCTGCTGGCCTACCTGTCCAACACCATCGTTCGCGCGGTGGTCAACGACCCGACCAGTGACTGGCGCTGGATGTTCGGCGTGATGGCCGTTCCGGCGGCGGTCTTCCTGCTGCTGCTGTTCACCGTCCCCGAGACCCCGCGCTGGCTGATGGCCAACGGCCGTGAGCAGCAGGGACGCGACATCATCGCCAAGCTGACCACCAGCAAGGAGGAAGCCGACTTCCAGATCGCGGAGATCGACGCCTCGCTCGCTGCGGCCGACAACGCACCCAAGGTGCCGTTCTTCACCAAGAGCCACGCGAAGGTCATCCTGCTCGCCTTCGCGATCGCCATGTTCAACCAGATGTCCGGCATCAACGCGATCCTGTACTACGCCCCCGTGGTGATGCAGAAGGCCGGTGCCAGCACCGACGCCGCCTTCCAGATGAGCATCGCGGTCGGCTTCATGAACCTGGTCGCCACCATGGCCGCGCTGACCGTGATCGACAAGATCGGCCGTCGCACGCTGATGATCTACGGCTCGATCGGCTACCTGGTCAGCCTCGGCTTCCTGTCCGGCCTGATGTTCTACTACGAGAACGCACTCAAGGGTGCCTTCGACGGTACCTCCAGCGTGCTGGTGCTGGTCGGCCTGCTGGTGTTCATCGCCGCACACGCGTTCGGCCAGGGCTCGGTCATCTGGGTGTTCATCTCGGAGATCTTCCCGAACCGCATCCGCGGCCGCGGCCAGTCCTTCGGCTCGCTGACCCACTGGGTGTTCGCCTGGCTGACCTCGACCTTCTTCCCGCCGGTGATCGGTGGCCTCGGTGGCGGCGTGGCGTTCGCGGTCTTCGCGGTCTTCATGCTCGGCCAGCTGTTCTGGGTGCTCAAGGTCATGCCTGAGACGAAGGGTGTACCGCTGGAGGAGATGGAGGCCAAGCTTGGCCTGACCCATGATCCGAACGACAGCGGCGATCCGCTCGCCGCGAAAGGACACTGATGTCTGACCGCGAAGTGTTGTGTCTCGGCGAGGCGTTGATCGACGTCGTCATCCGAGAGGATTCCACCAAGGAGCATGTGGGCGGCAGCTTGCTGAACGTGGCGGCCGGTGTCGCCACGCTCGGTGAGCCGGCCAGCATCTGCGCCTGGTGGGGCAAGGACGAACGGGGTGACCGGCTCGCCGAGTGGGCCACTGCGTCCGGGGTGTCGATCGTGCCGGGTACCGACTCGGCCGAGAAGACCGCAGTCGCCTTCGCCCACCTGGACGCCGATGGCCGAGCCACCTACGAGTTCGACCTCGAATGGAACGTCCCGACGATCGACGATCTGTCCAAGTACGGGCATCTGCACACCGGCAGCATCGCGGCCACGCTCGAACCGGGCGGCACCGCGGTGGTCGAGAATGTGCGGGCGATCCGCGACCACGCCACCACCTCCTACGACCCGAACATCCGCCCGGCGCTGATGATCTCGCCGGAGCAGGTGGTCGGCCGGGTGGAGGATCTGGTCAGCCTGTCCGACCTGGTGAAGGTCAGCGACGAGGACCTCGAATGGCTCTACCCCGGTGAGCCCGTCGAAGACGTCATGCGCCGCTGGATCAAGGCCGGACCGTCGATGGTGGTCGTCACCCGTGGGCCCTGGGGCGCGTACGCGCTGCTGGCCGACAACCGCGACATGCTGCACATCGACCAGATGAACGTCACCGTCGGCGACACCGTCGGCGCCGGCGACTCGTTCATGGCCGGGCTGATCGCCGGTCTGCTGAAGAGCGGGCTGCTGGGTTCGGTCGAGGCGCGGCAGCGGCTCGCCGACGCCGGCTGGTCCGACGTCCAGTCGGCACTACACAACGCGGTCGTCACCTCGGGCATCACCGTCAGCAAGAACGGTGCCTACGCCCCGACGCCGGACGAGGTGGAGGCTGTCAAGCAGGCCGATCCCACCCTGTACTGACCTTTTCCGAACAAGACCCGCCGGAGCCTCGAGCTCCGGCGGGTCTTTGCCGTTCCCGTCCCGTCATCCCGGGCTTTCCGTCCATCTGGGCTTGATCCGGGATCTCTCCTGGTCTTTGTGGGTCGGACCGGCGCCGGGGATCCCGGCGTTCGCCGGGATGACGAGGGTCCCGTTGGTCGAGCTTGTCGAGACCCCTCGGAGTGCTTCAGAGTCCCTGATCGAGAACCGGCACCAACGTGTAGTCGGTGAGCGGAAGCAGGCGCACACCCGAGGGACTGTCGACGGCGGCATAGACCTGGGCGGTCTCGGCGTCACCCTCCTTAAGCGGGCCCATCGCCGCGTGCAGCATGGCGCGGACGGCGGCGGTCTCGTCCAGATTGAGGGTGCGGTGCGGCGGGGCGTCGTCCCTGGCGGCGAGCACGATCAGCAGCAGATTGCGGACGCGTGGGAGCCCCTCGCGGATCGGCGGCTGGTAGTAGGGCAGGTCGAGCAGTGTGGCGCCCAGCCGGTGGTAGAAGGCCAGCCGTCGTGCCGGGTCGCCGTACTTGGGGTGCGGCTCGAAGAGGTCCGGACGCTCGATCTCGGCGAGGACCAGGTCGATGCCGGGCTCGGCGATCCATCGGGTCACGCCCGCGGTGATCAGGGCCGAGCCGGTGCCGCCGCCGCGCCGGGCACCGTTGACGGCCAGCCAGTCGACGAGGTAGCAGTTGTCGAACCGCTCGCCGATGATCGCACCCAGGTAGTCGTCGCCGTCCTGCGCGGCGAGGACGTCGAAGGAGCCCGACGTGCCGCCCTCGACGAAGTCGTCACGGGTGACCAGTTCGGACGGCGGAAAGCTGGGTTCGAGGATGTCGGTGTAGAGCCGGGTCAGCGCCGCGGCGTCCGTCACGGTGCGGATCGTGGGGTTGCCCATCATGGCTCCGATCTGGTGGATGCCCGCCGTCCCCACCGGTGCCGGTCGCGGAGCCCGGGCAGGAAAGACAACAGGATGCCCGAGACCGCGGCGAGCGCGAGGATTGCCACCACCAGCCACCAGGCGACCCCGCCGTCCCAGTCGGGATGGCCCGCCTGCAGCACCGAAGCGAGGCCCGAGAAGCCGATCACGGTGAAGACGATGCCGAGCACGTCGAAGACGCGGTCGGTGCGCTCATTGGCGTCGGCTTCGGCCTCCAGCCGTTCCCGCTCCAGCCGCGCGGTTTCCGCCGCGTACGCCTGCGCCATCCGCCGGTGCACCACCTCGAGCAGCGGCTGCAGCCGGGTCCCGAGCACGTCGCGGACGGCGTGGACGAAGCCGTCCCGCAGCCGCGGGTAGCCGTTGGAATCGAGGATCGTGTCGAGATCGGTACGCAGCGGGGGCGAGGTGACGATCGCCGGCGAGTCGATGAACAGCATGATCGCGTCGCTGGACTGCACGAACGCCTGCAACTCGAGTTCGGCGCGCTCGATGTCACGCACCAGGTCGTCCAACTCGGTGATCGCCGCGGCCCGCTGCTCGGGGTCCTCGGCGGCCTTCCCGGAAGCGCCGGCGGGTGAGCGCGGCACGACGGCGACCGCCTGCCGCAGCAGCCGCGAGACGGTCTCGACGTGCGAGCGGATGGTGTCCTGCCAGCCCTGATACATGCCGTGCAGGCTGTGCGCGAACTCGATGTAGCTCTCGACCTCGCCCACCGCGTAGTCGGGTGAGCCGAACGAGGCCAGCAGCGTCACATTGCTGTTCGAGGCGAGCAGTTCGCTGTTCAGGTGCAGCAGCGACCAGGTACGGACGGCGTCCAGGTCGTACAGCGCCCAGTCGGCGACGCTGGCGGCACCGCTGGGCAGCGGATGCAGCAACGGCTGGATGCCCCACAGCTCCAGCAGTTCGTTGGCGTGGGTCAGCGGCTGCCGTCCGGACGGGCCCTGCCGGGAGGCGGCGACGATGGTGGCCATCACCCCGAACGATCCTTCGCGGGCGGCCAGCCGAGAGCCGTCGACCGCGTCACCGCTGGCGTCCAGCAGCGCACGGATGTCGCGCAGCAGGGCTGCGACGACCTCCGGGAGCCCCGAGACCGTGCCGCCGGACGCTGTCCGCATCCGCAGCCAGTCCTCGATCTCATACAGATCGCCGAAAACCGGGGTGGCCAGGTGGATCGCCTGCGCCACCCGGTGTGCGGGGACGTCGCGCAGCGGGATCTCGAACACGATGGTGTGGTTGCCCAGATGGGACAGCTGGACGCGGGTCTCGACCACCTCGAGCGGATGCCGTACTCCGGGCCGTTCCAGGGTCAGGTTGCCAAGCAGGATCGTGGCGCCGCGGTAGCCGCGTCCGAAGTCATCGGTGCCCTGCCAGACGTCGCTGAGTTCCAGTCGTCCCCGGACGTCGGTGACCGGCAGGGTGCCCAGCGTGCCGTCGCGCTCGCGCAGTGCCAGCGCCTGCTGCCGCAGGGTGGCGACCACGCTGATCGGATCGTCGTGCCCCGTCGTCCGGATGCCGAACGGGTAGATGATCCGGACGCGTCCCTCGTCGACATGGAGCCAGTCGCGCTGCCGGGCGGCGTGCAGTGCGGAGATCCCGGCCAGGTGCCCGCGCAGTTCGCTGGCGTCCATGGCGTTGAAACTGGCTGCCCGCACGTCCGCCCGGACCCGTTCCAGTTCGGCACCGGCATCGCTGCGGTCGCCGCTGAACAGCCGCTTGCCGATGGCGGCGGTGTCGCGGACCGCACGGTAGTAGGTCGCTTCGTTCGCGGCCTCGCGCAGCAGCGCGTCCCGCGCGTCGCCGGGGTCCAGGCGTTCGACGGAGGCGACAATCGGCTCGATCTGGCCGACGGCGGCCTCGGCGAGCGCGGCCACCGTCTCCAACCGGCCGGTCAGCAGTGCCGTTTCGACGCGGAACTCCTGCTCCATGAACCGCAGCAGTGCCCAGCCCAGCCGGTCGAGTTCTTCCGCGCCGTCGTCGGTGCAGGACTCGGCAGCGTCGCAGGACGCCTCGATCGCAATGCTGAGCAACTCGTGGTCCCAGGCCATCGCCCAGGCGTTGTTCGCGAGATTGCGCAGGTAGAGCGCGAGGATGAGTCCGCCCAGCGGCAGCCGGCCGGCGGCCCGCACCGCCGGCGGAAGAGCCCGGCGCAGCAGCGCCCCGGCAGCACCGCCGTCGTCGGAGTCGTGGTGTGGATCGGGATTCTGGGTGGGGTCGGCGGCTGCGGCCCGGCCGCGGCCGTCCGGGCCGTCATCGCTGCGTTCGTCCTCGAACACGGCCCGCCACCAGGCGCTGCTGAGCAGCTGGGCCAGTTCGAGCCGCTGCTCCGGCGTCAGCGCGTCCGGCTCGCCGCGTGCGGCCTGCCCGTCGAACTGGTCGGTCAGCCACTGTCGGGCCTCGTCGGCCGGGGTGTCCACGGACGCGAACACCGCAGGCGGAAAGGCTGCCGCCGCGCTGTGCCGATCAGAGGTGGCCAACGGTCACTCCTCGCTGGTCGGGCCGATTGGGTTCGGACGGCGGTCGGGGAGCGCGGGGCGGTTCAGTTCAGCCGGCGGTCAGCCACAGCGGCTGGTAGGGCCGGATGAGCAGCGTCTCGGGCGCCAGCGAATAGTCGTAGCCGCTGATCTGCTCCACTGCGGAGTCGCCCAGCCGCGAGCGCAGCACGTAGGTGGGCAGTTCGACGGCGTCCTCGCTGAAGTTGTAAGCCTCGATCAGCACGCCCTCGGGGTGGTTGCGGGTGAGCAGCAGCACCCGCGAGTCGGGGCTGGGCAGTACCCGCGACTCGATGGACGCGTGCAGCTGCGGCAACCGCTTCCGGACGCCGATGGTGTGCCGCAGACCGGCCAGGATGCGTCCGCCCGGGGTGCTCGGGTCGGCGTCCGCGGCTGCGACGGCGTCCCAGTCCATCCGGGGCCGGTGCACCCAGCGGTTGTCGGCGGCGTGCTCGGGCTCGTCGAGATAGCTGTGGTCGTTGAGCTGGCCGATCTCGTCGCCCATGTAGAGCAGCGGGACGCCGCCGAAGCCGAGGATCGTGGTGTGCAGCAGGTTCACCCGGGCGATCGCGTCGGACAATTGGCCCTGGTCGCCGTGCTCCAGCGCCGCCTCGAGGCCGGCCAGGCTGGCCATCGTGCCGCTGATCCGGCGGTCGTTGTTGACCGGATTGTGCTGGAACACCAGCCCGCGGGCGAACGAGCCGGGGTAGAGCCCGGCGTAGAACTCGGACAGGAAGGCCCGGTGGGTGTGGCCCTCGAGGTAGGCGCCGCGGGCGTCGGTGTCCGAGACCGCCCAGCCGATATCGTCGTGGCAGCGCGCGTAGGTGGCCCAGGTGGTGCTCGACGGCTTGTCCGGGAAGTTGGACAGCGCCACCTCGAACAGCCGGGTGTGCCGCGAGGCGAGCGCGCCCCACAGCTGCACCATGAACGAGTTGTGGTAGGCCAGATCGGACACCTTGCCGAAGTGCTTGCCCTGACCGAGGTAGCTGATCAGGTCCTGCGGGCCGACGATCGCCTCCGCCTTCAACGCGCAGGCCGGTGCCACGATGCGCAACACCGCCCGCAGCGCCTGGGTGAGTTCGTGCACCTGCGGCTCGTTCTGGCAGTCGGTGCCGAGCACCTTCCAGGTGAACGCGATCGCGTCGAGTCGGAACACCTCGACACCGTTGTTGGCCAGGAACAGCAGCAGATCGGCGAACTCGGCGAAGACGTCCGGGTTGGCCCAGTTGAGATCCCATTGGTAGGAGTTGAAGGTCGTCCAGACCCAGCCCTGTGCCTCCTCGTCCCAGGTGAAACTGCCCGGGGCGAAGTCGGGGAAGATCTCCGGCAGGGTGCGCTCGTAGGCGTCCGGCTCGGTGCGGTCGGCGAAGATGTGGAAGTAGTCGCGGTACTTCTGCTCGCCGGCGCGGGCCCGGACGGCCCACTCGTGCTCGCGGGCCACATGGTTGAGCACCAGGTCGACCACCAGCGAGATGCCCTGGCCGCGCAGGGTGGTGGCCAGCGCGGTCAGGTCGTCCATCGAACCGAGCCGCGGATCGACCGAGCGGTAGTCGGCGACCGCGTAGCCGCCGTCGTTCTCGCCCTCGCGCGGGCGCAGCAGCGGCATCAGGTGCAGATAGCTGACCCCCAGCGACTTGAGGTGGTCGATCCGGTCGGCCACCCCGGCCAGCGACCCGGCGAACCGGTCGGCGTAGCAGACGTAGCCGACGGCGTCCGGACGCTGCACCCAGTCGGGGCTGAGCAGCCGGGCCTCGTCGAGGACCTTCAGATCGGTGCTGCGGG
>JBDHZN010000053.1:0-17370 GCA_039811845.1 Micropruina sp. | reverse complement strand
CCCGCCACCGGCAGCGTCAGCCGGAACTGCATCACGCCTGCACCCGACCAGACACCCCAGACAAGCCAGCCGGGCCCAGAAACACTACCGACGACTCACCCGCACGAAAGACCGAGGCTAGACTTCCGGCGATCCGCCGCCCCGGCCGGGGGCAGCCTGTCGTAGCCGTCCAACCTGTGGCTGTACGACATCAGTTCGACGGCCGGGATCGTCTACGATCCGGACGGCCTCGCCACCCTGGAGTCGACACCCGCTGGCTCGGGGCCGCAAAAAGCTGCAGAACTGAACGAAGGGCCAGAGCGCCACCCTGGCAAGCACCGGCAGCTACTGGGGACGCCGCCTGGCTCGACAGCCACCTTCTTCAGGTCGAAGTAGTTGGTGAAGACCGACCAGGGCGAATAAGGCGCCAGCGTCGCACGATAACCAACACGACGCCTACTACCGACGATGCTGGTGCCCAGCCAAGAGACCGAGAGTCTAGTCCACGAGGGTGTTCACTCACCACCCAGAGCCAGATCAGTCCGTTCCTGCTCACATCAAGAACGCGCTTGAGCAACAGTCGCTGGCTCCGATCACCTGCATCGGACCAAGCGGAACTCCCTGCCCGAAGAACAACATAGTCACCAGTCAGCGGCGTCTGAACGCGCACAATTGCTAGATCGCCGTCACTAACGGCTGGATACATGGACCAACCCGAACAGCGAATCACCTTGAAACCAGCAACTGTCACCTTCAACCTCCAGGCTGCGCTGCCCGCTCTACGCCACCGTCTCGGACAATGAGTATCTCATCGCACATCTGCGCGAGTTCGCGACTATGCGTAGCCACAATAACAATGCCGTCCCAACTCAACAAGCACTCCTTCAAGCGAGCCAGACCATCGGTATCCAATCCTTCACTTGGTTCGTCAAAGAGAACAATCTCCGCCGCTGAACGTATTTGCGCGCGCGCCAGGCCAACTCGCCGCCATTGTCCGCCAGATAAAGTTGCACCCTGTCGGCTTTCATCAAAAATTGAACGCGACAACATGGTGCGCAAGCCGTTTGGCAGGCTCCCGCTTACAACAGCTATCCCCGAAAGAGACAATGCGCACTCTAGGACGCCCGGATTTATCGCTCGGCCGAAGGTCATGTTATCCATCAGTGTCGCATCAACTTCAACTGGCGACTGAGGAACGTAAGCAATGCGCGATCTCCAAACATCGGCTCCGAGGTCGAAGATATTGCAACCATTGGCTGAGATTCTTCCTTGTTGCGGCGTGTACAGCCCTGCTATCAATTTCAATAGCGTCGATTTGCCGCTCCCGTTGTCGCCCAGCAAGGCGTACCTCACTCCGCGTTTGAACGTGAAGGTGGCACACGCCAATACTGGCTCATTGATATCGTAGCCGAAAGTCAACTTCTCTAGAACCAGTTCAGCAACTGAAGCGTCCCCCAGATTCTGCGTAGCTGCGCGACGCTCGACCCTGGTCTCAAACTGGTCAATGAGAGCTCTCTGTTTCAGCGCTTGCAGCGCTTGGGACCAAGTGGACCCAAGTCCAGAAAGGACAGCAATTAGCGGCACGGAGCTTTGCGCAATAGTCATGAACTGGGCTACCGAGACATCTAGCAGCAGCAGCGCTGCAGTTGGTGCGCCCGCCGCGAGTACTGCGAACGCTCCGCACGCCACTTCAAGCTTGGCAACCTTAATATCATCCTTAAGCTCGATTTGGTGGACTTGCCTCTGGGCTGCAAGTGAACTCCGGGAAAAGAAGGAGTCCGCACCACATATTTTTGCCTCCGCAGCCACTCGAGCATCAACCAATAGGCTGCGGAAAATGGCAGAAGTCTTGTAATGCTCAAGACTCGCACCAAAGGTCCTCATTCGGACTCTCGCCACTCTTTGAGAGACAAGAACAGATGGGATTCCCAGGATGGCGACCACCAAGGGAAGGGACCAATGAACACTACCTAATAGCGCACATATTCCAGCAAGGCCGACCACATATTGAACGAATAGACCAAAGGCAGCCACAAGAAGACGTAGATAGGATTCGGCCGCCTGAACAGCACCCTCGAACGCATTGCGATACTCATGCGACTCAAAATCGTCCAGAGTCCTCAGCGCCACTACGGCATCGTAGATACGGCGAAGATCCGCAAGTACAAAGTGGCGCGCGACTAGCGAATCAACGACGGAGGCCGCATGTGGAGCGACCGTTGCGACCACGATCGCCAGGAGAAGCGTTGCAAGCCAGCGTACTTCTACTTCGCCGGACTCGAAAAAGAAGCTGGATACTTCCGCTACGCCTACGATTAACAAGGGGCTCATAAGTCCGCTCAGAACCGAAAGCCCTAATCGCAGTGCAAGCGCAAGCAGCAGGTACCCTCGCTCACGCCATGGGCCCATCAGGGTAGCTTGCTCCCGGAATCAGCCCTAAACCCCTGCTCTGCTGACGCAACCCTGCCGTCTGAAACAGCCAGCCTTGTAGGAAAGGCTGCAATCCCTAGTTCGGCTTGAAGGCTACGGCTGATCGATTCGTCCGCTAGCCTGAGCCCTCGGTCGTTCTCAAGCGATCGCATATATGAGAGCCTCTCCGATCCGACTACACGCGAATCCACACACAATTGAAGTTGTGAAATGTCAGGACTCGTCAGCGATTCTAGGAGCTGCCCGCATGGCGCACATCCCGGTGCAACGAACAAGAAGGTCCCCACATAGCTCTCCGGCAGTGACGTTATCCTGGTGCCGGTCGCTACCGGAGTTCGGGACGGTGAATCAATGCTCTCAAACTCGTGGGATGCGGTACTGGATGCATTCTGAAGTACGATCACCATTAGGATCGCGACGACCGAGCTAGCTGCAACGCCCACTACGTGGTTCGGGAAGGTCAACTGAAAAAGCACGCAAGAGCAAATCGTCAAGATTGAATTCGCTAGAAGCTTTGCTGGACTCACTTTCATCGGGATGCCAAAGCAGCGGCAACTGCTGGTGCCGGATTGCAGCAACTTGCCCAAATACCAGTTGAACGATATCGATAGTAGAGCTACCGCCAGCGACCCCAATTGTGGAGCCAGCCAGACGAGGCTAATACACGCAATTTCCGCAGGGATTGCGAGCCACCAGAGCCCCACGGCGTTCATCCTTACCACACGCCGTGAACTTGGCAGGGTCAGAGTAAGAAAGACAACCTTCCCCACAAGTGCGGCAGCGAGTACTGCACTTAGGAAGATTTGAAATGCGAATATAACATCCCATGGAGGTACCATTGGAGAAGTGCCCCCGTCAGCAGAAACCTATAAACTCCCACGAGTCGCAATTGGTGTAGCAGCTGCTATTCAAGCAGCACCGCCGCCGTTCTGCGTGGTGAAAAGTGCAGCGCGTTTGATACCAACAGGTGTTCACGCAGGACGCTTCTGCGGCTTCAATTTGAAAAACTCGATCAAGCCAACGACTGGCGGCCTTGAACATAATTGCCTCCATTATATGGATGCTAGGGGGTGTGCATCCTACCAGCACTCTAGCCCTGTCCGCGCTGGCTGTCAATCCGGCGCAGCAAACCCAGGTAGTGCACAATGCGGGACTCGGCCCAGGCGTCAGCAGATGTCGCGGCTAGGACGGTTCAGGTTGCTCATCGATGGGGCGGTGTCTAGAAGTGATCCTGTTGATCCTCGTGTCCGTCTCGCCATCACCCAGTGGCCTGATGACGCGCCGCAGGGTCGGTGACGACGTTCTGCGCCGCGCACAGCATTTCAGGGACCATGGCCCGATCAGCATCCGCGGCAGGATGAAAGCGTTAGGGATGGCGGCCCCTCGACGGCCTCACTGGGCACCCAAGGAAATTCCATCCTCGGGCCATTTCGTGAGCTCGGCGGCCAGCCCGACAGTGGCGACCGATCTCGAGATCGGTGTCCACCGGACGCCTCTGGGTGAGGCAATCACCGGCTGGCGCTGGACGCCGTGGCGATCGCGAACCAGCCGCCCATGGTCGAACGCGCGGCCGGGATCGCCCGGTGTCGCGCACCAGGACCGAGGACGAACTGGGCTAGACTTTGCGGGCGATCCGCCGCCCCGGCCGGGGGCAGCCTAGGAGGAGGACCGATGGTCTCCAGCACGACCGCTGCGACCGCCCCGCGCCGAGGATGGCGCTGGGCGGCTTTGTTCGTCACCGTGGCATTGCTGTCGGCCTGTACCGGTCAGCCGTCGACGAACACCCAACCTCCCGCACGTACTTTGGTGGTGGGCGCCACCCTCGAACCTCCGACGATGAACCCCAGCGCCTCGCCGGCCGCCTCGATTCCGCAGGTGCTGCTCTACAACGTCTACGAGACGCTGGTGAAGATGGACGCCGCCGGCGACCTCAAGCCGTGGCTGGCGCAGTCCTGGGACATCAGCTCGAACCGCTTGGTCTACACCTTCCAGCTCAACCCCGCGGCACACTTCGCCAGCGGCAAGCCGGTTACCGCCCAAGCCGTGGTGACCAGCTTCAACCGGATCAAGACCGAACCCACCATTCAGTCGCCGCTGGTGGAGCAGATGGCCGTGGTGAAGTCCACCGAGGCGGTCGACGACCACACCGTGAAGGTGACGCTGAACCACCCGTCCAACCTGTGGCTCTACGACATCAGCTCGACCGCCGGCATCATCTACGATCCGGACGGCCTGGCCACCCTCGACACCACACCGGCCGGTTCGGGACCTTTCGTGCTGCGCAGCTGGAACAAGGGCCAAAGCGTGGTGCTGGCCGCCAACCCCTCCTATTGGGGGACTCCGCCGCGGCTCGACACCGTGACCTTCCGCTACCTCGACGACAACGCCATGAACGCCGCGATGCTGTCCGGCGACATCGACGTGGTGTCCAACCTGCAGTCACCGGACGCGCTCGACCAGTTCAGCGACCCCAGCCGCTTCTCGGTGATCGAGGGCACCACCACCGGTGAGGTGGTGCTGGCGCTGAACAACGCCCGTCCGGCGTTCAAGGACGTCCGGGTGCGCCGCGCGATCTCGATGGCGATCGACAAGAAGGCCCTGCTGGACACCGTCTGGAACGGCAAGGGCACGCTGATCGGCTCGATGGCGGTGCCGACCGACCCCTGGTACGAGGACCTGACCTCGATCAACGCCTACAACGTGGCCGGCGCCAAGAAGCTGCTCGGCGAGGCCAAGGTCAGCAACCTGTCGCTCAAGCTGCGGGTGCCGACCAGGGCGTACGCCACCAAGAGCGCCCAATTCGTGGAGAGTGCGCTGCGGCAGGTCGGCATCAAGGTGACCGTCGAGGAGCTCGACTTCGCCACCTGGCTCAACGACGTCCACAACGGCGGCAACTACGACATGTCGATCGTCTCCCACGTTGAGGCCCGTGACCTGCGCCGGTTCACCGACCCCAACTACTACTTCCACTACGACAACTCCACCTACGACAAGCAGTTCGAGGCGGCCGATGAGGCGCCCGCGGACGAGTTGGTGCCGCTGATGCGCAAGGCCGTCCGCACCCTCGCCCAGGACGCCGCTGCGGTCTGGCTGTTCGCGCTGCCCAATCTGGTGATCTCCAAGCCCACGGTGACCGGTATTCCGACGAACGCGGCCACGCTCAGCTTCGACCTGACCATGGTCTCCAACCGCTGAGGACGATTCCCCGGTGCCGATTCTGGCTTTCCTCGGGCGACGGCTCGCCATTTTCGCGGTGAGCCTGCTGGGCGCGTCCCTGCTGGTCTTCGCGGTGTGCTCGGCGCTGCCCGGGCAGGTCGCCGAGGTGATCCTCGGCGAGGGTGCGACCCAGGACCAGATCGACGCGTTGACCGCCGAACTGGGCCTGAACCGGCCGTGGACGGTGCGCTATGCCGAATGGGTCGGCGGCATGCTGCACGGCGACTTCGGGCAGTCCTACTTCACCGGCCAGAGCGTGACGGAACTGATGGGGCCGCGGATCGCGGTCACCTGGTGGCTGGTGCTCTTCGCCCTGGCACTGTCGATCGTGATCGCCGTCCCGGTCGGCATGGTGGCCGCGATGAAGCGGCGCTCCTGGGTGGGGTTCACCGCCTCGGCGCTGGCCCAGCTGGGCATGGCCGTCCCGGCATTCTGGGCGGCGATCGTGTTGGTGCTGATCTTCGCGGTCGGGCTGCATTGGCTGCCCGCCAACGGCTACATTCCGCTGCGGGTCGACCCGGCCAGTTGGGCCTCGCACCTGGTGCTGCCGGTCGTGTCATTGGCGATCGTGCAGTCCGCGGTGCTGGTGCGCTACGTCCGCTCGGCCTTCATCGAGGTGCTCAGCGAGGACTACTACCGCACCGCGCGGGCCCTCGGCTGGCGTCCGTTCCCGGCGCTGCTGCGGCATGGGTTGCGCAACGCGGCACTGTCGCTGGTCACCGTCGTCGGCCTGCAGTTGTCGGCTGTCCTGGTCGGCGCGATCGTGATCGAGCAGGTGTTCGCGCTGCCCGGTCTCGGCAGCCAGTTGTTGACCGCGGTGTCGCAGCGCGACCTGATGATCGTGCAGGGCATCGTGATGTTCCTGGCGGCCTCGGTGCTGCTGATCAACTTCCTGGTCGACCTGTCGTACGCCTGGATCGATCCGAGGCTCCGGGCGGAGGGTGCCCGATGAGACGCGCGGGGCTGTGGTGCGGGACGGTCCTGGTGGCCGGGGTGGTGCTGATGGCCGTCGTCTCGTTGTTCTGGACGCCCTACGACCCGACCCTGGTCGGGACCGCGTCCCGGTTGCAGGGACCCAGCCCGGAACACTGGCTGGGCACCGACGCGATGGGCATCGACGTGTTCAGCCGGATCCTGGTCGGCGCGCAGACCACCATCGTGGTCGGCGTGGTGTCGGTCGGGATCGCCGGCCTGCTCGGCGTGCCGCTGGGCATCCTGGCCGGCCAGGGACCGCGTTGGGTGGACGAGATCGTGATGCGGCTGACCGACATCGCCTACGCCTTCCCGGCGCTGCTGCTGGCGATCCTGCTGGCCGCCCGGTTCGGCGCGTCCCCGGTGACCGCGATGACCGCGATCGGCCTGGCCACCATCCCGAGCTTCGCCCGGGTCACCCGGGCCGGCACTTTGCAGGTGATGAGCAGCGACTTCGTGCTGGCCGCCCGGTCGTCCGGCACCCGCTGGCCGGGCATCTCGGCACGGCACGTGCTGCCCAACATCGCCCCGCTGATCGGTGTGCAGGCGTCCGTCACCTTCGCGATGGCGATCCTGGCCGAGGCGGCCCTGAGCTATCTGGGGCTGTCGACGGCCGCGATCGTGCCGACCTGGGGGAAGATGCTGCGCGACGCGCAGGCGGTGATGTTCAACGCACCGCTCCAGGCGGTCTGGCCCGGGTTGGCGATCGCGGTCGCCGTGCTGGGTTTCAACCTGCTCGGCGACGGGTTGCGTGACCTGCTCGATCCGCGGCTGCGGGAGGTGCGATGAGTCTGCTCGAGGTGAGCGATCTTTCGGTCGCCTTCGGACGCCGCCGCCGGGTCGCCGTTGACGGCGTCTCGTTCCGCCTGGACGCCGGCCAGCGGCTCGGCATCATCGGCGAATCCGGCTCGGGCAAGACGGTCACGGCACTGGCCGTGCTCGGCCTGCTACCGGAGAATGCCCTGGTCAGCGGCTCGATCCGGCTGGGCGGCCGGGAACTGATCGGGTTGGACGATGCGACGCACGCCAGGCTGCGCGGCGACCTGGTCTCGATGGTCTTCCAAGAGCCGATGACCGCGCTGGATCCGACGATGCGGGTCGGACGGCAGGTGGCGGAGGTGTTGCGGCTGCACGCCCCCGACCGCTCCGGGGCGGCCCGGACGCACGTGCTGGAGATGCTCACCCGGGTCGGCCTTGCCGACGCCGAGCGGGTCGCCGACAGCTTCCCGCACCAGCTCTCCGGTGGGCAGCGGCAGCGCTGCCTGCTGGCGATGGCGCTGATCAACTCGCCCGACCTGGTGATTTGCGACGAACCCACCACCGCCCTGGACGTCACCGTGCAGGCCCGGGTGCTGACCCTGCTCGACGAGGTACTCACCGCCGAGCGGGCAGCCTGCTTGTTCATCAGCCACGACCTGGCGGTGGTGTCGCAGGTGTGCAGCGACGTGCTGGTGATGCTGGACGGCCGGATCGTCGAAGCCGGGCCGGTGGCGAAGCTGTTCACCGCACCGGAACATCCGTACACCCGCGGCCTGGTGGCGACCGCCCGAATCGATCAGGTACCCCCCGGCCAGCGGCTGCCGACCGTGGAGGACTTCTATCGGCGGGAGGCACGATGACCGGCGCACCGCTGTATCAGGTCAACGACCTGACCCGGGTCTTCGGCCGCAACGGTGGCGTCCAGGCGCTGGACGGCGTCAGCCTCAAGGTGCAGCCCGGGCAGCGGCTCGGCATCGTGGGGGAGTCCGGCTCCGGGAAGTCCACCCTGATCCGGCTGATGGCCGCACTGGACCGGCCGACCTCGGGCGCCGTCCGTTTCGAGGGGCAGCAGGTGAGCGGCGTCCGGGAGGGCCGGCTCGGGTTCCTGCGGGCCGCCGTCCAACTGGTGTTCCAGGATCCGCGCAGTTCGCTGAACCCGCGGATGACGGTCGGTTCGATCGTCACCGAGCCGCTGCGCTCGCGGCACCTGCGGGGTGCGCTCGACCCGGTGGACGCCGGCGCCCGGCTACGTGAGGTGCTCCAGGCCGTCGACCTGCCGCCGGGCGCGGCGTTCCGCTACCCGCACGAGTTCTCCGGCGGTCAGCGGCAGCGGATCGCCATCGCTCGCGCGCTGGCACCCGATCCGCGGGTGCTGATCGCCGACGAGCCGGTCTCGGCGCTCGACGTGAGCGTCAGGGCGCAGGTGCTCAACCTGCTCGCCGACCTGGTGACCGCCCGCGGGCTGACCCTGATCTTCGTCAGCCACGACCTGTCGGTGGTGCGCCACCTGTGCGACTCGGTGGTGGTGATGCGGTCCGGACGGATCGAAGAGCAGGGCCCCGCCGAGCAGGTGTTCGCCCAGCCGTCCGCCGACTACACCCGCTCGCTGATCGCCGCGATCCCTCGCCTCCGGCTGTGACCGGTTCGTCATCCCGGCGAATGCCGGGATCTCCGCCGGCCGCGTGTGGAGCCGAGATCCGGGTCGAGCCCGGGATGACGGACCAACCGGCGCGCCACCGCTGATCGAGCTTGTCGAGATCCTTCCGGGTCTCAGCAAGCTCGATCCAACGACTGCCTCAGGGCACCGGGTCGGGTTGCGGCTCGACGATGGCGCGTGCCGGCCGGTAGCCGGTGGTGAGGGCGTCCGGACGGCGCAGGAAACACACTGCGGCGACACCCAGCAGCAGGACGCAAGCCGGCAGGATCACCGATTGCGACATGGCGGTGGAGAATCCGTCCAGCATGAACGCGGGCAGCTTGCCCTCGCCGAAGCCGCCGCTGTGCTCAGCGGCGCCGGGCAGGTTCGCCACCAGCCGGGCCTGCATGAAGGCGGCGATCGCGGCCGAGCCGACCACGGAGCCGATGGTCCGGGTGGTGTTGTAGATGCCGGCGCCGGCACCAGCCTGGCGCGGCGGCAGGTTGCGGGTCGCGGTGGTGGCCAGCGGACCCCACATGCCGGCGTTGCCGATGCCCATCACGGCCGAGGGCAGCAGGAACATCCAGACCGGAGTGTCAGGGTGCATCAGAGCCGCATACCAGAACAGCGCGAGGGCGGTGAGCAGCAGCCCGGGCACTAGCAACAGGCGCGGGTCGACCCGGTCGAGCAGTTGGCCGGCGAACGGGGCGAGGCCGCCGGACAGCACGGCCATCGGCACCATCAGCAGGGCCGCCTGCGTCGGGCTGAGGCCGATGGCGAGCTGGATGAAGAACATCAGTGGCAGCGACATGCTGGTCACCGTGAAGCCGACCGTGACGATGGCCAGGTTCGACACCGAGAAGTTCCGGTCACGGAAGAGCTCCAGCGGCACCAGCGGCTCGCTGCGGGTACGGGCTTGCGTCCAGACGAACAGGCCGAGCACTACGAGACCGGTGATGATCATGCCCCAGACCGAGATCGGACCCCAGATGGTGCCCCAGGCGTAGGCCTCGCCCTCTTGCAGGCCGAAGACGATCAGGAACAGGGCGACCGCGCTGAGCAGCACGCCGACGATGTCGAAGCGGTGCGGGTGGGTGGGCAGCTTCGGCACCAGCAGCCAGGCCAGCACGAAGCCGATCACGCCGACTGGCAGGTTGATGAAGAAGATCCACTCCCAGCCGAAGCCGTCCACCAGCAGGCCACCGGCCAGCGGGCCGACCAGGGTCGCGACGCCGGCGGTGGCGCCCCACAGGCCCATCGCGGCACCGCGCCGGTCGGCCGGGAAGGTCCGGGTGATCACGGCCATGGTCTGCGGGGTCATTAGGGCGGCGCCGAGACCCTGCACGGCGCGCATCGCGACCAGCATGCCCAGCGAGGTGGACAATCCGCAGCCGAGCGAGGCGACGGTGAAGATTGCCAGCCCAGTCAGGTACATGGTGCGGGGGCCGAACCGGTCGCCGAGGCGTCCGGTGATCAGCAACGGGACGGCGTAGGCGAGCAGATAGGCGCTGGTCACCCACACGACGTTGTCGAGGTTGTTGGTGGTCGGGTCGAGCGCCGCCTTGATGGCGGGGTTCGCCACCGACACGATCGTGGTGTCGATCAGGATCATGAAGAATCCGATGACCAACGCCCACAGTGCCGGCCATGGGTTGCTGGGGCCCTGCAGGTGATGGCCCGGGACGGCCTGAGTCTGTTCGCTCATGCGTGTGTTGTCGGTCATGTGTGTTGCCTCTCAGTGGGCGGGGGCGCCGTCCGGGACGCGGTGGTCCGGCGGGCCCCAGGCGATGGTGGTGTCGTCCAGGCGGACGAGGAACTCCGCGGTCCAGCGCAGTTCGGCGTCCAGCAGTGCGGCCTGGCGGTCGATCTCGACGAGGTACTGCTCGGGAACTTCGCGTTCCCGGGCCTTGCGAAGGCCGTGATGGTGCGTGGTGTGCTCGGCGGTCAGCGCGGCATGGCGCGCGGTCAGCAGGTCGACGACCTCGTCACGGGCGAGGTTGTGCGCCTCGGCGAGCGCCACCCGGAACTCGGCCGGCCGGTCGATCCGGGCCAGTTCGCGCCGGACCCAGTCGGCCACGGCGTCCCGGCCTGCGGAGGTAAGGCTGTAGGTGGTGCGTTCCGGACGGTTGCCGGCGCGGTCGATGCCGACCTCGGCCAGCAGCCCGGCCCGGACGAGGCGTCCGACGGTGTGGTACATGGTGCCGTTGGTGATCGACACCAGCCGGTCGTCGTGCCGCTGCCGCAGTAGCCGGATCATCTCGTAGGGGTGCATGTCGCCCTCTCGCAGCAGGGCCAGAACGATCACCGCGAGCGGCGTCAGCCGATCGACGACGTCCTTCATGCCGCACCTCCGAGATAGTCCAGCTGTAATGCTCCACAGCGATTAGTCGATGTGGACTATATGCCGCGATTCGCCCGCACACAACTGACGGGGACTCGACCGTTGCGGCCTCCTGCTCGTGCGAGGCGAGTTGCGTTGTCGAGATCGCCGCTGGCTGGAGGGAAAGCCGTCCGATTTCGGGTCAGGACATGAGATCGCCGAGGTTTCCCTCCATCGGAGAGCGATGTCGAGATCGCATTCCCTCACCGGCACCGGACGCTCCATAGGAGCATGCAACCCAAGGGGTCTCGACAAGCTCGACCAACGGTGAAGGCGCGGACGTCCTATTCGGCGAGTTGGGCGACCACCGCGTCGTGCAGCAGGCCGTTGGTGGCGATCGCGCCGGGGCCGTGGGGGCCGTCCGCGCCGTCGAGGTTGGTGAAGCGGCCGCCGGCTTCGCGGACGATCACGTCGAGGGCGGCCATGTCGTGCAGGGCGAGTTCGGGTTCGGTGGCGATGTCGACGGAGCCTTCGGCGAGCAGCATGTAGCTCCAGAAGTCGCCGTAGGCGCGGGTCCGCCAGCAGTCGCGCATCAGGTCGACGAACTGCTGCCCGCGGCCCGACTCGACCCAGCCGTGGATCGACGAGTACGACAGCGAGGCGTCGTCCATGCTGCTCACCCCGGAGACGTGGCAGGGCTGACCCTGCAGCAGCGTCTTGCCGCAGTAGGCGCCGCCGCCGACGCTGGCCCACCAGCGGCGTCCGAGCGCGGGCGCCGACACCACGCCGACCTTCACCTCACCCTCGACCATCAGCGCGATCAGCGTCGCCCAGACCGGGACCCCCCGGACGAAGTTGGCGGTGCCGTCGATCGGATCGATCACCCAGCGCCGCGGACCCCAACCGGTGTCCTCACGTTCCTCGCCATGGACGGCGTCGCGCGGCCGGGCGGTCTTCAGCGTGCGGCGGATCGCGTCCTCGACGGCGACGTCGGCGTCGCTGACCGGGCTGAGGTCGGGTTTGGAGTCGACCTTCAGGTCGAGCGCCTTGAACCGGCTCATGGTCAACGAATCGGCGTTGTCAGCCATCACATGGGCCAGTCGAAGATCGTCAAGGTAGCTCTGCTCCGCCATATGGCTCAACCTATCGGGTTGCGTGGACGCCCGCCGCTCCGCGACGCTCCGCCACGGCATCCGGACCAAGGTTTGCGTCAGATCGGGCACCGCTAGCGGTGCCCGATCTGACACAGTCGCAACGGGACGGCTAGCCGGACGCCGGCCGCTCCAGCCAGGCGCCCTCCATGCGGCGGAACGACTCCAGCCGCTCGGGGGCCAAGCGTCCGGCCTCGACCGCGACGTCGAGGGCGCACTCGGGTGCCCCGGTGCCGTGGGTGCAGCCGCGCGGGCAGTCCGCGGTCAGCTCGGCCAGGTCGCCGAAGGCGGCCAGGATCGACTCGCGGGTGATGTGGCTGAGCCCGAACGACCGGACGCCGGGGGTGTCGATCACCCAGCCGGCATGGTCGGGCAGTTCCAGGGCGATCGCCGAGGTGGACGTGTGCCGGCCGCGTCCGGTGACCTCGTTCACCTCACCGGTGGCCCGGTCCACGCCGGGGATCAGCGCGTTCACCAGGGTCGACTTGCCCACCCCGGAGTGTCCGATGAAGACGCTGGTCCGCCCGGCCAGCAACTCGCGCACCGCGGTCAGATCGGCACCGGGCCGCACCGTTACGATCGGGATGTCGAGCGGGGCGTAGGCGGCGATCAACTCATCGGCGGGGGCCAGATCCTCCTTGGTGAGGCAGAGCACCGGGTCGAGACGGGCGTCGTAGCCGGCGACCAGGATGCGGTCGATCATTCCGGTCCGTGGCGGCGGGTCGGCCAGCGCGGTGACGATCACCAGCTGGTCGGCGTTGGCCACGATCGGACGCTCGAACGGGTCGGTGTCGTCGGCGGTGCGGCGCAGCACGGTGCGGCGGGGGAGTACCTCGACGATCCGGGCCAGGGTGCCCTCATCGCCACTGAGATCGCCCACCACCCCGACCTCGTCGCCGACGATGACCCCCTTGCGACCCAGCGCGCGCGCCTTGGTGGCGGTCAGCGCCACCTCGCCGAGCAGGCAGCGGTAGCGGCCACGGTCGATGGTGGTGACGATCGCCCGCGGCGCGTCCGAATAGTCGGGACGGTTCTTGGTGCGCGGGCGGGTGCGGCGGGGCGGGCGTCCGAAACCGGCGTGTTCATCCTCAGTGATCCCACCGGGCACTCGACGGCTCACTCGCGCCCCACCAGCCGAGCCCACAGGCCCGGAAAGTCGGGCAGGGTCTTGGTGGTGCAGCTCACCTCGTCGAGTTGTACACCCGGGACGGCCAGGCCGAGCAGTGCGCCGGCGTGCGCCATCCGGTGGTCGGCGTAGGTGTGGAAGACGCCGCCGCGAAGCGGTACCGGAGTGATCCGCAGGCCGTCCGAGGTCTGCTCGACGCGTCCACCCAGCGCGTTGATCTCGGTCTCCAGGGCAGCGAGGCGGTCGGTCTCGTGGCCCCGGACGTGCGCCACGCCACGGATGCTGCCGGGCGCATCCGCGACCGCGAGCAGCGCCGTGGCGATGCAGGTGAGTTCACTGGCCAGCGACAGGTCGAGGTCGGCGCCGCGGACCACGCCGTCACCCGACACGCTGACCGATTCAGCGTCGTGCCGCACGCTGCCGCCCAGTGCCGACAGCACCTCGAGGATCGTGCCGGCTGCCTGAACGGTGTGCCGCGGCCATGCCGTGGTGACCTCGCCGCCCCGCAGCAGCGGTGCGGCCAGGAAGGTGGCGGCGTTGATCAGGTCGGGCTCGATGGCCTCGTCGCGTGCGGCGATCGGACCGGGTGCCACCTGCCAACGGTCCGAGCCGGGCTCGGTTTCTATCCGGACGCCGCGCTCGCGCAGCATCGCCACGGTCAGCCCGATATGGGGCCGGGAGGGCAACGTGTCGCCGCGATGGGTCAGGTCGAGGCCGGCCTCGAAGCGGGCGCCTGCCAGCAGCAGCCCGGAGATGAACTGGCTCGATCCCGAGGCGTCGACGCTCACCCGCCCGCCGGGTACGGTGCCCACCCCATGCACGGTGAAGGGCAGCGCCTGCGGATGATCGATCCGGACGCCGGCCTGGGCCAGGCCGTCGAGCAGCGGCTGCACCGGACGCAGCCGGGCCTCCGGGTCGCCGTCGAAACGGCTGGCCCCGTCGGCCAGCGCGGCCACCGGCGGTAGGAAGCGCATCAGGGTGCCGGCCAGTCCCACCTCGATATCGGAGGCTGTGAAAAAGGCCGGCGGTTCGACCCGCACCTCGTCCGCACCCAGGTCGACGAAATCCACTCCGAGCGCGGTCAGCGCCGCTCGCATCAGCCGGGTGTCCCGGGCGTCCAGGACGCCGCGCAGCACGCTGGGCGCGTCCGCCAGGGCGGCGAGCACGTAGCCGCGCGCGGTGGCCGACTTGGAGCCGGGGACGACGATGGTTGCCTGCAGCGGCCCGGAGCGCTCCGGAGCCGCCAGCGAGGTCACTTCAGCGCACCTTCAAGGGTCTTGGTCGCGGTCTTGGTGGCCTTCGAAGCCACCTTCTTCGCCTTCCGGGCTGCCCGCTTTCCTTCGCGCGTCAGGTTGGCCTTGGCGTGCGCCGCCTCCCGAGAGATGGTCGCCTTGGTGTGTTCGGCCTCTCGGCCGAGCAGTTCGGCGCGGTTCTTGGCCCGCCAGGCCAGATCGGGGCGTCCCTCGGTGTCCTGTGCGGCGAGCAGCACGCTGCCGGTGAGCGCGAGGTTCTTCAGGAAGCTGTCCTTGCCCGCACCGTCACCCTCGGAGTCGCCGGTGAACGGGTTGCTGGCCAACAGTTGCGGCGCCATGCTCACTGCGAGTGCGACCGCGCCGAGCCGGCGTCCGATCCCGGTGGCCAGGCTCAACCCGCCGACCACCTGGGCGAACCCGGTCAGCCGGACCAGGCCCTTGGCGTCCTCGGGCAGATACGCGACGGCTTGCGGCGGCAGCGTCTTCTCCGCGAGCGGCAGAAGGGTCCTGGCCAGCGGCTCGGTCGCGCCCGCCAAAGGCTGGGGGTCGCGCATCGCCTTGACACCGTTGACGACGAAGAAGCTGGCCAGCATGGTGCGGGCCGCGAAACGCAGCAGACTCATGGGTCATGTCTAGCGCCTAGTGGCCTTTTGTCCAAGCACCTTCGGGCTACTCTCACCCCCATGTGTGGACGGTATGCGTCGTCTGCGGACACGGACTGGCTCGAAGAGGTCTTCGAGATCGACGAGACGCCTGATTCCCTGCCCGGGCCCCGCTACAACATCGCACCGACCGATCCGGTGGTCGCCGTGGTCGAGCGGGTGCCGAAGGACGCCCCGGACCGGGTCGTCCGCAAGCTGGTGGAGCTGCGCTGGGGGCTGGTGCCGTCCTGGTCGCGCGACCCCAAGGGCGCGGCCCGGATGATCAACGCCCGATTCGAGACGCTGGACAGCAAGCCGGCTTTTCGGCGGGCGTTGGCGGTGCGCCGCTGCCTGCTGCCGGCCGACGGCTTCTACGAGTGGTACGCGCCGGAGGGCGCGTCCGAGTTGCCGGCGAAGCGGCGTCCGCCCAAACAGCCGTTCTTCATCCATCCCGCGGACGGCTCGCCGATGGCGATGGCCGGGCTGTACGAGTTCTGGAAGAGCCCGGCGGGGGAGTGGCTGAGCACCTGCACGATCATCACCACCACCGCCACGGACGCCGTGGGCCGCATCCACGACCGGATGCCGATGACGGTCCGTCCGGACCGCTGGGACGCCTGGCTCGACCCTGGACGGACCGACGGTGCGCTCGACCTGCTCGATGTCCCCGGTGCCGAACTGGAGGCCTACGCGGTCTCCCGGCTGGTCAGCACCGTCGGCAACGACGGGCCGGAGTTGGTCGAGCCGCTGACCGAGTCGTAGGGAATAGCGGCCTGGTGCCGGGCGTTTCCAGCCATGTGATGAGCACCCTCGGCACCGCGCGGAGCGAGCGCCCGGCGGCCCAGCTGGCCGACCCGCTACTCTCGTACGCGATGACCATTCCCGCTGCCGACGCCGAAGCCGTTGTCGATCTGGCGACCGAGACACCTGAAGAGCGCGCCGCACGTTTCGAGCGCGACGCGATGCAGTACCTCGACCAGCTCTACGGGGCTGCGCTCCGGATGACCCGCAACCCGGCCGACGCCGAAGACCTGGTGCAGGACACCTACGTCAAGGCGTTCGCGTCGTTCCACCAGTTCACGCCCGGCACGAACCTGAAGGCGTGGCTGTACCGCATCCTGACCAACAGCTACATCAACACCTACCGGAAGCGGCAGCGTCAGCCGCAGACCTCCGGCGGCGACCAGATCGAGGACTGGCAGCTGGCCCGGGCCGAGGCGCACACCTCGGACGGCCTGCGCACCGCCGAGATGGACGCGCTGGACCGGATGCCCGACTCGGTCGTCACCGAGGCGATGAACGCCCTGTCGCCCGACTTCCGGCTGGCGGTGTACCTGGCCGACGTGGAGGGCTTCTCCTACAAGGAGATCGCCGAGATCATGGGCACCCCGATCGGCACCGTGATGTCGCGGCTCAACCGGGGGCGCAACCAACTCCGGACGGCGCTCGCCGACTACGCCGATGAGCACGGCCTTTCCCGACGAGGTGGTGACCATGAGCACCGGTGATTGCTCCGCCGCGCTGGCCCGGCTGTACGAGTTTCTCGACAACGAACTCGCCGACGCCGACGCGGACACGATTCGCGCGCACCTCGCCGCCTGTGAACCCTGCCTGGACCGGTTCGACACCGAGGAGCAAGTCCGTGCCTTGGTGAAGCGGTGCTGCACCTCGGCCCGCGCACCCGAGACCCTGCGCGTCCGAGTGACCCGGGTGACCACCATGACGGTGATCACCCAGGACGACTGACCTCCGGATCTGCGTTCCACCTGGGCGCGCTGCCTTCCCGCATCCCGCTAGAGCCCTCCCTAACTACTTCGACCTGAAGAAGTCGGTTGGTCGGTGATCGGCTTCTGGCGCACCTGGTCGGCGGGTTTCGGGGCGGCCTTG
>JBDHZN010000052.1:0-17533 GCA_039811845.1 Micropruina sp. | reverse complement strand
ATGGCCAGCGCCTGGTGGACGAGGACCGGGATCATGATGGCGCAGATCTCCTGGCCGTTCCCCCGGTTGTCGCTGAGGCGGCTGGTCATCAGGCGTAGCGCGCCGTCCTCGGTGAACTCGAGCTCGAACATGTCCTCGATGTACCGGTCGGTTCCGGAGACCAGGCGTTGAAGGCGCCGGTCGTCCGTCAAGGCATAGGTGAGCGCGGCACCGTCGTGACGTCGGCACCAGTCGCTGATGGTGTGCAGTGATGGCTGGAAGCCGTCGTAGTCGGCGTAGGTGGAGATGGTGAATGCGGCGTTCTTGAGTTGCTGGAAGGTGTCCTGCCACCCGCTGCCGTGGACGCGTCGAGGAGCATTTCGGGGCGGGGGGATGCGGGGGCGGCGATGACGAAGAAGTGGGCCTGTTGCCGATGTTCGGTTGGGACTGGCGTCAGCGGCTGACCTTCCCGAGCTCGAGCAGCTGCGGGTGCACACCGTGGGCGACCTGCTCCGGCATCTGCCTCGGCGTTACCTTTCCGGGGCGGAGTTGACCGACCTGAGCACGATCGAGCCGGGTGAGCACGTCGCGGTGATGGCGCGGGTGAGTAGCACCAACGTGGTCCGAGGCGGGGGTGGCCGGCGGGGGGCCCGCGGCGGGCCGTCCAGTCGGCTTGAGGTCACCCTGACCGACGGTGACGGCTACCTGGCAGCCACGTTCTTCGGTCGCGAGTTCATGGTGGACTACTGGCGCCACGAGTGGGCAAGGTCGGCAGCTTCCGCGACCAGCTGCAGTTGACCCATCCAGAGTTCGTCATGCTGGACGCCGCCGGCGCCATCGTCGGATCGTCGGAGCAGAAGCAGCGGCTGGCAACGCTGAGCAGGTCTGGGCTGGTCGGCCTCTACCCGGCCACCGCGAAGCTGCCGACCTGGACGGTCGCCGAATGCTGCCGGCTTGGGTTGGCAAGCCTCAGCGGCGACGAGCCGTGGCCGGATTGGCTGCTCGATGCGGCCGACCTGACCCGACAGCACCGTCGAGCAAATGCGCATTTATGCGTAGATCGGCCGCGGCGCCGCGACGCTAGCATGAGCGCACCACCCACCACGCGTTACCTACCCCGAGGTCGCCCCCGATGGCCGATGTTGGAACCGGATTTCTGCAGGCCGTATCAGCCTTCTGCGCGACGCGGCTGGGGCGGGCCTCGGGAACGACCTTCAAGGACACCGGATCGCTGATCCGCAGCCTCGGCGACGGCGTGCCCGATAACACCAAACCCGCCTATGACCGGCTCAAGGCAGATATCGAAGCCGACGTCGACCTGGTCAAGCCGATCATCAAGGCCATCGAGAAGCAGACCGCGCTGATCGGCAAGATGGCCAGCGAGGCGGTGGCGGACGCCAAGATCGATCCGTTCACCGTGGCGCTGGCCGGACGGGTCGGCGAGCGCATCGGAGTCGCCCTGATGGCCATGGACGAAGCGGTGAACATCGTCGCCAAGGAACTCGCCAAGGACGGCGCCGGCGTAGTGGACGAGGGCAAACGCACGCAGTTGATGGGCATCTGGAACCCCTGGGCGCAACCGTTCAAGGACGTTGCGGACGGCGCCGGTAAGCTGCTCGACGGCCTCGGCAAACAACTCATGGGGGTCGATTCGGTCACCAAGGAACTGGCCAAGCTGACCAAGGACAAGACCCTCACCTTCGATCAGAACAAGTTCCGGGTGGCCCTGAAACTCACCAGCGTGAAGCGGGTGGATTTCGGAGTCCTGACGTTGAACGACACCGCGCTGGAAGCATTCTTGGGATTTGGCCGGCGCGAGTTCCAGAACCCGTCCGAGGAGGACAAGAAGTCGCTCGTCGAGCGTGACGGCAAATGGTGGCGCGCGGACGAGCCTGTCTTCGGCCTACGCATCTACGTCACCATCAACCCCGGGCTGCAGCAGGACCCGCTGCTGTCGAAGATCATGCCCGGTTCGTCGGAGCCGAAGCCGATCACCCCGTCGGCGATCAGCCTCGATTCCATCGACGGGCTCTACCTCGGGGACGGCCGCGGCGCCGGCAACGAGCGGATGACGCTGCCGATCACCTTCTCCTCGCCGGCGATCGAGGTCCGCGAGGTCGCACTGGGGCTGCTGCGAAACCCGGCCAAGGAACTGACCGGCATGGAGCTGACTACGGTGATCGCCGCGAAGCTCGGGGACGCGGTCGGGCTGCAGATCGGCGGAGCCGGCGCCATCATCGCCCTCGACGGCAAGCCGGCCGACGCCGCGATCTTCCCGCTGGACGTCTCCCCGCGGTGGCCGGACGCGATCGGCATCCGGGTCAAAGCCGGCCCGATCAAGGGCGGCGGTTACCTGGAACGCAAGCTCCGAACCTATGGGACGCCGCCCAACACGACCCAGCTCGCCGAGTTCGGCGGGGTCGTCCAGCTGGAGATTCTGAAGGTCGGCGTTTATGCGATCGGCATTCTGACGCCAGAGCCGTTCTCGTTGGTGCTGGTCATGGGCGTCCGATTCCCCACCGCCATCGAGTTGTCTTTCGGGTTCACCTTCAACGGCGTCGGCGGCATTCTGGCCATCAACCGCACAGTGAACACCACCGAACTGATCGCCGGTATGAAGACCCACTTCATCGACCGGGTGATGTTCCCGGACGATCCGGTCGCCGAGGCGCCGAAGCTGCTCGATCAGGTGGCCAAGGTGTTCCCGCCGGCCGAGGGTGGCTTCGTCGTCGGGCCGATCATCGAACTCGGCTGGGGCTCGCAGGCGAAGATCATCGAGGCGAAACTCGGCCTGGTGATGGCCCTGCCCGACCCGAAGGTCATCATCCTCGGCAGCGTGCGGGTGCGGGCGCCGTCCAAGGCCACCCCGCTGACCGACTTCCGGTGCGAGGTGTACGGCGAGATCAGCGCCGACCGGCTCCTCATCGTGGCCACCCTGCGCGACTCCAAGATCGCCGGCATCAGCGTGTCGGGTGACCTCGGGTTGCTGATTCAGTGGGGTGGCGGGGGCGCGTTCGCGCTTTCCGTGGGCGGTTTCAACCCGCGCTACACCGAGGTCCCGAGCGACCTCAAGGGGCTGGAACGGCTGACCATCGACCTGTCGCCGCCCAAGGTGGTCAAGATCATCATCAAGGCCTACTTCGCGGTCACCGCCGGCGCGGTGATGGCCGGAGTCCGGGGCGACCTGAGCGCGGACATTGGCGTGGCGAGCGCGCACGCCTGGCTGCAACTGGACATGATCTTCCGCTGGGTGCCGCGATTCGGGTTCGCCATCGATCTCGATCTGGGGATCGAGATCAAGGTGTTCGGCTGCAGCTTCGCGTCCATCTCGTTCAAGGGATCGCTGGAAGGCACCCGCCCCTGGAAGGTGGTCGGGACCGCCACCATCGACGTCTGGTTCCTGCCGACCTTCCACTTCGAGCTGGGTCCGATCACCTGGGGCGAGCCGGCCGAGGAGGTCGCGCCCAAGGTGAGCCCGCTGGCTCTGGTCGCGGAGGCGCTCAACGAGCCGGAGGCGTGGAAGGCGATCCTGCCGGCCGACGGCGACCAACTTGCCGCGCTCGGTCGGATCGAGGATCCAGGGCTGGTGGCGCACCCGCTGGCCGCGCTGGAGGTCACCCAGTCGCGACTGCCGCTGGAGACCCACCTCGACCGGGTGGGCAGCGCCGGGGTCACCGCCCACCGGGTGGCGCTCGGGTTGGCCACCACGAGCGCCGGGCCGGTGGCGGCGGTCTCGACGGTCAACGCGCCGTTCGCTCCCGGCCAGTTCCAGAGCCTGGACGGCGACGCCCTGCTCGCCCGCTCCGGTTTCGACGAGCTGCCGAGTGGTTGCCGGGTGGCGGCCGCCACCACGCCGTCCGCCGGAACCCCCGCCGAAGGGCACGTCCGATGGCGCACCTACTTCCGGGACAACGACGCGGGGCCCCGGCTGGAAGACCGGCTCAACCCGGCGATGTTCACCGCGGCCTGGGTCGGTCACGGGCTGCCCGCCCGGCACGTCGCGGAGCGCGAAAACCCCTACCTGGCGCGCACCGACAAGGTCGCCCCGAAGCCCGGCAGCAAGGTCGAAATGCTGCCGGCGGGCATGGCGACCGTCCGCCTCGCCGGCACCGGCGCTCAGGTGGCCACCGACCTTGGGCTGCTTACCGCCAGCCAGGCGTCGTGGGTCGCTGCGACGGTCAACGGGTCCGGGCTGGCTCAGGTCAGCAACGTCGCGATCGGAGGCTTGTGATGGCCGACTTCGACTCGATCTCAACCCTGCGCGGGCCGACCCTCGCCGCACTGCCACAGCACGTCAAGGACGTCCTGTTGCTGACCTTGAAGCCCGAGGACGAATATCAGGTCGGCCGGCTCGATCTGGCGGCGTATCAGTTCGTGCCGTACGCCCTGTCAGGCCTGTCGGCGGCGATGCAACGTCCGGGCGGCAACGCGGTCCGGCCGGCGACCACGGTGACGGTGCCGATCACCGACGACGCGGGCGGCACCGGGAAAGCCGAGCGCGACGTCACCCTGTACGGTCCTGGCGACGTGCTCGGCGTCGACCCCGGCCAGATCGTGCGGCGCTACCCGGCCCCCGGTTCACGCAACGCCGAAGAGACCTTCCACGCCCACATCGAGTTCGACCGGCCCGAGTTGCCCTGGGCGTTTGCGGCGGACACGCCGGGTGATCGGATGCGCTGCTGGGTTGCGCTGGTCGTCCTGGAGCGGGACGAGTGCGAGTGGGAGCCGATGGCCGCCGGGCTGTCGCCGGTGCTCAACGTGGATTCGAGCCGGCTGCCCCAGTTGGACCAGCAGTGGGCCTGGGCGCACGCTCAGACCGTCGCCGGCTCAGCCGGCCTTTCGGCGCGGTTGTCCACCGCCTACGCGAGCGTGAACATCTCGCGCTTGATCGCGGCGCGCCGGCTCACCGACAACACCGACTACGTGGCCTGCCTGGTGCCGACCACAGACGCCGGAGTCCGGGCCGGCCTCGGGGTCGGCGGCGGCACGCTCGACCCAGCCTGGACGCGTAACCCGGCTCGCCGGGTGCGACTGCCGGTCTACGACCGTTGGGAGTTCAGGACGGCTCCCGACGGCGACTTTGCCCGGCTCGCCACCAAGCTGATAAGCGTGCGTGCGCCCTGGATCATCGGTCGGCGCACCATGGACACGCTGCGGCCGGGTGAACCGCTCGACGACCTGTTGCCCGACGAGTCCGGGCGGCGCCAGGTAATCCGGTGCGCGCTCTTCTCGCCGAACCCGCCGCCGCCGGGAAGCCCGGGGGACAACGTCCGCTGGACGCCCGAGCGGACGGCCGCGCTCACCGCGGCGGTGGAACGGCCGGCGCTGATCGAAGGCGCCGCGAGCACCGATCCGGGGGCGCCGCCTGACCTTCCGATCGTCGGTCCCCGGTTGTACGCGCGCGGTCAGCGCGGCCGGGGCACGCTGGGCACCGCCGACTGGTTCACCGAACTGAACGACACGCCGGTGCACCGGGTGGTGGCGGGGCTGGGCACCCGGGTGGTGGTGAAGGACCAGGAGCCCCTGATGCAGGCCGCCTGGGCGGAGGTCGGCGAGATCGACAAGGCCAACCGGGCACTCGCGCTGGCGCAGTTCGCCGAGCATCTGGCCGGACGGCTGCACGTCCGGTTGAGCGCGCTGGAGCCGTCCCGGGTGTTGCAGCTGACCCGTCCGCTGGCGACCCGGGTCAGGCTCGACGGAGCTGAGTTCACGCTGTCCGGGCAAACCGAGCGCAGCGCGCTGGCACCGGCGGCGCTGGGTGGCGGCTTCCGCAAAGCGGTGCGCGCGACGGGGCCGATTGCCCGACGGCTGGCGCCGGCGGCTCGCCTCGCGCTAGCCGAGCTGGCGGCGCCCGCCGGGGTGGCGCGCGACTTCACCCGGGCCGTCCCTCGCCTCGACGGGATCGGCGGTCTGTCGGCCGAGGCGCGGGAGTCGCTCGATCTGAGCCTGGTCGCCCAGGCGCTGGGCGTGAGCATTGCCGACGCCGGCCCTGCGCTGGCCGGACATGCCGAGGTGATCGCCGGCTCCAGCCTGGCGACGGCGGTGATCACCCCGAGCGCCTGGGGTGCCCCGGACGCCGGGTTCCGCCCCGGTGCGGCGATAGCTGAACGCGTCGCGCAGCGGATTACCGGCTTGATGGCCGAGGCCGTGGACGACCCGGCCCAGACCCGCTGGCTGGGCGGCCTCGCGGCTGGAGTGGGCAGCGCACTGGGTCGCAACTCCGGCGTGACCGCCCAAATGGTTGAGCTGGCGGTGACCGCCCACGATTCCCTGGCCGTCGCCGCCGCGCCGCCCGGCGGGGGACGTCCGCCGGTGCAGCTGCCACCGGGCCAAGCCGGACGGCCAGGCCAGGCGGGACGGCCGGGCCGCGGTCGCCGGGGCCGGGCCGGGATCGGTAGCGTCGAGGAGCCCGGGATAGGCCTCGGCGGGGTCGGCAATCTGGGCCAGCACGTCGGCGGGGTCGGGAATCTGGGCCAGCACCTAGGCGGACTCGGCGCCGGCGGACTCCAGGTCGAACGGGGCGTTGGGCTTCAGCTTGGCGGCGCCGGCGGCGAGGTGCTCCGCGGCAACGCCCGCCGAGTGGTGCAGGCGGTGGGCGGGGGCGAGCTCATCGCCAACCCGGCGCTCGGACGGCTGGCCGGCCGCCTCAATCCCGAACTGCTCGGCGATGTGGTCGAGTTCACCCCGATCTGGGTGGGCGATGGGGTGCGGGTAACGACCAAGGACAAGCTGGCCGCGCTGCAGACACCGCAGGGTGACGCGCTGGGTGCCTGGTTGAAGTCGGCGGCGAACGTGACCAGCGCCAAACTGCGCGACAGCATTGACGTCCTGGCCGCAGGCGCCGGGGTGTTCGAACTGGCACCCACGCCGGCCCGCGAAACGCTGCGCACCTCAGCGCAGAGTGTTCTCGACCGGCTGCAGCCGACCCGCACCGTGGTCGATGCAACCCGCGCCCGGCTTTCGGTCGGGTTGGCCAAGTCGTCGGCCTGGCTGATCGACGACCTCATCGCGCCGATCATGGCGGCGCCCCGGTTCGATCGTCCGATGTACTCCGCACTCGACGAATACGACCGCGAGTGGCTGGTGCCTGGGCTGGGCCTGTTGAAGGAGCCAGACCTGGTGACCGTCTTGGAGGCCAACGACACCTTCGTGGAGGCGTTCCTGGTCGGGCTGTCGGACGAAATGGCGCGCGAACTGTTGTGGCGGGAGTACCCGACCGACATGCGGGGCACGTACTTCCGGCGCTTCTGGGGCGGTGCGGACGAGTTGCGCTCGGAGATCCACCGCTTCACCCGGACCCCACTCGGCACCCACGTCGGCCTCGGCACCCCGGGCTCTGGTCGGGCGGTAGTGGTGATCCGCGGGGACGTGGTGCAGCGTTACCCGGACCTGACCGTGATGGCTTTGAAACAGACCGGAGTCGACGGGCAGGGCCGCGCCCTGCTGCCAGAGACGCCCGATCCGATCAACGCCGCCGAGCCGCTGTTCACCGCCTTCTTGTCCCCGGACGTGATGCTCACCGGACTCAACCTCCGAGTTCAAGACCTGCGCACACCGGGCTGGTGGATCGTGGTCGGCGAACACCCGCAGGCGCCGCGCTTCGAGTTCGCCGACGGCGGCGACCTGGTCCCCGGTCAGGTTGCGTTCGCTCAGCCGAACGGTGCCCACGGCGCTGCGGTGGCCGAAAAGCGCCTGGCGATGCCCACCCGGGTCGCCTTCGAGGCCGGCGACTTCCTACCCCCGAACTAGACCTGCGAAGGACGGCATCCGATGGCTGACGAGCTCCACCCCGACGTGCGGGACGCGCGCCGTGCCGTTGCCGACCTGACCCGCGAGCGGGCGGTCCTGCTGGGCGGGGGCGACCTCGGGTTGGTTGATGTCGGACGACTCGGCCGGCTCGACGACCAGATCGCAGAGCGGCTCAACCGGGTGGCGGGGCTCGTCGACCCCTGCGACGCCAGCCCGGACGTCCCGCTGGTACTGCTGCCGGTGCGCCTGGAGACGCGGCTGGCCGATACGCCGGCCGGGGTCGTGCTGAAAGTGCGGATCTACCCCGACGAGATCCACGTCGACGACCTGGTGCGCGGCCTGACCGACAGCGAGGTCGCTGCTGGTCGCGCCTACTGGACGGCGGTCTGGGCCGAACCGATCGACCCGGGCGCGTTCGGGCGGCTCGTCGAGGCGGTGTCGGCCAAGCGGGCGGAATGGGTCGCGCACGTCTGCACGCCGGGGAATCTGGCCGCTCGTCCGGCGGTGCCGCCCGACTTCCCGGAGGTGGGGCCGGCGGCTACCCGTAACGTCGTCGCGCGCTCACTGCCGGACCGGTTCGTCGTCCGGGTCACCCAGGGCGGGGCGGTGCACACCGCGGTCGGCGGGATAGTGCCGCGCGACCTGATGCTGTCGCCGATCCCCTTGGACGGCGACGACGCGCCACGGGGGGCCGGACAGTTGCGGGTACCGGTGGGTGCCGAGTGGCTGGTCGATTTCGACGCCGCGGTAAAGGTTGGGATGGGCGTGGTCGTGCCGTTGCCGGGCCGGGCTCCGATCAGCCAGGTGCTGGCGTTGGGCACCCGAGCATCGCAGACGGCCGACGCCGGCGCGACCGATTTGGAGGCGCTGCTGGAGGGTCACCGGTTCAGCGGAGGACTGTCGCTGCTCGCTCAGGGTGTGGCCAGCAACAACTCCGACCAAGAGCGGTCGCCGTACCGGTCCCGGCCCACCCCGGTTGCCCCACCGCTCGATCCGCTGCCCGCCGACCCGGCCTCGGACGCTGCGGCAGCCGCGGCCGTCCTTGGGGTCGATCCCGGACGGGTCAGCGGCCTGGTCGGCCCGGGCACCGGAGAGCAGGCCGTCAGCCGGGCAACCAACACCGCACTGTGGGCGCCCGGGTGGGGGGCATACCTGCTGGAGCTGGACGAGCACGACGTGCCGGGCGTGGTGGACGCGCAACGCGAGTCGGCTCGGCAACTGTTCCGCGACCACGTCCGGGCCCGCGGGCCGGCGCCCGCGCTTCGGGTCGGCGCCCAACCCTACGGCGTCCTGCCGGTCAGCGACCTGCGGCGCTGGCAACCGGCCACCGGCGAAACCACCGCGGGGATCCTGCACGTAGTCCGGCTGCTGCTGGACCGCTGGCTGATCGCCGCGCAGCGCCGGGTGGACCGGATCCGGCCCGGTGCTCCGGGCGTGGACGACACCATGCTCGACATTCTCGGGGCGGCACCCGTTGCCCAGGGCCTGCGGGTGCGTCCGGTACTCAGCGACGACATCACCGACGCCCTGATCGCTGCCCTCGGCCTGAGCCGGACGGCCTACCAGAGCGAACAATGGGTGTCTGCGGGGGTCTTCTCCTACCTGTTGCCGACAGCGGCCAGGAAGCTGATGACCGGCTCGCTGAACGACGTCACCCGACCGCTGCCGCTGCCGTTCGCGTCCGACCGGGACCCGGAGTTCATCGCCGCCCTGCTCGGCAGCCCGTCTCGCACCCTGGCGGTGGACAGCGTGCTGCAAGCGCTGGCCGTGCTGGCCTTGGACATCAGCGAGCGCGACGTGATCAAGTCGGCGCCGGCCACGGTGCTGCCGGCGTTGATCGGCGCCACCACCCTGAATCCAGAACTGAAGGCCAAGGCGGTTGCCCTGCTCGCCCGAGCCGACTCGGCCTCCGCCGACGACTTCCACGCCCTGGCGGGCGAGATCACCGCGACTGGCGTCGAGGCGGGTGGGCCGTCGCTGCTCGCCAAGTTCCAGCCGGTGGTGAACATCCAGACCTCGCTGGCCGAGGTGGCGCTGGCGGCGCCGGCGGGGGCGGAGTTGCCCAGACTGGCCTCAGCGGCGCTGGCCGGCTGGCTGCTGCAGATGGGCTACACCGGCGAGGTCAAGGACGCGCTGGCCGCGCTGGCCCAGACCACCACGCCGGCGCGGAGCCTGGCCGTCGCGGAGGCGCTGGACTGTTCGTCCCACCGGCTGGACGCCTGGGCCACCGCCATCGTCACCCAGCGGCGGGCCCGCCAGAAAACCCGGCGCGGGCTCACCCTGGGCGCCTACGGAGTGGTGCAGGAGCTACGCGAGGAACCGCCCGGAACCGACGGCTGGCTGCACGCGCCGTCCACCAGGCATGCCACCGCGGCGGGGCTGCTGCGCAGTGCCCACCTCTCCCATCTGCCCGAAGGGGACGGCGGCGGAGCATTCGCGATCGACCTGTCCAGTCAGCGGTTGCGGCGGGCCACCGCGGTCATCGACGGCGTCCGGCAGGGCCAGCAGCTGGCCGCCCTGATCGGCTATGAGATCGAACGCGGGCTCGCCAAGGCGCGGCTCGCTCGGCTGCAGCTCAGTCTGCGCTCGATTGCGCCGCTGGTCGCTCGCCGACTGCACGCCGCGGACGGCGGTGCCGACGACGCGGCCGCCCAAGAGGCGGTAGCCGCGACGAACGTGGTGGACGGGCTGCTGCTGCTGCGCCGGCACCCGCCGGGCGACCCGGCCCTGCGCACCCGGCTGAACCAGTCCCCGAACAATGCCTACGTGGTGCCCGGCACCTGGCAGCCCCTCACCGACGGTGAGTGGGCCACCGTCACCGCGGTGCTCCGAGCGGCCGCAGAGACTGTCGACGCGGTCGCAGACACCATGCTCAGCGAATCGGTGCTGCAGTACGTCAACGGAAACCCGTCCCGAGCGGCCGCAGCGATGGACGCGATGGGCTCCGGTGCCGCCCCGGCCGACGCGCTCGACGTCCTGGAGACGCACGAGTCGGGGGAGCGGCTCACCCACCGCGTCCTGGCGGTGGTCGGCAATGCAGCGGCGTCGGCGTGGAACGCCGCTCGGCCGCGCGCCCTGGCCGAACCCGGGCTGGAAAAGTGGGCCAGTGCTCGCCTCGGGGACCCGGCCACCGTGGTCGTCGCGGACGTCGGCGGCAACCTGGTGACCCTCGACGCGGCCGGCCTGGCGGCCCTCGACCTGGTGCACACGGCTGACCTGATCGAACTGGAGCGACACCTGCGCCGAGTGCTGCCCGAGCTGGCCGGCGCCGAGCTGAGCGTCAGTCGCGACGGCGGCTGGCCGACCGGCCACCGAGCGCTCGGCCAGGTGGCCGCTCTGGCGAGCACGCTGCGTGCGACCATCGTCGGCGGCACGCCATTGACCGCGTCCGATCTGGCCAGACCGAAGGAGGTCGCGCGGTCCGGCGTGGCTGGGCAGAGCGCCGCCAATCCGATGGCCGCGAACGATCTGACGCATAGTGCGGAGGCCGAGCAACGACCGGCCGCGGCCTCGCGCAGCGACCTGGTGGCGAGGATGACCAGCGCCGCCGCGCTGTTGTCGGCGACGGTGGCCGGTTTGCAGGTGGTGGTGGCCGCGCTGCCCGCCGAGGGCATCGTGGCCAGTGAGCCGGACGCGGAGCCCGTCCGGGTGGCAATCGAGCAGTTGGCCGACTATGGCGTCCCGCTCACCCCGGACGCGGCGCGTCCGCTCGATCTGGCCTGGGCCCGGTCGGCCTGGCAGGCGGCGCGCGCTCGCGCGCTCAGTGCCACCGAGTTGGCCGGCGCGCTCGCGGCACTGCCGCTCGACGCTTCGATCCAGGTAGTGCTCGATGCCGCGCAGAACGTCGCTGACACCGTGTTCGGCGACGGCTTCACGATCGTCCCGCTGCTGCCCAAGGCGAACGGGCCGGACGACTTCGCGCAAAGCTGGTCCGAACCGGCCTTCGCCCAGCCGAGCGCCACCACGGTGCGGCGGCTGCTGCGAGACTTCGGCACCGTCCGCGATCAGGTGCGGCGATTGAACGAGGTGCTGCTGCTCGGCGGCGCGCTCGGCGTCCGCCAGCCGCTGCGGGTGGCCCAGCTCAGCGAGGTCAGCGCCGCCGGTGCAGCACCCGGAACTGACCGCTGGCTAGCGGGTCCACTGCCGGAAACCGGTCCGTGGCCGGCCGCTCCGGTCACCCATTTGATTGTCGATCCGGTCGGCATCGCCGATCCGGGCGACCAGCTGTGCGGCCTGGTTGTGGACGCGTGGGTCGAGGACCTGCCGGCCCAGGTGGGTCCGAAAGCGGATCCGGACGACCCGCAGCCGGGGAGCGCGGTGACCGGGCTCGCCGTCCGGGCGAACAGTGCCTCGGCCCGGGCGCCGCAGGCGATCCTGTCCGCGATCTCCCCAGACGGCAAGCGGTGGACGGCCGATGCCATTGCCGCGGTCGTCGAACAAACCCTCGACCTGGCCCGGGTCCGGCTCGTCCGCCTCGACCAGCTGCTCGGCGAGGGCCGCGCCCTCCCCGCGCTCTACGTCCGGTCGTCCTCGCTGCAGGGCGAGCCGGCCTGGCATTTCCAGGACCTGAAACTGGCGTCCACGATGCACGTGTCGCTGCCGTACGTGAAAGAGGTGCTGTGATGGCTGGCGGACGGATCGACCCGGTCGAGGTGATCAGCTCGGCGATGCTGGACGGCGCGTTTCGCGCGGTCGTCACCAAGCCGCCGGCGCTGACCCGGCTGGAGCCACAGTCGATCTCCGGCGACCCGGCGCCCGGCGTCGAGGCTCGGATCGCCGACCCACTGTGGCTGCTCGGACGCCAGTGGCAGCTGGGCGAGCTGCTCGGCGAGGACGTCGGCACGGTGGTCTCGGTGACGGTCAAGTCGCAGGCGCTGCCGATCACGGCTTGGGCACCCGCTGGTCGGATGGACGGCACGGACGCCGCCCGGGAGCCGCAATGGCGACCCTGGCCGGCGGGTGCGATCCTGGAGGAACTGATCGAGGACGTGCCCCGGATCGGGTACGAGCGCGGCGTCCGATGGAGTGCCGAGACCGGATCGGCGCTGCACGAGTTGCTGACTGAGGCGGGTCAGGACGACGCTGCGGCAGCGCTGCTGGCGGCCCACCCACTCACCGCCGGTCAAGACCCACTCGACCCCTCCGGGGTGCTCGACCCGGCGGCCGACCGGCTGCTGCTGACCCTGGCCGGTGTGGTGCCCAGCGGGGCGAGCGCCAGGCTGGCGTTGGAGTCGGGTGAGCCGGCCTGGGTCAGCGGTGCCGCCGACGTCGCCGGCGTCCGCCAGGTGGCCGCGGACTGGCTGTCCTGGGTGCAGGGCGCCCCGGATTCCGGAGGTGCATGGACGACCACCCGACTCGAGCATCGCTTCTGGCTGCGATTCGGCCACGGTGCTGACGCGGTGGTCGTCGAAGCCACCGAGTTCAGTGGTGGGGCGACGCGCTGGCACCACCTGCGTTGGGTGCCGGACGCGACGGTACGCCTGCCCGGTGACGACCAGCTGGCCGGGCCGGTGGAGCGCGAGGACGTCATGCTGGCGACCCCGCTGCGCTACCCAGGCCAGCCGGCCGACCGCTACTGGCAGCTCGAAGAGGGCTCGATCGACGTCGCCGCGATCGAGGCGCAACCCCACGACCTGGCCCGGCTCTGCCTGGCCGAGTTCGCCCTGGTCAGCGGCGACGACTGGCTGATCGTGCCCGTCGACGGGCTGGCCGGCGCGGTCAATCGGATCATCTCGGTGCGCGTGCGGACGACCTTCGGCGAAGACATTGAGATACCGGACGCGTCCGGTGAGCGGCGCGGGCGCGGCTTCCGGATGTTCGAGGTCACCGCCGACGACGGCCGCGAGCTGGACGGCATCCTACTGGCGCCGACCGGACCGAGTGCACTCACCGGCGCCGCCGTCGAGGAGGTGGCCTTCGTCCGGGACGAGAACGCGAACCTGGCCTGGGCGGTCGAGGCCGTGGTGCCCGGACGTTCCGGGGACGGTCGGCAACGGCGCAGCGAACCGCAGTCCGTGCGGCCCAAACCGCCCCCCGACCGGGAGCCGGACGACGTCCTGTACGAGCTGACCGTGCCGGTGCCGAAGCATTGGATCCCGTTGGTCCCGGTGCGCCTGGCACCGGCCACCGTGGGCCTCCGAAAGGGCGCAATGCTCGACGACGATCAGCCGGTGCCGGCCGCCGGACTGCTGCTCGAACCCACGCCGCTCACGTTCCCGCCCGAGGAAATTCCGCGCGAAGGGGTTACCGTCCGGGCCGTTCCCGCGTTGGCTCGCCGACGGGACGGCTCCTACGCCCGGTGGGTGGGTCACCGCGTCCGGGTCGGACGGGGCGAGGCGTCCAGCGGGTTCGCCAGCGACAGCGCCAAACTGCCCCGCAAGAAGACCGGCTGACTCCTCAGCCGGCGGCTTCGGCTTTCAAGGCCCGGAAAGCGCCCTTCGCAGCACCCTGTTCGGCCTGCTTCTTCGAGCGTCCGTCGGCTGGGCCGAAGGACCACTCGCCGATCTGCGCGATCGCCTGAAAGCGCTTGTCGTGTTCTGGCCCGGACGCCACCACGTGGTAGGACGGCGCGCCCAGGGCGAGCTCGGCGCACAGCTCACCGAGGACGGCGCGCTACGCCTGATGACCAGCCGCCTCAGCGACAACCGGGGGAACGGCCAGGAGATCTTCGCGATCATGATCCCGGTTCTCGTCCACCAGGCGCTGGCCATCGCCAAGGCAATAGCCGATCACACCGGCTACCTCGGTTCGTGGCTGCTCGGCTGCGCCGCGACCGGCATCGCCGGCCGTCCCGCGAGCAACAAGGATTACCGCGTGACATCCCGACCGTGGCCGGTCGATGTCGACACCTACAACAAGACCTGCACCGCGGCCGGCCCAGAGATCGCACAGACGCCCGGCGATCTGACCAGGCGGCTCACCGGGCGACTGTTACGCGGACTGGGTGAAGCCGAGCAGCTTCGGGAGTACCTGACCGACTAACTCCCACGCTCGGGGTCAGCTGCAGTCACGCAGCGCCGGCACCAGCGCCTTGTTCTCAGCGCTGGTGACTGGCAGCTGGTAGGTGATGGCGATCTGGATGAGGCGCTGGGCGTACAGGCATCGACCTGTCGCGGTGGTCGGCATCCAACGGTTGGGCATCTTGTCGCTCTTGCTCCGGTTCACCGCGGCGGTGGTGGTCAGCAGGTTCGCCGGGTCATTCGCGAAGCGCTTGCGGGCCTCGAGGCTCCACGTCGAAGCTCCCCGGCTCCACGCTGCGGCCAGCGGGTAGATGTCGTCCAGGCTCACCGGAGTGCCTGCGCCGCGCCTGAACTGCACTTGGTCACCGCTGTAGGGGTCTGTGAGGTCCCCGGACAACACGACGCACCCGCGGGTCCCCGGCTTGATCTGCACGTGGTGGAGGTCCCGATTCAGAGCCTGGTTCCGGGTGTCGCAGCCGTCGCGCGACCATGGTGTGCCGGTCGTGGCATCGGTCCAGGCGGGCCCGAACACACACTGGTGCCCGGCCGCGCAGCTCCGGTCATATCCAGGGGTGGTGCGGGGAGCTGAAGGAATTACCAGCAGATTTCTGGATGCGGGTGGCGGCTTGTCGCAGCCGGCCATCCCGAACGCGATCCCCACCGTGACCACAGCAATGATCCAGGGCGGAATCCTGCGGTTACCCACTCCCCGCGCTCCTCTCCTCGTGCTCAGGATCAGTTGATCGTCCACTGGATCCCTTCCCTGTCATGTGAAGCACCAGCCGGAGTCGCACTCGCCGGCGCCGGCGTCGAGTTCACCGGCCACGAACAGGGGCAGCTGGTCGGTGTTGATCGCTTCCCGGAGCGGGATGCCGAACCGGGTGAGGAAGACCTGGTCGCGGCCGAGCTGCCGGCGGCGGTCGTTGAGGGTGTCCTCGAGCTCACAGGCACGCTGGAACAGGTCGGGCTGATCACGGGCCTGGTCCTGCCATGCCGACGGGCGGTGCATGGGGCAGAACCAGCAGGAGGACTTCGGTGGCACCGGGAGCCCGGCGGCGACGATCAGCCGCGCGCAGTCGGTGCGCCGCATCCGCAGGTCGAGCAGCGGGTAGACGATCTCTTCGTGCGGCTCCTGCCGGCGGTTGTTGGCCCGCTGGATCTCATCGACGGAGATCCCGATCCCCAGAATGGCCCGGTTGGCCGGGACGCACTCGGCGCACTGAGCGTCTGGATGAAACCGGCACATTCCCTGCACTCTCCGGTGCTGGGTGCAGGGCGCCGCGACCGCATGCTGTGGACATGCTTTGCCGCCGCGCGCACCGCGGCGTTTGAGTTCCTTGGCCGTCACGGCGATCTTGAAGTCGGCCGTGCAGGAGCGGGTGCCCGGGGCGCCGTTGGACATCCGGATCGGGATCGGGATGGAACGCGAGCCATCCTTCATCAGCCGTCCCCAGAGCGTTTCGGTGGTCCCATCGCGGCGGATGCGGTCGCGGATCACGAGCTCAATACCGTGCTGGGCGGCATAGGGGGCGGCGACCTCGCGGACATACTGCAGCGTGCCGGGTTCCTCGGAATCGTCGCCCACGTTGGCCATGACGAACAGTGGGAAATCGATCTTGCGTTGGGCGGCGAGCACTAGCAGTGCGGTGCTCTGGACGCCGCCGCCGTAGGAGACGGCCCGAAGCTGCGCTGCCGCGTTCTGGTCGGGTTTCATACTGCGAGCGGCTCTCCATGCAGGGCAGCACGCAACCTCATCCCGATCCAGGTACCGACCGCCACGTGAAGACTGGGGCGGGCCAGCGATGTGCGCCGTCGACCGGTGGGAGCACGGTGAGACCTCTGAACGCCAGCCATTCTTTGCCCACCGGTCGGGCCACCCGTCCCCTGATCACGGTGGCCGGCTGCCGGTTGTCCCGCTCGTCCCAGCGCAACGAGGGGAGGGTGTCATCCCGCACCGTTCCGTCGATCAGTGCCGATTGCATCTCGTCATCGGTGGTCATCAGGGCTAGATTTCGTGCTGCGCCCAGGAACTTCTGTTGCGCGGAGGTGAACTTGAACGGGGTGTAGGCGACGTTGCCGGCCCGGCTCACCAGCAGCTGGCGACAACAACCCCTGCAACTGGGCACGCACGCCAGCGAACTCGGCCCGGTCCTCATCCAGGACCTGCCACACACCCTGCGCGCCCCAACCGCCCCAACGGGCCAACAGGTGCTGCTCGTCCGGGGTCGCTGCCCGGTCCTCGGCCTGCACCCTGCGCAGCACCTGCAACGCGGTCAGGTTCGCCTCCACCCTGGCCCGCTCCCCCGCCGGCGCCAAATCCTGCACACCGCCCGGCCGGAACACCGAGGGGGCGGCTACTGATCCGGCGTGGTGTCCTCCACCATCAGATCCCGCCACGCCACCATCACGTCGGTCAACATCGCCGGATCGTCGCCCCCGTCGGAGTCCTGAACCTCCGCCGGCGGGATCAGCAGCTCGTTGCGGATCATCCTCGGCCCGCATCTTCGCCGCCTCGATCCGGCCCGCCTTGTGGAAGAAGTCCTCCCCCGGAACGTCGGGCTCCAGCAACTCCGGCCACAGGTCCGCCCACTGCGACTCCGCCGTCGCGCCCAACGTCGAGAAGTGACCCCTGGGATCCGGGATCTGTGCCAGCGCCGTCGGCGCTAGCACCTTCCACGACTCCCACGCGAACCGACCGAACCTGTTCAACCCGAACCTCCTCAGGCTCAGCCCACCACGAATCCAAACTGGGCTGCTGCTCATCGCCAGCCCTCCGTCGAGCCATTCTGACCCCTTCCGGACCGCCGCAGCGGCCCTACCGTCAGGCGGCCTGGCACCAAACCGCT
>JBDHZN010000051.1:0-17648 GCA_039811845.1 Micropruina sp. | reverse complement strand
GCCGCCATCAAGGTGACCGGCGACGTGGTCGACATGGAGGCGTCCGGCGAAGAGCGGGTGAAGGCCGTCCTCGACGTGCTGCAGACCATGCTGGTCCGCCGCAAGATCGACCTGAAGGCGCTGAAGCCAGGTGAGCCGCGGATCAGCGGCAAGATCTGGAAGCTGACCGCCACCATGCAGCAGGGCATCGCCACCGAGGACGCCAAGAAGATCGCCAAGCTGATCCGCGATTCCGGGCCCAAGGGCGTCAAGACCCAGGTGCAGGGCGACGAACTGCGGGTCTCCAGCAAGAAGCGGGACGATCTGCAGGCCTGCCAGCGGCTGATCAAGGAAGCCGATTACGACTTCCCGGTTCAGTTCGCCAACTACCGGTGATGTTGCAGCACTGATCAACGCACCCACCGTTGGTTGAGCTTGTCGAAACCCCTTGTCAGCGGTCAGGGTCTCGACAAGCTCGACCAACGGAGGCTCGACCGGCGACCATCCAGGTTCTCAGGACGCGCCGCCGAGCAGCGTGCGTAGCTGCGCGGTGTAGTCCTCGAAAGCCCGTCGGCCGGTGGTGGTGAGCGCCAGGTAGGTGACCGGGATCCGCCCGCGGTGGGTTTTCTCGACGGCGACGTAGCCGGCGTCCTCCAGCTTCCGGGCGTGGGTGGACAGATTGCCGGCGGTCATCTCGAGCAGTTCCTGCAGGCGCGGGAAGGAGACCTGTTCGGTCGGTTCGAGGGTGGCCAGGGTGGCGACGATCCGCAGCCGCGCCTGGGCGTGGATGACCGGGTCGAGGTCAGCCATGCGTGGCCTCCGCCACCCCGCGCCGGGCACGTCGGGACCACCACAGCGTCCAGATGGCGACGAGCAGGTACGCGCCACCGCCGCCGATAGCGCAGACCAGATAGTGGGTGGGCGGAGGAACGAGTGCCGCCACCGCGGCCACGACGACCGACCAGCCGCCGAGCAGCACCATCGGCTGGGCACGCCAGAGCAGGCCCGCTGCGACGTACATCACGCCGGCGAAGAGGATGAACGCCGACGGGTAGTAGATCCGCAGCAGGTCGGCCGGCATGCCCCGGGCCACCAGAGCCTGCCCGATCACCACCACACCCAGGCTGCCCAGCCACCACAGGTTGCCGTACGCCATACCGATGAACGCGCTCTCCTTGCTCGGCCGCAGACCACGTCCGGAACGGATGCCGAGGACGGTGGACAGCGCACCGGCGGCCAGCAACAACCCGGCGAACACGGGCCCGGCCACCTCGAAGGGCAGCACGAAGCCGGCGGCGCCGCCGTCCGCCAGCCACAACCCGATGAAGCCCACCGACCAGGCGACACCCCAGCCGAACAGGATCGCCGGAACGAATCTGCCGAGCTTGCCCTCGACCCTGCGCTGCTGGCTCTCCAGCAAGGCCAGCATCTCGGCCGGGGTCAGGGCCTCCTCGTCATCGGCCATGATTCAGCCTCCATTCGCAAGAAAGAACGGGATCGCGAGCGCCGGCAGCGTGAACACCAGATCCACCAGGCCGTGGGCGAAGACGATCGGCATCAGTCGCCGCTGACGCAGATAGATCAGGCCGGAGCCGACGCCCCAGACGACGAACGCGCAGGCCAACGGCAGCACGGCGTCCGGAGTCGCCGCGTACCAGACGTGCTGCAGGCCGAACAGGACGGCCGAGCTGAGCACGGCCAGCGCGGTCGGTATCCGGCGGGCCAGCACACCCTGGCCGACGCCCCGGTAGACGAGCTCTTCGGTCGGCGCGTTCACCGGCGCGAAGGTGAGCACCGTGAGGATGCCGAGGACCGTCCACGCCACCGGATTGAGCGTAGGCACGGCGGCCGGATCGAAGAAGACGGTCTGCATCCGCTCAAACATCGCCGCACCGTGCTGCAGCCAGGTCACCAGCATGATCGTGCCGGCGAAGGGTAGATAGAGCACCAGCACCCAGAGCAGCCCCTGGAGTAGATCGATCACCAGCCGGCGCCGGTCGAAACCGAGGAGTTCTCGGATCGAACTGCCGGCTCGCCTGAGCAACCGGGCGAGCAGGAACAGGCAGATCAGGTTCACCGGGAGCATCGCGAGACTCGCCAGCAACGAGGGCGGCGGAAAAGCGATCCCCGGCTCAATCAGCTGGACGACGGCCCAGGTGAGCACCGACGCCACAGCCACCAATCCGATGCGCAGCAGCGGCAGGCCGACCGCCCACCCGGTGGCGAGCGAGGGCGTGGCCTGCGCTCCGCTCGCTACCTTGCCGAGCCTCGCTGTCGTGGTCATAAAGTACTTTGTACTTCAAAGTTCTTCGAGAATCAATGCCTGCTGGCCCACGAGGTTCCTCGGCGGAGCGGCATGGATTCCACGAACCCGCGAAGAACAACGGAGCCGCGCCGCAGCGGTTAGCGTGACCGGGTGAGTTCCACCCTGCGGATCGCCAGCGCCAACGTGAACGGGATCAGGGCCTGCGTGCGGCGCGGCTTCGGGGAGTGGCTGGCTCGCCGGCAGCCGGACGTGGTCGCCGTCCAGGAGGTGCGCTGCCCGCACGACGAGTTGCCTACCGACGCCTGGCCGGAGCATCGGCTCACCTACCATCCCGGGCTGCTGGCCGGCCGCAACGGCGTCGGCGTGCTGAGCCGCTGGACGCCGTCCGCGATACGGATGGGCTTCGGCAACCGCACCTTCGACCACGAAGGGCGCTACCTGGAGGTCGATCTGGAGCCGCCGTCCGGGCCGCCGCTCACCGTCGGCTCGCTGTACGTGCCGAAGGGCGCGTCCTGGGAGGGCCCGGACGCCGACCCGGAGAAGCACCAGCGAAAGATGCGCTTTCTCGCCTCGCTGGCGAATTACCTGACCCGGGCCCGCCGACAGGCCGTCCGAGAGGGTCGCGAGTTCCTGGTGATGGGCGACTTCAACATCGCCCACACCCGGCTCGACCTGACCAACTGGCGCGCCAATCAGCGCAACTCCGGCTTCCTGCCCGACGAGCGGGCCTGGTTCGACCGGATGCTGACGCCGCGGACCTTCGTCGACGTGATTCGGAAGCTGCATCCCGATCAGCCCGGTCCGAACTCGTGGTGGACCTGGCGCGGCCAGGCATTCACCAAGGACACCGGCTGGCGCATCGACTACCACCTGGCGACGCCCACGCTGGCTGCCGCTGCGATCAGCGGGGGCACCGATCGTGAGCCGAGCTACGAGCAGCGGATGAGCGACCACTCCCCTGTCGTCGTCGACTATCGGGTCTGAGCCGCGCCGCGTTCCGGCCCGCGGGCTCGACTGACCAGATTCCGGGGCAAGCCCGGAATGACGGGGGTCCACCACTGCCCGGGAGCGGGATCATCCGCTAAAGTCGCTTGTGGGCGGTGGGGCTCGCCCGCATAAAGCAAACTGTCGCTCCCGCGACCAACAGTCCCTACCTCGTGCGCAGCGCGCTGCTGTCACGTTGGTGGGGACCGCTTGCCCCCCTCCATCACCAGCCGCGCTGCGCACCCCGGGATTCCCAGGGCGGGGACCCTGAAGTACGAAAGGGGCCGGCGATGGCTTTCGAAATCGAACAGGTACAGGCACTCGAGGTGCTGGATTCCCGTGGGCGTCCCACATTGACGGTGTCGGTGCGATTGTCGAACGGCACGACGGCCGAGGCCGGCGTCCCTTCCGGCGCCTCCACCGGGTCCCGCGAGGCGGTCGAACTGCGGGACGGCGACCCCGCCCGGTTCGGCGGCGCCGGTGTCACCAAGGCGGCGGCCAACGTGAACGGCGAACTCAGCACTGCGCTGTCCGGGCGTTCCTGGTCCGACCTGGCCGAGGTGGACGGCGCAATGTGCGACCTGGACGGCACCCCGAACAAGGCACGACTCGGCGCCAACGCGCTGATCGGTACCTCGATGGCGCTGGCCCGGGCACTGGCCGCCTCGTCCGGCAAGCCGCTGCACGACTGGCTGCCGGGCTTCGGTCAGCAACCGCGGCTGCCCGTGCCCTGTTTCAACGTGCTGAACGGCGGCGCGCACGCGCCCAACCCGCTCGACTTCCAGGAGTTCATGGTCTGCCCGCTGGGTGCGTCCTCGCTGCGGGAGGCGGTCCGCGCCGGCGCCGAGGTCTACCAGGCGCTGCGCAAGCTGCTGGCGGCCGGTGGTCACTCCACCGGGCTGGGCGACGAGGGCGGCTTCGCTCCGAACCTCGCGGAGCCCGAAGAGGTGCTGGCGCTGATCGTGGAGGCGATCACGGCTGCCGGTTACCCGACCGGGGCTGAGGGTGTGGGCATCGCGCTCGATCCGGCGGCGTCGGAGTTCTTCACCGACGGCGGCTACCGGGTGAACGGCAAGCAGCTGTCCAGCGCCGACATGATCGCCCGCTACGGCGAGATGCTCGACCGGTTCCCGATCTGGAGCATCGAGGACGGCCTGGGTGAGCAGGATCCCGAGGGTTGGAAACAGCTCACCGCCGAACTCGGCGGCCGGGTGCAACTGGTCGGCGACGACAACTTCTGCACCAACCCGGCCATCATCACCGCCGCGATCGCCGACGGCATCGGCAACGCGGCGCTGATCAAGGTCAACCAGATCGGCACCGTGACCGAGACCCTGGAAGCGATGCGGATCTGTCACGAGGCCGGCTACGGCCAGATGGTCTCGCACCGATCGGGCGAGACGCCGGACACCTTCATCGCCGACCTGGCGGTCGCCACCGGCTGCGGGCAGTTGAAGACGGGCGCGCCGGCCCGCGGCGAGCGAATCGCCAAGTACAACCGGCTGATCCAGATCGAGGCCGGCAACGAAAGTCTCAGCTACGGGCGCTGAGTTCCCACCCCCGGCACCGGGGCCAATCGACTCCGGTGGCTGTTGGGTCATGACACACGATCGCTGGTTGCCGGATCGTCATGGCCGCCGACCAGCAGCCACCGGTTTGCCTGCCGTCTGAGCAGGACCGCGCCGCCCGTGTCGAGCTGTCCGACTCCCGTATCGGGCACCAGCGCGTCCAGCAACAGGCGCAGCACCGCGTCGTGAGTGACCAGCGCGACCGGACCGGTGCGCGCCCGGGCTGCCCACTCCGTAACGGCGTCCATGGCTCGGGCGCGCATCTGGTCGGACGGCTCCACACCAGGCACCGCGTCCAGCGAACCGAACTCGGCGATCAATGGTTCGGGCGGCGTCCCGTCGTAGCGACCGTAGGCCCGGTCGATCAACCGCTGATCGGTCTCCACGTCGACGCCCAGCGCGGCGGCCAGCGGCGTCGCGGTCTGGACGGCGCGGCGCAGCGGGCTGGACACCACCCGGATCGGCGGCCCCGTTCCGCGGCCGGTGAGCCGTTCGGCGAGGGCCTCCGCCTGGGCCCGTCCGACCTCATCCAGGTCGGGGTCCAGCCGTCCACGCAGTACTCCGGCGGCGTTCAGCACCGTCCAGCCGTGGCGGCACAGATAGATCTCGGTCATCAGAGTCTCCTTTCGCTGGTCTGGTTGGACGTCGATGAGCTCATCGCCTGCTGGAAGATGTCCAGGGCATGGCTGGTCGGTTGCGGGGCGCCGGGGAGCAGGCGGTGGCTGCGGGTGCCGTCGTCGAGTCGTTCGGCGCGCAGGAAGGTGACGCCCGGTCGATCGAGATAGTGGACGGCGAGCCGGTGGAAGTGGGTGACCAGCACCACCCGGACGCCGTGCGCCAACAGCGCGTCGATGATGTCGGCGGCGATGAAAGTGCCCTGCAGCTCGTCGGTCGACGAGAACGACTCGTTCATCAGCACCAGGTCACCCGCTCGGCAGCGATCCACGATCCGGCTCATCCGGTCCAGCTCTTCGGCCAGCTTGCCGGCGCCCGGCGCGTCCTGCTCGGCGCTGCGGAAGTGGCTGTGCAGACCCGGTGCGGGGCTGGACCGGTAGCGGACGGCGGGCACGAACATGCCGGCCTGGGCCAGCAGCTGGGCGGATCCGAGGCTGCGCAGGAAGGTGGTCTTGCCGCCCTGGTTGGCGCCGGTCAGCACCACCAACTGCGAGCCGGAGGGCTGCGGTACGAGATCGTTCGGTACCGGACGGGCCCCCTCGCGGACGGCGATGTTCACGCTGGACAGACTCTCGACGTCCCAGGGCTCGCCCGGTGCGGCGACCTCGGGCCAGCACACACCGACGCCGGCGTTCGCCAGCCGCCGGTACAGCTGCAGGCAGCCGACGTAGAAGCCCGCCTCGCCGCGCAGCTGGGTGAAGAAGGCCAGCAGCCGCTCGTGCGCCCGGTCAACGGTCAGCGCCAGGTCGTAGAGCGCGTCGTTGCGCAGCGCGTCGAGGGCCTGGGCACCCGCCTCATCACGATCCGGCAGCTCGAAACGCACCCGGCCGGGCCGTCCGAACCGGTGCGTCCACCACGACACGGCCCGCGGCGGCAGCAGCTCCGGCCGGCCCAGCAGGCCGGTCGGCTGCACCCGGACCCGGGTGCGCACCCCGTCGGGGAATTGCAACTGTCGGACCAGCACCGCCAGGTCGTCCAGATAGCCGGCATCCAGGGTGTCGACCAGCCGATGGCCCAGCTCGGATAGCCCCGCGGAGCGGACCCCGACCAGCCGGGCGGCGGCGAACCCGGCCAGCTCACGCAACGGCGGCAGGAAAGCCTCGATGCCGTGCCGGGCCTTGACCAGCAGCGAATCGGCGGTCCGCCCGCCATACATCCACAACCCACGCTGACTCCGCAATGCCCGTCCGGCAAGGTCGAACAGGGTTTCGACCAGGTCGGGTTCGGCGAGCGCATCGGCCAGGATCTGCTGGCGCCGGACGATCTCGTCGGCTTCGGTGAGCGGGTGGAACAGCACGACGGGACACAGCTCGGCCAGGTCACGATCGGGCCGCATGGCCTCCAGCACCGGGGCCAGGTCGAGGTCGGCGATCAGGTCGTCGGTGCCGTCCGGGAGCGCGGCGGTCAGGTCGGCGTCCCGGTCGGAGAACAGTAGGCGCACCTTCATCGCGGGTCTCCTTCCGTTGCGAGCCGGGCGGCCAGGTCGTCCGCGGAGAGTCCGAACCGGCGGGCGAGCACCACGGCGTGTGAGTGGCCCGCCGGCGGTTGGGCACGGAATCGGAAGGTAGGCACCGTCGGGTCGTCGGGATCGACCCGGCCGACCAGGCTGACCGCCTCCGGCACGTTGGTCACCAGGTCGTCCAGGAAGGTGACCCAGACCACCCGGCAGCCCAGTTCGGCGAACCGCTGCAGCACCAGCTGCGACACCTGCAGTGCGTCGTCGGCTGAGGTGGTGGCGAGCAATTCGTTGAAGATCACCAGCGCCGGCGCGGACGCGGCGTCCAGTACCGCACGCAGCCGGGCCAACTCCTCGGCGAGCCCGCCGTGGCCGTGGGCCGGATCGTCGGGCTGCGGGAAATGGGTGAGCAGCGGATGATGCAGCGGCAGGGTCGCGGACGTCGCCGGCACCGGCAACCCGAGCGCGGCCAGGTGGGCGAGCTGACCGATTGCCCGCACCAAAGTCGTCTTGCCGCCCTGGTTCGGGCCGGTGACGAACACCACTCGCTGATCGGCGGACAGCCGCAAATCGTTGGGCGTCGGCGTCAGAGTCGGCTCGGTCAGCTCCAGGGCGAGGTCGATCACGCCGTGGACCTCGACCGCTCCCGGCACCTCGGTGATCCGGGGCAGGCACCAGGCGACGCCACGTCCGGCCAGGTCGTCCAGCACGGCCAGGCAGCCGAGGAAGAACCGCAGTTCTTCAGCGAGCCTGCGCAGCGGCGCATCGACGGTCGCCACCGGCGAGGCCAGGAAGGTACGGAGCTGCTCGAAGCCTGCCGGTCTGAGTTGGGCGAGCAGGCCGAGCGCTTGAGCCTCGATGTGGTTGAGTTCGCGCCGCGGACGGACCACGGGCGCCCCCGAGGTGAGTGCGCGACCCCGGACTGCGCGGGCCGGAATGCGCGGGGTGGGACGAAAAGAACCGTCCCTCCGTTCCGGTTGCTCCGCTGATGCGGAACGAAGAGAACCGTCCCTCCGTTCCACATCGGGGTCGGCGAGGCGCCCGAGCAGGGCGGCGACCTGGGGCGTCCAGGGCGAATCACCCTGGTCGGTGTCGGCCCAGACGGTCTCGGCGACGATGCCCAGCTCGTCCGAGGGTTGGCAGAGTTCGGCGAGCAGTGCGGCGCTGCCGTCGGCGAGTTCGGCGAACCGGGCGCCCGCGACCCGAGCCGTGAGGGCCTCGGCGACCGCACGCAGCCGGTGGGAGTTCGGCACCTCCCGGGCTAGTTCGGCGGTGAATGCGCGGACTTCTTCGGCGAACCGGTGCAGCGCGGACAGCAGCCGCACCTGGGCGGGCAGCCGGTAGTAGTCGCGCACCCGGGAGTCGAGGGCGGCGACCGCCTCGGACACCGCGGCGGCGAAGCTCTCGGCAGCCGCCCGGGTGGCCGGCCGCTGCAGGTCGCGCACCACCTCCTGGCGTTGCGCCACCTCGGCGGGATCGTGCGGCGGCGTCGTCCACACGGTGCGTTGGAAGGCGCCGGGCGCCATCGCGTCGATCACCGTGTCGAGGTGCAGGTCGGCCAGGGTGGCGAGACGCGTGGCGGCGTCCGGTGTGGAGGGTAGGTAGAGCAGGCTCGGCACGGCGGGCTCAGTGCCCGCACGCCGGCCCGGTGCGACGGTCGGAGTGGTCAGCGGTGTGCTCATGACAGGGTCCCGTCATCTCCGCAGGGACCGTCAGCATTCGCGGTTTGTCGGCGAGCCCCATCGCCGTGCATCCACCCTACTCCGGTTGGCCGACGAGATCCCGGATCGGGTCCGGGATGACGAGGTCACCGTCGGTCGAGCTTTGTCGAGACCACTCGGGTGGCGGACGGCTTACGAGGTTTCGACAAGCTCAACCAGCACGGGTGCTACACCAGTTGAGCGAAGACTGCCGCGACCTCGGCGGGATCGACGTCCTCGAGCCGTGCCGGGCTCCAGGCCGGGTTCCGGTCCTTGTCGACCACCTGGGCGCGGACGCCCTCGGAAAAATCGGGGCGCAGCACCATCGGCACGGCCAAGGCGTGGTCCTGGGCCAGCACCGCGGCAACGCTCGGCAGCGTCGCGGCACGACGGATGGCCGCCAGGGTGACCGCGACCGCGAACGGGCAGCGCTGCCGCAGCACCGCGGCGGTCTCGCGGGCCTCGGCGTCCGGGTGCTCCTCGAGCCGGCGCACGATGCCCAGCGGGTCGTCGCCGGCGTAGCAGGCGTCGATCCAGTCCCGCTGGCCGGGCAGTACCGCCGGCGATACCTCGCCCGTCGCGTGGTCGGCCAGACCGAGCAGGACGGCGTCCGCGGCCCCCACGCTGCCGCCGGTGAGCGCCAGGTGGGTGCCCAGCTCGCCGGGAGCGCGGGAGAGTTCGTAGAGCACCCCGACGTCGGGGAACAGGCCGATGATGGTCTCGGGCATCGCCAGTCGGCTGTCGGCACGCACCACCCGCTCGGAGCAGTGCGCGGACAGTCCCATGCCGCCGCCCATGGTGATGCCGAACATGTCGGCCCGGACCGACTTCGGGTAGTTCGCGATCAGTGCGTCCACGGCGTATTCGATGGTGAAGAAAACCTCGGCCGCGGCCTCGCCCCGCTCAGCCAGCTCGGCCCGCAGCGCCCGGACGTCGGCCCCGGAGCACAGCCCGCGCTCCCCCGCACCGGTCAGGTGCACCCATTCGACCGCGTCGTCGTCGACCCAGTCGGCGAGCCGGTCGCCGATCTCGGCGAGCATCGCCTGGGTCAGCGCGTTGATCTGCCGCGGCCGGTTCAGCGTGATTCTGCCGACACCGCCGTCCATCTCGAAGAGGACCTCATCGCTCACTTGTGGGCTCCCATCGTCCGGTGTTCGTCGAAGTAGCGCACCAACAGGGTGATGATCAGCGCCAGGCCGGCCAGGCCCAGCCCGATACCGGTGTCGTTGCGCCAGGCGAGGTTGCCGGCACCGTAGCCGAGCAGCACGCTGGTCACCACGACCGCGACCTTCTGCACCCGTTCGGTCGGTCTGGTCAGCGGCAGCAGCAGCCCGCCCCAGAGCAGGTACCACGAGTGCATCGCCGGCCCGAGCAGCGCGACCCACAGGTAGGACCAGGACAGGAAGGTGACCGGGCGCCGCCGCGCGACGGTGACGGCCAGATAGGCCACGATCAGCGCGGACGCCACCACCCCGGCGACCAGCAGACTGCCGGCGATCTGGGTCCCCAACGTCGGATAGCCGGCCAGGACGCAGAGCAATCTGATGCCCTCGCCGAGCAGCGACAGCGGGGCCAGGGTGACCACCCGCCCGGGAACGTCGATGGCGTTCATCCAGCCGAAGTCCAGCCCGGTGGCCAGCGAGATCAGCACGAAGACGCCGATCGCGATCACCGAGGAGATCGCGGCGCGGGCGAGCTTGTTCAGCACGTGCTGGGTGTTCCACTGCCAGGGCAGCCCGATCAGCGCCACCGGGTAGGCGGCGAGCAGCGCCGGCTGCTTCACCGCCGCCGCCACACCCACGATGATCGCGCCGAGCCAGAACTGCTGCGGACGGCGATGGGTGAGATAGAGCGCCAGGATGATCAGCCCGATCATCAGCGCGTCGTTGTGCATGCCGCCGACCAGATCGATCAGCAGCAGCGGGTTGATCGTCGAGAACCAGGCGGCGAGCTGGACGTCGGTGCCGAGGCGGGCCGCCAGCCGGGGCAGAAAGTAGACGATCAGCACGACGCCGATCAGCGCCGGAATGCGCATCAGCAGCGTCGAGACATACGGGTCGAGACCGCCGGCGAGCACCATCAGGTGCGAGATCTGCAGGCTGAGCGGACCGTAGGGCGCCGGCGTGTAGCGCCACACCCAGGCCACCTGGTCGGCGAAGGCGCCGGGCAACACACTCACCGGCGTCTCATACGGGTTGAGGCCGTTGTGCAACAGCCACCCCTGCGCGGCATAGGAATAGGCGTCGTGGCTGAAGATCGGCGGCGCGAGCAGCAGCGGCAGGGCCCAGATCAGGCCCACCGCCCAATGCTTGAAGTCGAGGTACAGGCCGGGCCGGAGCCGGAACCAGGCGTCCACCAGCAGCACCACGGCGGCGACCACCAGCGCAGTACCGATCACCTTGGTGGTGCCGTTGTCCAGGCCGAGCGCGCGGATCGGCTCCCACCAGGGGCTGTTCTGCGGCAGGTAGGCCGGTGTCAATGAGCCGAGGGCAAGCAGGAAGGTGGCCAGCAGGCCACGTTTCACCGCGGGCACCCGCCAGGCGGTGGTCAGATCGCTCCAGTAGCCGGCAAGTGTCTCGCGGGTGGGTCGACGCAATCGCGGTACCGCCGCGACCTGATCCACCTCACCCACTCGACAATCCTTCATCCGCCATGTCTTCCGGCTCAGCGTAGTGGGCGAGGCTGTGGTCGGAGGACTCAGCTTCGCTGAGGTAAGCCGCACCGCCGGACCACTCATCTCGAGTCCGGCCCAACCCATTGGGTGGACCCAAGTCTCCCGCGCGACCCTATATCGACAAGCGTGTTCACCTGCATCGATGAGCTCTTCCGGAACTCGTTACAGGCCTGCTATAAATCCATCCATCGTGTCGTAGGTCCGGGCGGTTTCGTAGCTCCTGGCGCCTTTCTGCCAAGGAGTTCACCCCCGTGTTGCGCTTACCCCTTTCTGCTTCCGGCGTCATGTATCAACGAAGGCGAGGGTGGTCGCGAGGAAGGTCGCGAGGAAGGTCACTCGCGCGACAAAGATTATACGGTCCATTCATAGTCCATACCGCAGCCGGAGGGTCGTTTTCGGCTTCCGCTACAGGACACCGGAGGGCTCACTCCGCGGATTCAAACTAGATCGTCCAGATAAGTTGCGCAACTACCACCATTGGGTCAAATATCGGATCAACGGGAAGGGAAAGCATGTAGACTCGAGGCACTTCGACATTTGGGGGAGACCAGTCAAATGATGCGCTTAGTCCACCCAATACTGGGCGTCCGAATCATTGAGAGTGTTGACGATGCGCCCGCGCTTACTGAACAGTGGGCGGATTGGACGATATCTGACGAGGCGGACGCAGAGTTCACACATCTATGGCTTGAGTTGGCGGAGCGCCTCTCGCGGGGGGGCGCAAACACGGTCGAGTTGGATATGTGTGGAAATCCACTAGGGCGAATCCAAAATTGCCCAGGATGGCAAAGCTACCCTGGGATCCCCTCGGGTCCTTGGAGCAGACACTTTGCCAACGCCCTGGCCGATTCGGCGCCCTGTTGGATGCTGATTCAAGCCAACGATGGAGAATCTCTTATGCTACTCGACGGCGGCTTCGATCGGATGATCATACTTAGCTCTAGGGTGAACTTGGACGGACTAACACATAGAGGCTTATTCTGAGGTGAGGTCTACGACCGCATGGGCCGCACCACCAGTGTCCCGAAGGCCCACACCAACCAAGCGAGCCAGCCCACCGCCGGCAATCTCGCCATCACCTACGGCGCCAACGATATGGTCGCCAGCCTCCAACAGACCGCTGTCGATCCCGACAGCGGTGCCGCGCAGGTCCGCAAGCAGACCTTCACGCTCGACGGATCCGATCGAATCTCAATCACCAAGGGCTATACCGACAACGTCCAACTCACCGAGACACTCGACCACTACGACAGCGACGAAGACAGCCCGGCCTGGACCCAAACCGGCTCTTCCCTCCGCGGACGAAGCTGCCGAGCAAACTCGTTCGACGACGATACTCCGGTCCTGATGGCCGACGGAATCACGAAACCCATCGATGGGGTCGAACTTGGCGACCAGGTCTGGGCCTCCGACCCCCAAACTGGAGAAGCCGGTCCTCGCACCGTCACCGATCTCATTCGACATTCTGGGCCACATGCGATGATTCGGATCACCCTCACTGATGGGAGTTCCATCGACGCGACTACAGGGCATCCATTCTGGGCCATAGGGTGGGACGGTCAGGGTGGCTGGACCGACGCAGGCAAGTTGCGCGATGGCGATACGCTTCTAGATGCTAACGGAAATTTCGTCGGCGTGACCTCAGTCCTCCTGACAAGCAGAAACCTCACGGCGTACAATTTGAGCGTAGCCGGCTTTCACACCTACTACGTGGGAGACGGGTCGATTCTTGTCCACAACTGCGTAAAAGGACCAAGAAAAAACAAGAAGAAGAGCTATAGCGACAAGGGCAAGGATCACACATCTGGCCAACGCAAGTCCACGAAGGAGACCCACGAGAAGGGCAAATCAAGGAAGACGCGAGATCAAGGAGGAGAGAAAGGTGACAAGCGTCGACCGTACCGGCGTAAGTAGGGAGGCACGGGAATGAGTAAGAAGCGTCAGCCTGTTGGCGATGTCCTCGACGGTATGAAGATCCACCCACTAGACTCTGGCGAGAAGCCCGAATGGGCTTTCATCCTCATTAAGACGGCTTCTCCGGACAGCCAGAGTTGGAGTTTCCGAACAACAGCCAAGCCCAATATGGAGGAATTGCTCGGAGCCTTAGAAGTTCAGGTAGGTATTTTGCGGAAGAAGCTCGTGGATCAATGGGACTCGTAACAAGAACCGAGGGGTTGGCGAATGACTAGTGAACCGCTCGAGGTCTTGTGACGGGCAGCTGCACCAACGCAGCCCGGGTCGCCGTGATGTGATCAGCGGCGGTGTTCGACCCGGCATTCCCGGGCCGGAGCTGGAGGGGAGGAGTTCCCCGGTGCCGGAGGGGCCGTGATCGACGAACGCGCACAACGGGTGGAACCCGAACCCTCGCTTCCAGCTCGGCTGGGCGAGTTCCTTCTCGCTGTGCGCCGTGATCAAGGTGGCATCCAGATCGATCACCATGCCGTCCGGCCACGCCCAGGCTAGCGGCGACCACCGCCTCGGCCCCGGTCAGCAATCGGCCGGACAACCGCCGCGAAGTCCTGAATACCCTGGGTAGCCGCCGTGCACTGCTGGCTGGAGGTCGGACAGGCGTGGCAACTCGCTCATCGACACGATCGTCGAACAAGACGAACTCGAACGCAACGAACAGAGGTCGGTGGATGCCTGGCAGGGCCCTAGAGTCAGCAGCCCGCACACGGCGTTGGTGTGGGAACTCTACGGAGCACTGGCCGGGGTCCGAGCGCCGATGAACTGGGACACCGCCGAGCCCTGGGCGCCAGCCTTCGCTGGCCGCGCTGCAGCACGGGCTCTCTCAGCAAGGCTTGGTGAGCGTCGAGCTCGGGCCGCGGGTCAGCCTGGCCGCGACCCGGAGTGACGATGCCGTAACCTTCACGCTCATCCAGGACTGGTTCGACTGGAACGTGCTGCCGTCCCGCCGACTCCCGTCAGCGTTCACTAGAGGCCATTCGTAGTATCTTTCAGAGAGTTTCTGCCGGTCGATTCGGAACACCGGTCTGATCGTGTGTAGTTTCGCCGCATGCTTCGCGCTCTCCCGCTCGTGATCCGGCGTCACGTTGACCCCATGTGTGAGATGCGCGGCGCCATGTGTTGCGCCTGAGTCTGTCTCTGCCTCCCCTTTTCGTCGGCCGCATTGTGCCCGGCCCTCCCACCATCAGGAGTCTTCATGACCGCAACCGCACCCGCCCGGGTCCGGCCCCCTCGCGAAGGCCGCAGCAACGGACAGTGGCTGGTCGACGGCACCGCGCCGCTGAACCACAACGAGGAGTTCAAGGCCGAGGACAACCCGCTCAACGTGCGAGCGCGGATCGAGGAGATCTACGCCAAGGAGGGGTTCGACTCGATCCCCATCGACGACCTGCACGGCCGGTTCCGCTGGATGGGTCTGTACACCCAGCGCCGGCAGGACATTTCCGGCAGCCGGACGGCCTCGCTGGGCCCGGACGAGCTTTCGGACAAGTACTTCATGCTGCGGGTCCGGATCGACGGCGGTGCGGTAAGCACCGACCAGCTGCGGGTGATCGCCGGCATCAGCACCGAGTTCGGCCGGGACACCGCCGACATCAGCGACCGTCAGAACGTTCAGCTGCACTGGATTCGGGTCGAGGACATGCCCGAGATCTGGCGCCGGCTGGAGGCTGTGGACCTGATCACCACCGAGGCGTGCGGCGACTGCCCGCGGGTGGTGCTGGGCTCCCCCGTCGCCGGCATCGCCGCCGACGAGATCATCGACCCCACCCCGGTGATCGACCAGATCGTCGAGCGGTTCATCGGCGACCCCGACATCTCCAACCTGCCCCGCAAATTCAAGACAGCGATCACCGGTCACCCGAGCCTCGACGTGGTGCACGAGATCAACGACATCTCGCTGGTCGGCGTGGTGCACCCCGAACTCGGCCCCGGCTACGACCTGTGGGTCGGCGGCGGGCTGAGCGTCGCGCCCCGGCTGGCCGAGCGGCTGGGCACCTTCGTGACCGCCGAGCAGGCGCCCGAGGTGTGGCACGGTGTCGTCCGGATCTTCCGCGACTACGGCTACCGCCGGCTGCGCAACAAGGCCCGGCTGAAGTTCCTGCTGGCCGAATGGGGTCCGGAGAAGTTCCGCCAGGTGCTGCAGGACGAGTACCTCGGCTACCCGCTGGCGGACGGCCCCGCTCCGGCTCCCGCGCCGTACGCCGGTGACCACGTCGGCGTACACGCCCAGAAGGACGGCCGGTTCTACGTCGGTGTCGCCCCCACCGTCGGACGGGTCTCGGGCACCATCCTGAACCAGCTCGCCGACGCCGCGGAGCGGATCGGTTCGCAGCGCGTCCGGTTCACGCCGCACCAGAAGCTGCTGGTGCTCGACGTGCCCGGCGACGAGGTCACCGGCCTGGTCGACGAACTGAAGGGCCTCGGCCTGCACGCCGATCCCAGCCCGTTCCGCCGCAACACCATGGCCTGCACCGGCATCCAGTTCTGCAAGCTGGCCTTCGTCGACACCAAGGACACCGCGACCGCCACCATCGCCGAGCTGGAGAACCGGCTGAGCGACGTCAAGCTCGAACTGCCGATCACCCTCAACCTGAACGGCTGCCCGAACTCCTGCGCCCGCATCCAGACCGCCGACATCGGGCTGAAGGGCCAGATCCTGACCGGTGCCGACGGCGAGCCCGAGTTCGGCTTCCAGGTGCATCTGGGCGGCGGTCTGGCCTCCGCCGAGCGCGAGGACGCCGGGCTGGGCCGCACCGTCCGCGGGCTGAAGGTGAGCGCCGAGGACCTGCCCGAATACGTGGAGCGGGTCGTCCGCCGGTTCGCCGACGACGCCGAGAGCGGCGAGAGCTTCTCGGCGTGGGTGAAGCGCAGCGACGAAGAGGCGCTGCGGTGATCGCCGAAGTGGCGATCACCCGTCGCAGCACCGCCGAGTTGCGGGCGCTGGTGGCCGATGCGCAGGCCCGCTGCGCGGACTGGACGGCCGACGATGTCGCCGCCTGGACGGCCGAGAACTTCCCCGGACGGGTCGCGGTGGCCTGCTCGATGGCCGGTGACACGGTGGTGCCGCACCTGGTGGCGCAGCACCTGCCGGGCGTGGACGTGCTCTTCCTCGAGACCGGCTACCACTTCGCCGAGACCGTCGCCACTCGGGACGCGCTGGCCGCGGTGGCGCCGGTGCACATCGTCGACGTGCTGCCGAAGCTGACCGTCGTCGAGCAGGACGCCGAGTACGGGCCGCGGCTGCACGACCGGGACGCCGCCCTGTGCTGCCAGATGCGCAAGGTGGAGCCGATCAACGCCGCGCTCGCCGGCTATGAGGCCTGGGTGACCGGGGTCCGTCGTGAGGACAACGCGTTGCGCGCGAACACCGCGTTCGTCGAATGGGATGAAGGTCACCAGATGGTGAAGATCAACCCGATCGCCGCCTGGAGCTTCGACGAGCTGCTCGATTACGCCAGCACCCATCAGGTGCCGACGAACCCGCTGCTCACCCAGGGCTACCCGTCGATCGGGTGCGCACCGTGCACCCGTCCGGTGGCTCCTGGCGAGGATCCCCGCGCCGGCCGCTGGGCGGGGCTGAACAAGACCGAATGCGGACTGCATGTGCAGCCGTCCGAGACCGCCGAGATCGTGGAGGCCCCCTTCGTGACCGCATTGCAAAACATCACCCTGAGCCCTTCCTCGTTGGTTGAGCTTGTCGAAACCCCCTCCTCATCGCGGGTTGAGCTTGTCGAAACCCGGTCCGAGGAGCCCGAGGTCTCGACAAGCTCGACCGACGGCGGGGCGCACGAGGTCTCGACAAGCTCGACCGACGAGGGGGCGCACGAGGACTCGACAAGCTCGACCGACGCCAGCTCGACCAACCTGAGCGCGCGGCGACTCAGCCAACTGCGCGAGCTGGAGTCCGAGGCGATCCACATCATCCGCGAGACGGTCAGCGAGCTGGAGCGTCCGGTGCTGCTGTTCTCCGGCGGCAAGGACTCCGTGGTGATGCTGCACCTGGCCGCGAAGGCGTTCTGGCCGGCACCGCTGCCGTTCCCGCTGCTGCATGTCGATACCGGTCACAACTTCGCCGAGGTGCTCGAGTTCCGCGACTCGGTGGCCGAGTCGCTGGGCGTCCGGCTGATCGTGGCCAAGGTGCAGGACTACATCGACGACGGACGGCTGGTCGAACGCTCCGACGGCACCCGCAACCCGCTGCAGACCCAGCCGCTGCTCGACGCCATCGCCGAGGGCCGCTTCGACGCCGTCTTCGGCGGCGGACGCCGCGACGAGGAGAAGGCGCGCGCCAAGGAGCGGGTGGTCAGCCTGCGCGACGAGTTCGGCCAGTGGGATCCGCGCAACCAGCGCCCCGAGCTGTGGAATCTGTACAACCCGC
>JBDHZN010000050.1:0-17920 GCA_039811845.1 Micropruina sp. | reverse complement strand
AGCGCCGGCGGCAGCACGCCGCTCGACCTGGTCGCCCGTCCCGGTGAGCTGACCCTGTGGCCCGGCGACGACAGCCGGGGGACAGCCGAGTTGGCGCTGGCGCTCAGCGGACGCTTCCGTCCGGTCACCGGGACGGTGCGGCTGCTCGACCGGGAGACAACACCGGCGCTGCTGCGCCGCCAGGTGGTCCCGGCCCGGGTCGAGGAAGCCATCGAGGCCGAGCCGCGGCTCACCGTCGGCGAGTACCTGGCCTCCTGCGCCGTCCTGCACGGCAGCCGGCACAACCGGCTCGACCCTCCGCAGGCGCTGGCCGACGTCGGCTACCAGGGCGCGGCGCAGGTGCCGATCGACGAACTCGGGCCGGCCGACGCCGTGCGGGTGGCGGTGGCGGGCGCCTTGCTGGCGCGTCCGGTGGCGGTGATCGTCGACCGCGTCGACCGGGGCGTGGGCGCCGACGACTGGCCGGGGCTGGTCGCCGACCTGCACCGCGCCGCTGAACTGAGCGGGGTGGCGCTGATCGCCTCGCTCATCCGAGCCATGGAGGTGGACCGATGAGGCAGATCTGGGATCTGACACTGACCGAACTGCGGCGTTTCCGCGGCCCGCTGCCGGTGCTGTCGGCGATCTTCCTGGTGTGCGTGCCGCTGCTCTACGGCGCGATCTACCTGTGGTCGAACTGGGATCCGTACGGCCGCCTGGATCGGCTGGAGGTGGCGGTGGTGAACCTGGATCGCCCGGTCACCGTCGAGGGCACCAAGGTGCAGGGCGGGCAGGACCTGGTCGACCAGCTCGCGGCCGACACCTCGTCGTTCACCTGGCGCCCCACCGACCCGGCGACGGCAGCGGCCGGTGTCGCCGACGGCCGCTTCGCCTTCAGCATCACGGTGCCGGCGAACTTCTCCGCCGACCTGACCTCGATCGCCACCGCGCCGGAGCCGCGGCGGGCACGGGTCGACATCGCCTTCGACAACTCGCAGGGCTACATCCTGGGCATCATGGCCGAAACGGCCGAGAAGGAGTTGCAGTCGCAGCTCAATGCCGCCGCGGTGAAGTCCTATGCCGATGCTGCACTCGGCTCGGTCGGGACGGTGCGCAGCGGGCTGGCGGAAGCCTCGAAGGCGTCAGCGACCCTGGCCAACGGCGGGCAGAAGGTGGCCAACGGCGTCCGAACCATTCGGGACAAGGTGGTTCCGGTGGTGAACCGGGTGTCCGGAGCGCTGCGCCGCTCGGCCAAGGAGGCGGCCGGGGTCACCCGTGACGTCGCCACCACCACGTCCGACATCGCCGCGCTGGCCAAGGACGGCAACGCCAAACAGCAGAAGGTGAAGGACGCCCTGGCCGCGCTGATCGCGGCCCATCCGGAGTTGGCCGATGAGGCCGTGGTGAAAGACCTGCAGTCAGCGGTCGGCCGAGTCAGTGGGGTGACCGGACAGGTGCAGCGGGTCACTGCCAGGGTCGCCCGGGACGCGTCCCGGGTCGCCGGTGTGGCGGCCGAGGTGAACGCCCGGGTGCCCGAAATCCTGGCCGCCGCACAGACCGCCGTTGACCAGATCGACACGCTGAGTTCCGGGGCACAGCAGGTGGCGGACGGACAGCGCCGGCTCACCGCGGGGCTGAAGAAGGCGACCGATGCGCTGCCGAAACTCTCCGCCGCCGAACGGGCGCGGGACGCGGACGCCGTCGCCAACCCGGTCCAGATCGAGTCCCAGGTGGCTCACCCGGCCACCTACTACGGACGCGGCCTGGCACCGTTCTTCTTCGGTGTCTCACTATGGGTGTTCGGGCTGGTCGCCTTCGTGCTGATGCGTCCGATCTCGAAACGCGGCATCGCCTCCGGCACCCATCCGGTGCTGGTGGCGCTCGGCGGATGGGTGCCGCCGGCCCTGCTGGGCTCGGCCGGCGCGCTACTGCTGTTGACGGTGACCGATCTGCTGCTCGGGCTGGCGCCGGTCGATCTGGCCGCCACCGCGGGCGTCTCGGTGCTGGCGATCTGCGCGTTCACCGCGCTGGCCCAGGCGCTGCGGGTCTGGCTGGGTTTGGTCGGCAGCGCGGTGATGCTGGTCATCCTGATCGTCCAACTCGGTGCCGCCGGCGGGCTCTACCCGGTGGAGGTGATGCCCGCCTTCTTCCAGTTGGCGCATCCGGTGATGCCGATGACCTACCTGGTGGACGCGCTGCGGGTCAGCATCAGCGGCGGCCCGGCCGCGCAGCTGGCCACTGGCGCGTGGGTGCTCACCGGCCTGTTGCTGGTGTCGGTGGCGGCGACCGCCCTGGGCGCCTGGCGACAACGAGTCTGGACGCCGGCCCGGCTGCATCCACCACTGGAGGGCTGACCCCACCACCCCAACCGCTCGCCTAACTATTTCGGGCTCGCTGAACTCAGCGAGCCCGAAATAGTTCGGCGAGCGCGGGGCGGACCCAGCACCGAGGGACGGCGGTGATAGGGTCGGGCTGTGCATCGAACCGCTGACTGGCGCCTCCGCTGACGGCTCGATTGAATAGACCCGGCCGTCACCCTGCGTGGCGGCCTTTCGCATGTCCGGACGACGAACGAACGAGTGATTGACGATGACTGAAGCACTGCTCGACGACGCGGGCGACGAGCTCGCGGCGTCCACCTCCGACGCCTCACTGCGCCGCACCGAAGCCCGCAGCGCCGCGATCGAACGCGAGATCGCCGCCGATCCGTCGAAGTTCCGGATCATGACCGGCGACCGCCCGACCGGGGCCCTGCACATCGGGCACTACTTCGGTTCGCTGGCCAACCGCGTCCGGCTGCAGGACGCCGGTGTCGAGACCATCATCCTGATCGCCGACTACCAGGTGATCACCGACCGCGATGGCACCGGCCCGATCCGCGAACGGGCGCTGGGCATGGTCGCCGACTACCTGGCGATCGGCATCGATCCGGCGCGCAGCACCATCTACGCCCACTCCGCGGTGCCGGCGCTGAACCAGCTGCTGCTGCCCTTCCTCTCCCTGGTGACGGACGCCGAACTGCGCCGCAACCCGACGGTGAAGGCCGAGCTGGAGGCGACGGGCGACCGGCCGATGTCGGGCCTGCTGCTCACCTACCCGGTGCATCAGGCCGCCGACATCCTGTTCTGCAAGGCGAACCTGGTGCCGGTCGGCAAGGACCAGTTGCCGCACCTGGAGCAGACCCGGGTGGTGGCCCGCCGCTTCGACGAGCGGTACGGACGCGCCAACCCGGCCGAGCCGGTCTTCCCGCAAGCCGAGGCGCTGCTATCGAAGGCACCCACGGTGCTGGGCCTGGACGGCACCAAGATGAGCAAGACCAAGGGCAACGTGATCGAGCTCGGCATGGACGCCGACACCACCGCCCGGCTGATCAAGAAGGCGGTCACCGATTCCGACCGGCACATCACCTACGACCCGGCGAACCGGCCCGAGGTGTCGAACCTGCTGATGCTGGCCGCCCTGTGCACCGGGGGAGACCCGGTGGCGATCGCCGAGGAGATCGGCGACGGCGGCGGTGGCGGCCTGAAGCGAGTGGTCACCGAGGCGGTGAACTCGTACTTCGCCCCAATCCGCGCCCGGCGTGCCGAGTTGGCGGCCGATCCCGGCTACCTGCTGTCCGTGCTGCGCGAGGGCAACGCCCGCGCGAACGCGATCGGCGAGGCCACCTTGGACGAGGTTCGGCAGGCCATGGGAATGGTCTACTAATTTCACAAATCGACGGCCTCAGTCGATTCCAAGTGTTCTCTCAGGCGAGTCCGATAGCGTCCTGACAGCGCGCTGGATGTGCGCGCGGAGTTGCGCATACCTGGGCGTGGACGGAGCTTCCGTGAGGAAATCTCAATGCCACAGATCTCGCAAGACGAGGGTCGACCCGGCGCGACGAATTGAGCGGACGTCACTTCGTAGGGGAACACGTGGGCAAGGACGGATACTCGCGCGAGAGCCTGTGGGGTGACCACACCAATCACTACGATGCCTCGGGTCGAAAGATCGGTGAGTCTCGCGAGAGCCTATGGGGCGATCACACCAACACTTACGACGCGTCGGGTCGAAAGACCGGTGAGTCGCGCGACAGCCTGTGGGGTGACCACACCAATCACTACGATTCGTCCGGTCGGAAGACTGGTGAGTCGCGCGACAGTCTCTGGGGCGATCACACCAATCACTACGGTTCGTGGCATCCGGGTGGCACGAGCTCCGGGTTGGACTCGCCCTATGCATCGCCCTCCGCAGCCGACGGCGACCCGTATCTCGATCCTGCCTATCCGGTTGGCTCGGGTAGCACTGGGCCGTTCTTCACGCGGCCGGCCAGCCGTCTGGGTTTGTTCGGCCAAGGGATCCTGCTGTTGCTCGGGGGAATCGTTGGCAGCGCGCTTATCGTGCTGCTCGGTGTGTTCTTGATCGCCATTCTGAAGCAGGTTCCTGGCATTCAGAGCCTGGTCGACGCCGTCGCTTTCCACGGTGCCTTCGGAATTCTGCTGCCGGTCAGCTGGGCGGTGATGGTCTGCGTCGCCATCGTTGTTGGTCAACTGCTGTTCACCGATGAGGGCGAGATGTATATCACGCTCGGCAAGTCGGGACTCGCGGCCGGTACTGCCGCTCTGATCGGGTTCGGGATGGCCGGATGGATCGACGGGTGGGGCGGAGTCCTGCCGAGCCTGGCTGCATTCGCCGGATTCTTCCTTGGGGCGACAATCGACTTTTTTCGGGGGACTGCCGGCCCTGCGGACGGCGACTCGGCGGCCAGAAGGTCGCGGCGTCCCGTCCTATTGACACTCGCCCTTTGTTTTACCCTCGCGGCCGGTGTCGCTGTCCACCAGGGCTGGTCGGCCATAGCCGAAGGAAAGCCCTCCTCTGGCGCTACGACTGGCGCTGACGCACCGTTGAGGGCCGAGAACTGGGTGCTCGTCCTGGCATCGCTTCCGAAGAAGTCAACCAGCCGCCAAGAGGCTGAAGCCGCAGCGAAGAAGATCTCGAAGAAGCGCCGTGCGGTCGTTGTCGACACCCAGAAATACGCGGGCCTGACCGATGGCTACTGGGCAGTCGTCGACGCCAGGCCGTTCAAGACCGAGAAGTCGGCACGGTCGGCCTGCTCCGACTTCGATAGGAGTCCTGGCAAGACTTGCTATCCGCGCCAGCTGAAGTAGCTCGGGTGCGAACCTGAGCCTCAGCGTCCCACCGAGCTCCGTAGTTGATGATGAGTATCAATATGATTAGTCTGCCGTTGTGCCGACCCCTCCGCCCTCGTCGACGGTCCCGCCCCTGGCCCCACGGCTGAGTTCGTGCTGGCGGGACTTCCTGGCCGATCCGCAGCTCCCGTCCGCACTGATCCATGGCCTGGGCTCTCCGCTGAACCTGGTGATGCCCGACCAGCTGCTGCGCAATGCGGAGGCCTTCGCGGCGGTCTATCGGCGGTTGCGGTTGCGTGGCTCCCTGTACTTCGCCCACAAGGCGAACCGATCGACGGCGCTGGTGCGACGGATCGCGGCCAGCGGGGTCGGGGTCGATGTGGCGTCGGTCGGTGAGCTGCAGCACGCGCTTGGTGCAGGCGTCCCGGGTGCCCGGATCATGGCGACCGGGCCGAAGGGTGACGACTTCCTGTGGCTGAGTGCGACCGCGGGTGCCATCGTGAACGCGGACAGCGTGGAGGAACTGGAACGGCTCGGACGGCTGGTCCGCAGGCACGGGTTGCCGTCCGTTCGGGTGATGATCAGGCTGTCCGGGTTCGCCCCGGTGGGGGTCACCGTGCTGAGCCGGCCGAGCCGGTTCGGAGTGGGTGCGGACGTCGTGGAGGGCGCCCTGGCGGTGCTCGACCGGCATCGAGAGCAGCTGGTTCTGCACGGCCTGGCATTCCATCTCGACACCACCGGACTCAACGAGAAGGCGCTCGCCGTGGAGGGTTGCCTGCTGGCGCTGTCGCAGTGCCAGGCCCGCGGACACGCACCGATGGCGATCGACATCGGTGGGGGATTCGGGATCGCCTACCTGGCCGATCCCGAACAGTGGCACAGCTATGCCCGCGCGCTGAACGACAGCGTCCTAGGGCTGCGCGCTCCGATCACCTGGGCCGGCTACGGCTACGGGCTCAAGGCGGAGCGCGGCGCCGTCCGGGGCACCCTGGGCGCCTATCCGAGCCATCGAGAGAAAGCCGGGCCCGGCTACCTGGAAGCCCTGCTGGAGTGTGAGGGGCCACGGCTGCGCCGCCCGCTGTCGACTGTCCTGCTGGAGAGCCTCGTCGACCTGCACGTCGAGCCCGGTCGCGCCCTGCTCGATCAGGTGGGGCTCACCCTCGCCTCCGTGCGCGAGGTGCGAACCGGTACCGACGGCAGCCTGCTGGTGGGTGTCGATGCCAACCGGCACGACATCAGCGCCGAAGAGCACGGCGTCCTGGTCGATCCGCTGCTGCTGCCCGGCGATGGTCCGCGGCCGGAGCGGCCGGTGAGCGCGTATTTGCTCGGCAACCTCTGCCTGGAGAACGACCTGATCACCCGGCGCGCCGTGCACCTGCCGGCGACGCCCCGTGCCGGCGACCTGCTGGCGTTCGCCAACACCGGTGGCTATTTCATGGACTTCGCGGCCACGGACGCCCTGATGCAGCACCGTGCCGCCACGGTGGCGGTGCGGGGCGCGAGCCAGGGCTGGCGATGGTGCCTGGACGCCGACTACTGGCCCACCCAAGAAGGAGACCAATGAGATACGAGTCCATCACGGACGCTATCGGCGGCACACCGCTGGTTGCGATCCCGGCCCAGGTCCACGGACTGGCCGGCATCGACCTGTACGCCAAGCTGGAGATGCTCAACCCATTCGGCTCGGTGAAGGATCGGGCCGCCTGGAACATGGCCCGGGAACGACTGGACGACGCGCGCCAGACCGACGCAGCGGTCGTCGAGTTGTCCAGCGGCAACACCGCGAAGGCTCTGGCGGTGATCGCCGGAATGCACGGCCTGCCGTTTCGCAGCGTCACCAATCGGATGAAGGTGCCCGAGATCAAGGATCTCCTGCTCCTGCTCGGCGCTCAGATCGAGGAGTTGCCTGGCCAAACCGAATGCCTTGACCCGACCGACACCGAAGAACCGCTGACCCGGATGTACCGCCGGCTCACCGAGGAGCGGTCGCAGTTCCTGCACACCGACCAGTACTTCAACCCATTGAACCGGCAGGCACACGAGGATGCCACCGGCCCCGAGATCGTGACCGATCTGGACGGACGCGTGCCCGACTACTTCATCGCCTGCGTGGGTACCGCGGGCTCTTCGACCGGGGTGGCGAGTGCGCTCCGAGCCCGTGGTGAGGTGGCCGTGTGGGGCGTGGTGGCCGACCGGTCGGACTTCATTCCCGGGATTCGGACGGCGGACGAACTGACCGAGGTGGGCCTGTTCGACCCGGACACCTTCGACCGGATCGACGCGGTCACCTCGCAGCAGGCGATCGACGGCATGCTGGCGCTGAACCGCCGCTGCGGAATCCTTGGCGGTCCGACGGCGGGCGCAGCCTATTTCGCCGCCGTCCGGGCGCTGCGCGAGGTCGACGTCGATGTGCGGGCCGGCGAGCGGAAGACGGCGGTCTTCATCGTCTGCGACCGGGTGGAGAGCTACATGAGCTATGTCCGGCAGCGCCGTCCGGAACTCCTGCAGCGCCCGGCGCGGGCCAATGACGTCCGCACGGTCAGCGAGGCCGAGGTGGGCCAGGTTCACTCACTGTCGATTGCCGAGGCTGTCGCATGGATCGAACAGGAGCATCCGGTGGTGATCGATCTGCGGGGGTCCTTCGCCTTCCGAGCCCTGCATCTGGCCGGCTCGATCAACATCGTCGACGGGGTCTTCGGAGAGCTGACGCAAGACGGCATGCCGATCAGCCCGGACCAGCCGGTCCTGCTGGTCTGCCCGGTCGGTGAGCAGTCGCTGCGGTACGCGGCTCTGCTGACCCGCCTGGGTCACCGCGACGCCCGCAGTCTGGCCGGCGGCGTGGTCGCATGGCGGGACGCCGGGCAGCCGCTGGTGAGCGCATGACGACGGTGGTTTCCGGCGTCTTCGACGCCCTGACGGACCTCGCCGACTGGCACCGGGACGTCCGGTCCCAGTTCCCGATCCTGGCCGCCAACCCCGGCGTCGGCTACCTGGACAGCGCCGCAACCGCCCAGAAGCCGCAGGTCGTGCTGGACCGGGCCATGGCCTATCTGACGACGACGAATGCCAATGCCGGACGTGGCGCCTACCCATGGGCCAATACCACGACGGCGGCGATCGGACACGCCAAGCAGGCGGTCCGCAAGCTGCTCGGCGACATCAGTACAACCTCATCGGTCGAGCTGGTCTCCGGTGCCAGCGAGGGCTTGCGCCGGGTCGCCGACTGGCTCAAGCCAACCCTGCGAGATGGCGATCGAATCGTGGTGCCCTTCGGGGATCATCTGGCCAATCTGCGGCCGTGGCTCGACCTGGCAGCCGAGTTGGCGGCGTCCGGCGTCCAGATCGAGGTGATTCCGCTGCCGGTCGATCCGGCCTCGGGTGACTACGCCCACCGCGAGTTCCCAGCGGTGTTCGGCCCCTCGACGCGGTTCGTGGCCGCGACCGGCGTCCACCACGTCTACGGCGCCGATCTGAACGTGCAGCGGATCCGAGCCGCGGTCGGCCCCGACGTCCCCATCTGCCTGGATGCCGCCCAGAGCGTCGGGCACCGTCCGGTACTGGTTGACGACCTGGACGTGGACTTCGTCGTGTTCTCGGGTCACAAGATGATGGCGCTGCCCGGTACCGGTGCGGTCTGGGCCCGCAACCGGTGCGGTCCGCAGTTCAGCCTCGCGGGTTGGCCGGGGACGCCGAACACGGTCGGGGCCATCAGCCTGACGGCTGCCGTGGAATGGCTCGCGGAGGTGGACGTGGCGACCATTCAGCGCTGGTGCACCGGTCTGTGCGCTCTGCTCACCGACGGATTGGCGCGGATTCCCGAGGTGACCGTGCTGGGTTGCCAGGACAGCCTGCTGGCCGGATCGGCGGTACAACGGCGCGAGTCCCTGGTCACCTTTCGGCACCGGCGAGTGCGCTCCGACGACCTCGGCTTCGTCCTCGCGGCCGCCGGCTTGCTGACCCGCTACGACGCCCACTGCCAGGCGGGCCGGGACAGCCAGGATCATGCGATCCGGGTGAGTGTGCATGCCTACACCTCACCGGACGAGATCCGCCGGCTGCTCGACATCGTCGCCCGCGCTTGACCCCTGCGCTCCGAAAGCTGCGCCGAATGAGAAGGAGACCCGCATGACCCCCACCGTTGCCCTCGTCGACGTCTACCCGATGTCCTTCAGTATCGCCGAGGCATTCGCCGCGACCGGCGCCACCCTGGTCAGGGTGCAGAGCACGCCGGAGGTGCCGACCGTCTACCGCCGCCTGCCCGCGCTGGAGCTCTTCGCGGACAACATCGTCCACGACGACGACCTCGCTCGCTCCAGCGCGCGGTTGGCCGCGCTCGGCGTCGACTACGTGCTGCCGGGAGGGGAGACCGGCGTCGAACTGGCCGACGCGCTCGCCGAGGCCTTGGGGCTGCCCGGCAACGGAACCGCGCTGAGTGCGGCGCGGCGCGACAAGGCAACCCAGCAGGAGGCGGTCCGGGCGGCCGGGCTACCGGTCGTCGATCAACTGATGGTGACCGGCGAGGACGACCTGCTGGCCTGGTGCCAGTCCCGGCCCGGCCGGGTGGTGGTCAAGCCGATCCGGAGCGCCGGGAATGACGGTGTGGCGGTCTGCCGGACCGTGGACCAGGCCCTCGCCGCCTACCGGGCAATAGTCGAACGGCGGAACATCTTCGGCCTGCCCAACGACGCGGCGCTGGTTCAGGAGTACCTGGCTGGACCCGAGTTCGCCGTGAACACGGTCAGCTCACGTGGGCGGCACGAGGTCACCGACATCTGGCGCTACGCGAAGATGAGCGTCAACGGGGTCGTCGACCGGCATTGTGCCGCCTGCTCGGTGCCGGTGCGGCAGGACGGTGAACTGGTCGAGTACGTCTTCGCGGTGCTGGACGCGCTCGGCATCGGCTACGGCCCGACGCATGCCGAAGTCGTGGTCACGGCGGACGGCCCGCGACTGGTCGAGCTGGGCGCCCGGATGTGCGGCGCCGGCGCGGCTTACTACGCCGAGCAGATCGGTGCGGCGAACCAGCTGACCCGCACCATCGCCGCCTATCTCGACCCGGACGGCTTCGACCAGGACCGTGGCCGGCTGCGGCCCCACGGGCACGCCGCCATGGCCTTCCTGACCGCGCCAACGGCCGGACGCCTGGTCGACTATCCGCTGCTCGAGCAGATCCGCGAACTGGCCAGCTTCCATCGTGTGCACCTCGGCGTGCAGCCCGGCGAGGACCTCCCCAAGACCGTGGACGATGCGACCGAACCGTTGATGATCGGCCTGGTGCACGAGGACGCCGAGGTGCTCGCCGCCGACCTGCGAGCGGTCAATTATCTGGACGGTCACGGCTTCTACCAGCTGGCCGGCTGACTGGTCGTCACTCCGCCGGCGGCCAGCAGCTGCCTCGTGTAGGGGTGGCTGGAGGCCATCAGTTCGGCGGGTGAGCCGGTGTCGACAATCCGTCCGGCTGACATGACGGCAGCCCTGTCGACGAACGCGAGCGCCAGGGGCAGATCGTGCGTGGTGATCAGGTAGGCTAGGCCGAGATCTCGCCGCAGCCGGTCCAGGAGTTCCATCACCTCGACCCGCAACTGCGCGTCGAGGGCTGAAACCGGCTCGTCGAGCAGCAGCAGACGGGGCGATACCGACAGCGCGCGGGCGATTGCCACCCGCTGCCGCTGGCCGCCGGAGAGCTGCCCGGGACGACGATCGAGGTAGCCGGCCGGCAACTCCACCGCGGCCAACACCTCTCGCACCCGGGCGGACCGTTCCGCCCGGGGCGTGCGGTGGATGCGCAGCGGCTCGGCGACGATCTGGTCGATGGTCAGCCGCGGGTTGAGCGACGAGCCGGGATCTTGCAGGACGACCTGGACCGCGCGCCGCAACGCCTGGGTGTCGGCACGGTCGAGCCGTCCGATCTGCTGGCCGGCCACCTCGATGTGGCCGGCTGCGGGTCGGCGGAGGGCGGCGATCTCATGGATCACCGTGCTCTTGCCGCTTCCGGATTCGCCGACCAGGGCCAATGCCTGACCGACGCCCACCTCCAGGCTGACCCCGTCAACCGCCTTCACCAGAATCCGTCCGGCTTCGCTGCGAGCATCGAAGTGGCGAACCAGCTCGCGCACCCGCAGGACAGGCTGGACCGCGTCGGGCCGCACCGCATCGGACGAAGTCTGTCTCGGCAGGAGCCACCGCTCACGGTGCGGCTCTCGGGCGGCCAGAAGACCACGCAGGGTGGCGCTGGCCGGGCGTTCCAGCAACACGGAGGTCTGCCCGGCTTCGACCAGGCGGCCGTCGTCGAGTACCGCGATCCGGTCGCAGAGTTCAGCCACGATGCGCAGTTCGTGACTGATGAAGAGCAGGGCGATCCGGTCTTCCCGGCACCGGTCGCGGATCAGTTGGACGATCTCGGCCTGCCGGACGGAATCCAGGGCGCTGGTCGGCTCATCGGCGATCAGCAACTTCGGCCCGTTGGCCAGCGCCATAGCGAGTGCGGCCCGCTGTCGCATGCCTCCCGACAGTTCATCGGGCAACGCCCGCGCCACCCGCTCGGGCTCATCCAGCTCGACCTCCGCCAGCAGGTCGATGGCTCGGCGCTGCGCGGCGAGCCTGGTCAGTGTCGGCTGGTGCAGCCGGAGCGCCTCGGTGATCTGGGCGCCGATCCGATACACCGGGGTGAACGCGGCCAGTGCGTCCTGGCCCATCCAGGCCAGCTGCCGTCCGCGTAACTGGGAAAGCCGGCGATCGGTGCCACCGAGCAGTTCTTCGCCCGCGAAGCGCACCGATCCAGTGGCCTGCGCCCGCTGTGGCAACAGGCCCATGATCGCCAGGCCTGCGGCCGACTTTCCCGAGCCGGATGGCCCGACCAGCCCCAGCCTGTCGCCGGCGTCCAGTTGCAGATCGAGCCCCGCCAGGGCCCGCACCGGGGCACCCCGGTCGGTCGGATAGCTGACGCCCAGACCGGACAGGCTCAGCAGCGCCTCGGCGCTCATGCGGTCGCCGCACCTTCGGTGCGTAGCCGCAGCCCCTCGCCCAACACCGCGGTGCCGAGGACGAGGACCATCAGGCAGCCCACCGGTGCCAGGAAGACCCAGGGGTACGTGAGCGCGGAGGCCGTTCCGGTAGCGATCAACGTGCCCAGCGAGACCTCCGGGGGAAGAATACCGAAGCCGAAGTAGCTGAGCCCGGCCTCGGCCAGAACGGCACCCGAGACGTTCAACACCAGGTCGATGGTGAGCAGCGGCAGCATCTGCGGCAGCAAATGCCACCAGATGATCTGGGTCGGCGACGCGCCGCAGTACTCGGCGGAGCGGACGACGTCCCCGGTCCGGAGGCTCAGCGTCCGGGCGCGGACGACCCGCCCGGTGAGCATCCAGCCCTGCAGCGCCAGCACCACAACCATGATCAGCCAGTTGATCTGCTCCGCCGGCCCCAGAACGATCGCCAGCAACAGCACAGGAGGCAGCACCAGCAGCACATCCACGAAGGTCATCAGCACCCGGTCGAGCGGCCCGCCGAGATAGCCCGCCACCGTGCCGACGAGGGCCGCCAGCGCGGTGGTGACCACGGCGGCGACGCAGCCGATCAGCAGCGACTTCTGTAGGCCCTGCAGGCACAACAGCAGCATGTCCTCGCCGAGCCGCGCCGTGCCCAGCGGGTGGGTGAGGCTGGGTGGTCGATGGATACGGTCCAGGCCTTGCCCGGCCTGGTCGGCGTCGATCAGTGCCGGACCCAGCAGAGCGACGGTCGCGAGCAAGGTGAGTACCACCGTGCCGGTACCGATCAGCAGGCTCGACGCGGGAGGACGGCTCACCGCAGCCGCCTGGTCCGAGGGTCCAGTCCGGCGAGCAGTAGGTCGGCCGCGACGCCGGCCACCGCCACCATCGCCGACAGCAGCAGGGCGGAGGCCGCCACGACATTGGCGTCCTGGGCCGAGATGCCTAGTAGCAGCCAGTCGCCCAGCCCGTGCCAGCCGAAGATCCGCTCGGTGAAGACGCCGCCGGCCAGATGCAGGCCGAAGCTGAACGCGATCAGCGCGGTCATCGGGATCAGCGCCATTCGGACGCCGTGCCGGCGGATCGCGCCCCAGCGGGTATAACCCTTGGCCCGTGCCGTCCGCAGGAATTCGCTGTCCAGAACGTCCAGCATCGCAGCACGCTGGTAACGGCTGTAGAAGGCAAGCTGAGGCAACGTGATGGCCACCGTCGGCAGCACCAGGTGACGCGCCTGGTCAAAGAACGCCCGCCAGCCGGTCAGCGAGAGGCCCGGCGTCGATTCACCCGAGAACGGCAACAGCTGGACGCCGGCGAGCTGGCTGGTTGACGGGCAGCCAGAGGATCTTCAGCATGGTGCCGAGGACGAACACCGGCAATGCCAACAGCAGTAGTGAGAAGCCGGTGAAGGCGGCGTCGCCGAGGCTGCGGTTGCGGGCGGCCGACCAGACGCCCAGGCCGACCCCGAGCAGTACCGCCAGCACCCCGCCGGGTAGGAAGAGCCGCAGGGTGGTGCCCAGTCGGCGTCCGAGTTCGTCGCCGACCGGCTGCCCGTCCACACTGATACCGAGATCGCCGACGGCGACCGATTGCCACCAGTGCGTCAGCCGCAGCGGCAGCGGGAGGCCCAGGCCGAGCTGTGCGGCCCGGGCCTCCAACACCTCCGGTGGTACCGGTGGGTGCACCTGACGCAACCCGGCGAGGGGATCGAAGGACAACCCGGCCAGCAGATAGACCAGCGAGGTGGCCAGCACGCACAGCCAGACCCGTCCAACAAGCCGTCCGAGCAGGGAACTCACTGCACGAAGCCGGCCTCGACGAAGTCCCAGGCACCCAGACCTCGCGCGCCGAAGTTGGCCAGGTCGGCCCGCACCGCATAGGCCCCCGTGCCCGGGTAGAGGGGCAGGTGGTGGGCGGCCTGCCAGGCTTCCCGATCGATTTGCTGAACCAGGTCGTTCGCCTTCACCGGGTCGAGTTCGGCCATCGCGGGATCGTAGAGTTTCTCGATACCCGGCACGGCCACCCGACCGAAGTTGTTGCCGATCACGTCACCCTTGGGCGTCTGGAAGACCGACCGGTCATGCGACACCGGGTAGGGCGACTTGGTCCATTCGAAGGTGATCAGGTCGAACGCACCCGCCCGCAGATAGTCGGAGGAGAAGCGGTCGATCGGAACGATCTGCACTTTGGTGCCGACGCCCAACTGCTTGAGCTGTTCAGCGATCAGCGCGGCGGTCGTCTCGCCGGCCGGAGTCTGCTGGGCGACCAGACGCAGAGTCAGCTCGGCGCCGTTCTTGCGCCGGACGTCGATTCCCGACCGAGTCCAGCCCTGTTCGTCGAGTGCCTTCGCCGCAGCCGCCGGGTCGTAGGGCAGCTCCGCGCTGTTGTCCCGGTAGTCGGCATGGCTGGGCGGTAGGACGTGGTGCCCGACGGCCCGGGCGCCCGGCGTGATCGGGCCGACCACGACGTCCGTGATCTGTTGGGCATTGATCGCCTGACTGATCGCGCGGCGCAGTTCCAGATCGCTCAGCAGTGCGCCGTCCGCTCCGTTGAAGGTGAGCTGGCCGGCCAGGCGTTCGCTCGCCGCCCGGATCTGCACACCGGTCATGGCGGAGGTCCGCTTGAACAGATCGACGTCGGCGTTGATCGGTGCCCAGTCGAGACCGCCGTTGGCCAGCTCGTCGGCACGGGCGGCCGAGTCGAGGGTGCGGAAGACGACTCGGTCGAGTTTGGGCTGATCCTGCCACCATCCCGGAGAGCGTTTGATGGTGAACGTCTTGGCCGTCAGGTCGACCCGTTCCACCTCGAACGGTCCGGACGTGATCGCCGGGCCGTCCTTCCACGCAGTGTTGAACTTCTCCGGATCCGAGGTCAGCTCGTGCGGAGCCAACGGACGGAAGAGCGCCTTCCAGTCGGCGAACACGGACCGGTAGGTGAGCAGTGCCTCCTGGTCATTGGCTCCTCGCTCGACCTTGGCCACGTCGGCATAGCCGACGGTGTTGCTGACCTGGTAGCGGGCCTCCGTACCGTTCAGGGCCTTCCACTGATCACGCAGATCGCGCCAGTCCAGGGCGCGTCCATTGCTCCAGATCGCCTTGGGATTGATCCGGTAGCGAACCACCTGCGGGGAGTCGGAGACCACCTCGATGGCGGTGAAGTAGGCCGGATGCGGGATCGAGCCGCCGTCCGGTTGGTCCTTGAATGCGGTCGGCAGGATCGCGTCGGCGAATTGATAGGTCACCGACCGTGCGCCGTCGATCTGCAGCGGGTTGAAGTTGCCCGGCAGCGCGTCGATCGGAATGCGTAGATCGCCGCCCTCACGCAGGGCCTCCCGTGGCTGAGGATTACGGTCGGTGAGCGGACGATCCGCGGTCGCGGACGGACTGGTCTGGCCGGCGGGTGCAGCCGCCGGTTGGCTGCAACCGGCCAGCAACGCGGCCACGACCGCCAGCGCGGCGACCGCAGGGACTCGGGCGCGGCGGAGCCGGGTTAGTGAAGAGAGGTTGATCATGATACTTATTCTCACATAGGCTCAACGGACATGTCATATCGAGTGACTGCCCAGAGGAGCCCCGCTTGCGCCCCACCGGCCTGTTTCATCGCAACCCTGATTTTGCCCGCTTCTGGGCCGGCGAGACCGTGTCCCTGTTCGGCACCCAGATCAGCGGGCTCGCGCTGCCGCTGACCGCGCTGCTGGTGCTGAACGTGACCGCCACCGAGATGGGTGTGCTGCGGGCGCTCGCGTTTCTACCCTTCCTGCTCGTCGCCCTTCCGTTCGGCGCTCTCGCCGATCGGCGAGCCCGACGTCCGCTGATGATCGCGGCCAATCTGATTCGCGCGCCACTGGTGATGTTGGTCCCGGTACTGACCGTCACCGGCCTACTCAGCCTGCCCGTGCTCGCCCTGATCGTGTTGGCCATCGGGGTCTGCACCGTGCTGTTCGAGGTGTGCTGGCTCGCCTATGTTCCCGACATTGTGGCCCGCGAAGACTTGATCCGGGCAAACGGCCGGGTCTCCGCCAGCGCTTCGGCGGCCGAGTTCGCGGGTCCGGGTCTGGGTGGCGCACTGGTGCAGTGGCTGAGTGCGCCCGTTGCGTTGCTGGCCAACGGAGTGACCTACCTGTTGTCGGTGGCTTCGTTGCTGTCGATCAAGAGCCGCGAGCAACCCCGAGTGGTACCTCGACGGCGGATCGCCAGTGAGATCGCCGGCGGCCTCACCTTCATCGCTCGGGAGCCGTTTCTGCGATTGCTGACCGTGACCGGCGCCGCCTACAACTTTTGCTACATGTTCGTAGAGGCCCTGCTGATTCTCTATGTGGTGCAGCAGTTGGGCTTCTCGCCGGGCGTGGTCGGTCTGGTCATCGCGCTGGGCGCGCTCGGCGGACTGGCGGGCGCGGTCTGCGCGGGCACCTTGCTGCACCGGTTCCGATTCGGTCGGGTGTTCGCCGGAGCCGTGGTGATCGGCTACGCCGGTCCGGTGTTGATCCCGGCGGCCTCCGCGGGCGGACCGAGCGGGGTGGCCGTCGTCGTGGCCGGACTGTTCCTGATGAGAGCAGGCCTTGCGGTCAGCAACGTCGCCGGGACCAGTCTTCGCCAGGCGGTCACGCCGCCGGAGATGATGGGGCGGATGACAGCGGGCATGCGAACGATCTCGTGGGGCATCGGCACTACTGGAGCGGTCGTCGGTGGGGTTGCGGGGGACCTGCTCGGGCTCCGGCCGGCGTTGTGGGTGGCGGCTGCCGGCTTCCTCGGCACCGCCGCGATCGTTCTGCTGTCGCGCATTCCGGGTTTGTCCACGCTGCCCGACCCGGCGGCGAGGCCCGGCGAGGTGGAGACGTCGCAGGCGTAGCGTCGGTGAGCGGCCGGAGGACGTGGCGGACCCGATCGAACGCCGCTGGTCAGTGCCGGCACGCTCTTCCTCATCTCGGCCTACGCCGGGATCTTCGCACGACTAGATCGCCGAAGGCGGCGAAACGCGCGAAATCGCCGCCGAGCGCCTGCCGGAGTTGCCTGCCGCAGTTCCTCACCGGTCGCCACGAATGCGATCTCACCGTCGGTATCGGACGGCAACCGTCACCTGTCGAGCGCCTTCTTCTCGGCACCGATCGTGGTGTCGTCGCCGTGTCCGGTCTTCACCACCGTGTCGTCGGGCAGGCCGAACAGCTTCGCCCGAATGGATGCCACCAGGGTGTCGCGGTCGCTGTAGCTACGCCCGGTCGCGCCGGGGCCGCCGTTGAACAGGGTGTCGCCGGTGAACACGGTGTCCAGCGACGGCACGTAGAAGCAGACCGCGCCCGGCGCATGACCCGGGGTGTGCAGCACCCGGATCGACTCACCGGCCACGGTGAACGTCTGGCCGTCGGTGAGCGTGCCGTCCGGCGGCGTGTCGTGGGTGAGGTTCCAGACCGGCAGATCGTCGGCATGCAGCAGCACCGGCGCCTGCACCACCCGGCCCAGCGCCGGCGCCCAGCGGACGTGGTCGTCGTGGGCGTGGGTGCAGACCACGGCCTTGACGTTGCGTCCGTCGATCAGCTTCACGATCGCCGGCAGGTCGTGCGGTGCGTCGATCACGACGCACTCGGCGTCGTCGCCGATCACCCAGACGTTGTTGTCGACGTCGAAGGTCTCGCCGTCGAGCGAGAAGGTGCCCGACGTGACCACGTGGTCAATCCGGAGCGCCATCAGAACACCACCACCGAACGCAGCACATTGCCGCCGTGCATCTTCTCGAAGGCGGCCTCGACCCCGTCGATGCCGATCTCCTCGGTGACGAAGGCGTCCAGCGGCAGCCGGCCCTGCAGGTACAGGTCGATCAGCATCGGGAAGTCGC
>JBDHZN010000049.1:0-18036 GCA_039811845.1 Micropruina sp. | reverse complement strand
TAACTACTTCTGCCCTCCCGTCGACGGGAGGGCAGAAGTAGTTAGGGAGGGCTCTATCCGGCAGCTCGACGCGGGAGCGTCAGCCGGTGCCGCGGCGCCGGGACAGGGCGACCACGCCGGCACCGATTCCGACGATCACCGCCGCGACGACGGCGACGTAGCCGGCCACGCCTGCGTAGCCGCCCGGGACCAGGTGCGGGTCGAGGAACGGGTACGGATACCACCACGGATCACCGGTGACCGGGCTGGTCACGTGAGTCGCGCGGAGCAGGGTGTAACCGATCCAGACGATCGGGACGGCGGCGATCAGGGCGAGCACCCGCCAGCTCAGCCGACGCCGGGCCGGTGCGAAGAAGGCGTCCGCGAGCAGTAACAATGGTGCGACCACGTGCAGCACCTCGTTCACCCATGGTGCCGAGATGCCCACCGGCGCATTCCGGAGCAACAGGTTGTAGACCACCCCGGTGGTGACCATGTAGGTCGTCACACAGGCCAGCAGCCGCGCGATTGACGCGGGCTCGGTCGCGGCGTCCGACGCGTGACGCAAACCCCAACCGCCGGCCACCGACAGTGCGACGACCGCCGACACGTTCGAGAGGATCGTGAAGTAGCTGAAGAAGTTCGTCAGGACTGTCGGCAGATGAGAGCCGTACGGCGTCGGGTTCGCCAGCGCCGTGGCGATCGACGCGGACAGTTGGACGCCGATGGCCACCGCGATGAGTGTGGCTCCGACCAGCCGGAGCCACGACCAGGCGACGATCGGCTGCCGGATGACCACGCGCCGCACTGTAGCGCTGGGACGCCGATCAGCGGCCGAAGCGGCGCTCGCGCTGGGCGTAGGAGCGCAACGCGCGGATGAAGTCGACCTTGCGGAAGTCGGGCCAGAGTGCCTCGTGGAAGTAGAACTCACTGTGCGCCGACTGCCAGATCAGGAAACCGGACAACCGCTGCTCGCCGGAGGTGCGGATCACCAGATCGGGGTCGGGCTGCCCGGCGGTGTACAGATGCGAGGCGATCTGGTCGATCTCCAGGGTGCGGGACAGCTCATCCAGGCTGGTGCCCTTGGCCGCCTCCGCGGCCAGCAACGAACGGAAGGCGTCGCGCAACTCGTGGCGTCCACCGTAGGAGACGGCGATGTTGACGTGCATGCCGTTGCGGCCTTCGGTGCTGGCGGACGCCTCGCGCAGTCGCGCCGCCATCGTCGGCGGCAGCAGATTGAGGTCGCCGACGACCTGCACCCGCCAGGGGCCGTCGGCGGCGAGATCGACCACCAGATCTTCGATCACCTGCAGCAGCGGCGCGAACTCGTGGTCGCCGGACCGGTCGAGATTCTCGGTGGACAGCACCCAGACGGTGACCGTCGGAATGCCCACCTCTTCGCACCAGCCGACGAACTCCTTGAGCTTGTCGGCACCGGCGTCGTAGCCGACGGCGACAGGTTCGTCGGGCGCGTTGCGTCGAGCCCAGCGGCGGTTGCCGTCCGCCATCACCGCGATGTGCCGAGGCAACCGGTCCGGGGTCAACTCGGCAAGCAACCGCTGCTCGTAGGTGCGGTAGAGCAACCCGGTCGGATCGAGCGCCGACAGCACTCGGGCGACGCGAGTGGCCAACTCCATGCCGGTCAGAATACCGGCGTACTACCCCCTATCGGGTAGTGCCACGGTCCCAAGAAAGACGGATGTCGATCAGCGGCCAGCCAGATTCCGCAACGGCTTGCCTGCCAGCAGGCGACCCAGGTTGTCGGTGATCAACTTCCTTGGTGTGCAACGGCCGTCCACCCGCGTTGTACGGGGTGAGGATCGTCCGGGGTGCGTCCCACAACGGCGAATCGGAAGGCAACGGCGCGATCTGCGTCACGTCGAGGGCGGCGCCGGCGAGCCGGACGCGGATCAACCTTTGACGATCATGGATCCCACGCTGGTTGAGCCTGTCGACACCCCGCTCCGCCGGTCTCGACGGCTCGACAGCTCGACAGCTCGACGGGCGATGGATCAGTGCAGCGTGACCAAGGCGATGGCGACGAAGTGACAGATCGCGGCCACCACCGTGCAGGCGTGGAAGATCTCGTGATAGCCGAAGTAGCGCGGGGACGGGTCGGGCCGCTTGAGCGCGTAGACCACCGCACCGCCGCTGTAGACGAAGCCGCCGACGGCGATCAGTGCGAACGCCGGCAGCGGCGCATTGGCCCAGAACTCGCCGATCCAGCCGAGCGCCGCCCACCCCATCAGCAGGTAGAGCAGGGTGTGCAGCCAGCGTGGGGACGAGATCCAGACCAGGTTGAAGAACATCCCGGCGAGCGCGGTGAGCCAGACGAACCACAGCAGAGCGGTTCGGCTCGACGGGCTGAGCAGGGCCAGCGCCAGCGGCGTGTAGGACGCCGCGATGAAGATGAAGATGTTGGCGTGGTCGAGCCGGCGCAGCATCAACTGGGTCCGCTCTCCCCAGTGGCCGCGGTGGTACAGGGCGCTGACGCCGAACAGCTCCACGGCGGCGAGCAACCACACCGCGCCACCGATCCGTCCCGTCTGGGTGGGCGCGAGGACGACCAACGTGATGCCGGCGAGCAACGCGATCGGCGTCATGACCAGATGCAGCCAACCGCGCAGCAGCGGCTTGGGAACGGCGGCCTCCGCTGCGGTCAGTGACTGTGTGCGGGTCGTGGACATATACCTACGGTACCGTAAGTTACGGATTCGTAGCAAACTTCGACACGGTCGCGGTTCTCACGGCCGCACAAACGCCGAACGGCGTCCGAACCCCAAGAATCGGGCCCGGACGCCGTACGGCGGCTGGGAAGGTCAGCGGTTGCCGGGCAGGCTGTTCAGCAGAGCCTTCACGTCGGCGTCCGGAATGGTGGTCGCCGAGGTCGGCTCGGTGATGTCCACCTTGTCGCTGAACTCGGCCACGGCGTTCAGCTTGAACTGTGCGGCCTGCAGGCGACGCAACCCCTCGTCCTCGGCGCCGTCCTTCACCTTGGGCCAGGTCTTGATGATGTCGGCGAGGTCGATGGACGCCTTGGTCAGGACGCCACCCTCGATGGTCAGCGTGGTGTCCAGGTTGGCGCCGTCCTGCAGGTCGGCGATCGCCTTGTCCGCATCCTCGGTGCTGAAGTCGTCGTTGGGGTCGACGTCCGCGATGCCCTTGATCAGGCCTTTGGCGTCGGTGACCACCGTGTAGGTGGTGTCGTTCACCTTGGTCACGGTGGAGTTGGCCGTCACCACATCGAGGTACTTGGCCGGATCGGTCACCTTCGGCGCGTCGGCCTGCTGGGTGGCCTTGGCCGCCAACTCGTTCATCGTCGCGCCGTCGACCTGCATCCACTTGCCGTCGATCAGGTCGTTCACCCACGGCTTGCCGGCGCTCAGGCTGGCAGCCATCATCCGCACCTGGGCACCGGTGAACAGACCGGTCTGCTGACCGATGCCGTCCACGTCGACCCGCAGGAAGCCCTTGTCGTTCACCTTCACGATCTCGAGCGGCTTGTCACCGACCATCACCCGGGTCGCGAAATCGACCTTGTCGAGAGAGGTCGCCTGCTGCAGAGTGCCCTCGTGCGCGCGGGTCGCGGTGCTGATGCTGACCATCGGGATCACCTTGAACGCCGCATTGAGTTGGGCGAGGCGAGAGGGATCGGCATCCTGCTCCATCGCCTTCGAGATGGTATTGAGATCCTCGGCGGTGGTGTCCAGGCGAAGCGTCGTGGTGGCCGCCTGTCGATCGGTGAGGGCCTTGACGGCCTGGTCGACGGTCGGCTTCGGGTCGGGCGCCGAGCAGCCGGCGAGAGCGACCGCGGCAGCCAGGCCGGAGGCGGCGAGAACAGGGGTGATTCTGCGCATGAGAATGATGAATACCTTCCAACTGGTGACGCCCGGAGAGAGCACGGGCTCCGGACATTCTGCCATCAAGAGGTTCACGCCCCGGTCACCCGAACGGATGACCGGGGCGGCTACGTCCGGCCTGCTTGGACGACGACAGCTACCCTCTGCCGGGCTGATCACACCCGCTTCCACAACGCGGCACGCAACGAACGCACGTCGGTGGCGGGCGCGAAACACACCTTTCCCCGGCATACGTACGCCGTCGGTTCCCCACCGCGGGCGTCTCGATCGTCGAAGTGGTGGGCGAACCCACGAGTGCCGGCCGGACCGGCGACCAGCGCGGTGCCGGCCGGTGCCATCCGGGCGGCGGCGCTGATCAGTTCGATCGGCTGGGTGCCGTCCGGCGTCACCAGCACGGCAACCGCGGGAGCGAGGCGCTTCGCGGCCTGGTCGGCGATCAGTGCGTCGACGAACGCCCAGCCGGCGAACCGGGGCGCCGCCTGCAGGACGCCGCGCAGCGTGGCCGCTGCCTGATCGGCGCGCGGCTCGAAGTCGGACCGGTCGGCCAGCAGGCCCACCAGGCGCAGCGCGGCAACCAGGCACGCCGTCCCGGACGGGGTCGGGTTGTCGGCGGTGTCGCGGGCCCGGGCGAACGGTGGGACGCCGTTGCCGTCGGCGGGCGCGTCGTAGAAGCCGCCGTCGTCGGCCCCGAATCGCTGCAGCGCCGTCTCGAGCAGGGCAACCGCCCGCTCCAACCACACCGCATCACCGATCGCCCCGGCCAGCCGGGCGTAGCCGAGCGCCAACGCCCCGTAGTCGTCGGCCATCCCGGAGGCGTCGCTCGGTACGCCGTCCAGGCCCACGCGTCGTAGCTCGCCGTCCACCATCAGCCGCCAGGACGCCTGCGCGGCCCGCTCGGCTAGTTCCAGCCAGGCCTGCTCGCCGAACACCAGCCCGGCGTTCACCAGCGAGTCGATGGCGAACCCGTTCCAGGCGGCCACCAGCTTGTCGTCGCGAGCTGGCGCGAACCGTCCGGACCGCACCTCACGCAGCCGATCGAGGACGGCGTCCAACCGGTTCCAGTCGGGGGTGCCGCGCAGTTGCAGGGTGGAAAGGCCGTGTTCGAAGGTGCCGCGCTGGGTGACATGGAACACCTCGCAGGCCCAGTCGGCGTCGGATTCGCCGAGTGCGTCGGTGAGCAGGTCCGGCGACCACACGTAGTAGATGCCCTCGTGCACCATGCCGCGGATGTCGCAGGAGTCGGCGTCCAGACTGGCGGCGAAACCGCCGCCGTCCAGTTGCAGGTCGCGGCCGAGGAAGTCGACGATGCCACGGATCGCGCGCTCGAACAGCAGCCGCAGCCGGCGATCGTGATCGGCGGTACGGCACCAGGCGCGGGTGTAACTGCCGAGCAGCAACGCGTTGTCGTAGAGCATCTTCTCGAAGTGCGGCACCACCCAGCCGGCGTCGACGCTGTAGCGGTGGAAGCCGCCGCCGACTTGGTCGTGGATGCCGCCGCGCAGCATCGCCTCCAGGCTGCGCTGGGCGAGATCGAGCGAGGCCGGCTCACCGGTGACCAGCAGGGCGTCGATCAGTCCGGGCGCCGGGAATTTGGGTGCACTGCCGAAACCACCGTGCACCGGGTCGAAATCGGCCGAGACCTCCTCGTAGAGCTGGGTCACATCGAGACCGCCGGACGCCGGCAGCACGCCGAACTCGTCGCTGAGGTGGGCCACGATCGAGTCCGCACTGGTCAGCACCTCGTCGCGCCGGGACGTCCAGGCCTCCGCCAGCGCAGTGACCAGCTGGGTGAAGGACGGCAGCCCGTGCGCCGGCTCGGGTGGGTAGTAGGTGCCGGCGAAGAACGGACGGCCCTGTGGGGTCAGGAAGACGGTCATCGGCCAGCCGCCCTGACCGGTCAGCGCCTGGGTGGCCTTCATGAAGACCGCGTCGACGTCCGGACGCTCCTCGCGGTCGACCTTGATCGCCACGAAGTTCGTGTTCACCAGGGCCGCCACCTCGGGGTCTGAGAACGACTCGTGGGCCATCACATGGCACCAGTGGCAGGCGGCGTAGCCGACGCTCAACAGGATCGGGACGTCGCGCCGCCGAGCCTCATCGAACGCCTCGGGAGTCCACGGCCACCAGTCGATCGGGTTGTCCGCATGCTGAAGCAGGTAGGGACTGGACGCCTCGGCGAGCCGGTTGGCCATTGCTATGAACTCCTGACGGGTGGCACGTGGTCATTCTGATCCAGGGAACCGTTGATTGACCTGAGCATCGGCGCGGACTTTCGGAACTCAACCGCCTGGCCAATTGAGGCTCCAGCGAGACCACAAGCTCCTGACAACCGCAGCGAGCCAGATCTCACTCCGGGCGCGTCAACACATTGAGGAACTCGTGGTTGACGAAGAGAATCTCCCGGCCGACCTTGACGTCACGGAGGAGACCGGCTGTGACCAACGCATGCAGCCATGACGACGCGGTCTGCCGGGAGACGTCGCACCGCTCGGCGACAGTGCTGATGCGGCAGTAGGGCTGCTCGAAGAGCACGTCCAGGAATCGCGCATCTCGTCCGCCCGTCGTTGCTGATCGCGCACGCTCCGCGATGTCCTCTTGACAAGCTCGCATGGAGGCAATCTTCCTTGTCGTTGACGTCGCTGACTCACGGACGACGTCGAGCATGTAGAGAATCCATTCGACCCAGGCGCCCTCTGCCGTTACCGCCCGCAGGAGCCTGTAGTAGTCGTTCTTTCGCGCGATGATGGCGCGGGAAAGGTAGAGGATTGGATCACGCAAGAGTCCAGTTTCGATCAACATCAGGATGTTGAGCACACGGCCCGTCCGTCCGTTGCCGTCGTGGAACGGATGGATCGCTTCGAACTGATAGTGCGTCACCGCCATCCGGACCAACGGATCAAGATCATCATCGTCGGCATGAACGAAACGCTCCCACGCCGAGAGCTTGTCGCGAATGACGTCTGCCCCCTCGGGTGGAGCGTAGACGATCTCCCGCGTGACTGGATTGGCGATTCTCGTTCCCGGGACGGCCCGAACCTCGATGTCCCGGCCGTGCAGCACGGAGCAGACTCTGGTCGCCGTAGCTGCGGCGAGTGGCCGGCTCCTGATCGAATCAACGCCAGCGAAGATCGCGCTCCGGTAGCGAAGGGCCTCCTTCGTAGCGTGATCACCGCCACCCGACTCGACATGCTTGAACAGCTCGTCGGCCGTAGTCACGATGTTCTCGATTTCCGAGCTCGCTTGCGCCTCAAGTAGGGGGACAGCGTGGATCAGGATGTGGGGGTTTGGCAGGAGTTGGCTTGCCTGGGCCAGGGTCGCCAGCGCGGTTCGCGCCTCGACTGTGGCCTTCAGAACCGGCTTCGGCTCGAGGTCGATCCCTTCCGGCGGTAGCGACGGCAAGTCGTTGTAGGGCACTTCGGGGCTCCAGGGCACGTGTCAACTCCTTCACCATGTCCCAGCAACATGTAAAGATTTCCCGGAAAAGCTAACACTTCATCATCACGTGTCAGGTGCTTCAACACATCCGGACGCGGGTGTCACCGAGCGATGCCGCACGCGGGTAGTCATCGTCAAGGTCACACATGGGAGTCCGGCCGGCGCCGCTACTTCTCGGCGGGGCTCTCCGGCGACTGGGCAGCGTCGCTTCGCGGCACCCGGATCTTGCGGATCTCGTGTCGCATGCTGAGGTAGAGCAGGTACATCAGCCCGGCGATGACAATCACCATCACCAGGGGGAACCAACTGGCGTCCGCTAGATCGAGTAGGACCATGTGTCGAGCGTAATCGGAGTTCGGGTGTCGATGCCCGCGAACAGGTCGTCCTCGGGCAAAGTGACCGGCACCATCGACTTGGCCAGCTGGAAATCCTCGGTGGGCCAGCCGGCCTGCTGAATGGCCAGCGGCACCGCGAACCAGAAGCCGTCCGGGTCGATCTGGCTGGCGTGTGCCCGCAGTGCATGGTCACGCAGCGGGAAGTAGTCGCCGCACGGCACGAAGGTGGTCAGCCGGTCCTCGACCTCGTCCCGCTCCCAGTTGTTCAGCCACTCCGCGTACGGGCTCTCCAGGCCGTGGGCGTGCATCAGCTCGTCCAGCTTGGCGAACCGGGCCCGGTGGAAACCCATGTGGTAGTAGACCTTGAGCACCTGCCAGGCCGGGCCGTGCTCGGGCCAGGCGTCCGGATCGGCGGCAGCCTCGACGGCCGCCATCGAGATCTGGTGGCACATGATGTGGTCCGGGTGCGGGTAACCGCCGTTCTCGTCATACGTGGTCAGCACGTGCGGACGGAACTCGCGAATCACCTTGACCAGCGCCCCGGCCGCGACATCGACGTCCTGCAGGGCGAAGCAGCCCTCGGGCAGCGGCGGCAGCGGGTCGCCTTCGGGCAGGCCGGAATCGACAAAGCCGAGCCAGGCCTGCTCGATGCCGAGAATCGTCTTGGCTCGGGCCATCTCCTCGGTGCGCAGGGTCGAGATACGAGCCCAGTTCTCGGGCGTGTCCATCTTCGGGTTGAGGATCGATCCGCGCTCACCGCCGGTGCAGGTGGCGACCATCACCTGGACGCCCTGCGCCACGTATTTGGCGGTGGTGGCAGCACCCTTGGACGACTCGTCGTCGGGATGAGCGTGGACGTGCAGCAGCCGCAGCGGCTCGCCGGACGCGTCCACGCGGATCGCGCTGGTGGTGGACATGGGCGCCATTGTGCCCAGCGGCGCAAGCAGACGGCGTCCTGATCCACTCGGCGGACGGGCAGAATGGCCGGGTGACCATCACCGCAGCAGACCGTGAACGGATCCGTCGGCGGTATCCGCCCAAGCGCCTCTCGGCGGCCGCGGTCGCCGTCCTCGGGCTCGTCATCCTGGCTTTGATCGGCTACGTGATCTGGGTGGCGTCCCACAAGGCGAACCCGCCGGTGACCGGACGCATCGACACCTTCGCCGTGGTCTCCGACAACGAGTTGCGGACGACACTGGCGGTCGATCGTCCCGATCCGGCGCAGGCGGTGAAATGTTTCCTGGTCGTCCAGGCGGTCAGTTACGAGCGGGTCGGCGAGCGCTGGGTGGATATCCCGCCGGGCACCGAGCGGGTCACCCAGGTCGACGTCAGCCTGCGCACCTTCAAGCGCGGGACGGCGGTCACCGTGGACAGCTGCGGGCCTTCCTGAAGACCTTCGAGGAAGTTGGTAGGCTCGCTCGATGGCTGACGAGCAGGTTGACACGGTCTGGCTGACCCAGGAGGCATTCGACGCCGCAACGGCGGAACTCGAACACCTCAAGGGCGCCGGCCGCGCGGCGGTGACCGCCAAGATCGCGCGCGCCCGCGACGAAGGAGATCTGAGCGAGAACGCGGGGTATCACGCGGCTCGCGATGAGCAGGGGCAGCAGGAGCTGCGGATCCGGCAGTTGGAGTCGATGCTCCGACATGCGCAGGTGGGTGAGGCCCCCGCCGGCGATGCCGACCAGGTCTCCCCCGGCTGCAAGGTCACCATCTACTACGACGATGATCCCGACGACACCGACACCTTCCTGCTGGGCTCGCGCGAGTTGATGGCGCTGGCCGGCAACACCGAGGTCGAGGTGTTCTCGCCGCAGTCCCCCCTGGGTTCGGCGATCATCGGCAAGAAGATCGGCGACACCGCCAGCTATTCCGCACCCAACGGCAAGCCGATCGACGTGACCATCCTCGAGGTCGAGCCCTACGTCGGCTGACCGACCCCCTCCACCCATCCGCTCTCTACGGGGACGGTTCACCGCAGCGAAGCTCGGGAGCCGTCCCCGTCGCACGTCCGGGGACGGTTCTTCCGCACTCGCTTTTCGCACGCCCGGGGACGGTTCTCGAAGGTGCGAATTTCGCACGCCTGGGGACGGTTCTCGAAGATGCGAATTTCGCACGTCGAAGAACCGTCCCCGAAGATGCGAGATTCGCACGCCGAAGAACCGTCCCCGAAGATGCGAGATTCGCACGCCGAAGAACCGTCCCCGAAGATGCGAGATTCGAACTTGGAAGAACCGTCCCCGGGTATCAGGGGAGACGGGCGAGCAAGGCTGCGGCCTTGTCCGGGGCCAGGATGCCGGCGGCGACCTGGGCGAGCACCTGCTCGCGGGTATCGGACGCGGTCGCGCCGGCGGCGTCCGGCTCACCGGCCATGCCCAGTTTGACCAGCAGGTCGGTGAACCGGGAGCGCGCGGTCGGGTAGGACACTCCGAGGTGCTTCTCGACCTCGCGCATATTGCCGCGCGAACTGAGGAAGACGGTGAGCAACTCCAGCTCCTTGGCGTCCAGGGCACAGAACGCGCAGCGGGCGAAGTGGCCGGACAACTCGGTGCCGCAGCCGGGACAGCCGAGCCGGCTGGTGATCAACTCATCACCGCACACCGGGCAGTCGGTCGGCGGACGCAGCCCGCTCACCGCAGATCGGCCTTGATCGTGGCCCAGCCCATCACGACGCCCACGTCGAGCCGGGCGGCCCCGTTGCCGAGCACCACCTCGTCGACGTTGTCGTTGTCGGCACCGGCCCAGCTGACCTTGCCGAGCTGGACGTCGGTGCGCACCGTCACGTTCGACCGCTCGCCCAGCTCGATGTCGAGCGAACCGGACTCACAGCGGATCCGCGACCGGCCGGACGCCAGATCGCCACGAATGCTCGCCGACCCGGCCTGCACCAGCACGTCGTTGGCCTCAGCCACTCGGTCCAGCGTCGCGCCACCGGCGGTGACCCGCACCTTGCCGAGGAATGGGACGCCCTCGGTGGTCAGCATGCCGGCGGTCACCTCGGCGTCCACGGCGATGGTCGGATTCACCCGGACCAGCAGCTCCTTGCCCAGGCCCAGTGCCCGCAGGTCGTCGAAGCTGCGCGGTGGACGCAGGATGAAGCCGTCCAGGCTCGGACCCTGATCGCCGTCGCTGGTCACCTCGAGCACCGATCCGCTACGGCGCAACACGTGCGGCCCGTCCACGGACGCCGTGGCCACGCTGCTGTCCCCGACGATCCGCACCCGGCGCGCTACCGCGCGCACGCTGATCCGGTCGACGCCCTTGGCTCCGCTGGCGCGGCGCTGGCTCGGCGGCACGTCCTGCTCGACGAACGGCGGCTGGCTGAACACGCCGGCGGAATGCTGCGGGCTGTCGGCGGCGACCTCGTCGGCCACCTCGGCGTCGGACGGCTCGGCAGCCGGTTCGGCCTGCGCGGCGGCGGCCTTGAGCGCGTCGATGCGCCGTGCCGCCTCGGATGCGTCGATCCGGCCAGCGGCCAGCTCTTCGAGGATGTCGGTGAGGTCAGGTTCAGTTGCCATGAAGCAAATGTAAACCCGGCTTTCCAATCTGGAAAGAGCTAGAGGCTCAGGGCTTACCCTTACTCTCCACGCTGCCCACCGGCATGCCGCGCAGATGACGGATGAAGGCCACCCCGAACGCCATCACCGGAATCACCACCAGGGCACCGACGATGCCGCCGACGGTCGCACCGACCGCGATGCCGATCAGCACCGCGAGCGGGTGCAGCGAGGCCGCCCGGCCCAGCAGCAACGGCTGCAACAGGTGCGACTCCAGCCACATCACCGCGATGGTGCCGCCCAGCATGATCAACGCCGCCACCCAGCCATGGGTGATCAGCGCCAGTGAGGTGGCCACCGCTCCGGCGATCACCGCACCGACCACCGGCACGAAACAGACCACGAAGGTCAGCGCGAACAGCGCCAACGCCATCGGCACCCCGATGATGGCGGCGATGATCGCGACGCCGGCCGCGTCCACGGCCGAGACGATCACCTGGGCGCGCATGTAGCTGACCAAGGACGCCCAGCCGCGGTTCGCCGCGGCGTCCGTCGAATCCTGATAGCGCGAGGGCAGGATGCCGACGAAGCCCTTCCACAGGTGCTCGCCCTCGGCGAGGAAGAAGAAGGTGGCGATCATCGCGATGGCGATGCCGGCGAAGAAGTGGCCGACCGAGGTACCGATCTTGGCGGCGTAGCCGGCGATCAGCGCCCGCGAATCGGAGACCCAGGTGGTGAGCGAGGTCATCCAGCTGTCGATCTGCACCTGGTCGATGTACAGCGGGTCGCCGGCCAGCCATTGCATCAAGGCGTTGAACCCGGCGACAGTCTGGTCGACCAGTTCCGGCGCCTGCCGGGCGGCCGTGGCCCCGATGCCCCAGCCGATCACCGCGACGACCAGCAGCATCACCAGCAGACCACCGGCGGCCGCGAGCAGCGACGGCCACCGCCACTGCTTGAGCCGGTACACGATCGGAGCCAACAGCGCGGTGAGCAGGAATGCGATCGCCAACGGCACGGTAACCCCGGAGAATTCCGACAGCAGCCAGCCGATCCCCCAGACCAGCGCGGCGAGCACGAGCGCCCGCCACGCCCAGCCGGCAGCCGTCCGAACCCCTTGGGGGATCCGGCTGTCCTCCTCGGCAGTCTGGACGTGCTCGGCAGGCTCGGCGGGCCGAAGTACGACGGACGGGTCCAAATGCGCCACCACACCCGTCGGACGTCGGCGGGATCGGCGAAACAGGCTGAAGGCCACGGTCATCCTTTCCTGGGGTCGTCACCAACTTAGCCTCGATCCACGGATCTGCGACGACGACGCCACCCGGGTGGGTGGACCGGCCCCGCCGGGCACGATGGAAGCCGCGCACGCCGCGCACAATGACGCCGCGCACAATGGAGGGCGCCCGCTGCTTCCTCGGAACGATCGGCCAGCCGGTGCTGCACACCAATCCGGCGAGCCGCCCGCACCGAATCAGAGGTGAAACCAAGGAGGCGCCATGCCCACCGATACCACCACGCGACCCAGACTTCGGGCGGGCATCGCCGGGTTCATGGCCGTCCTCAGCGGCCTCGCGGCCGGCCACCTGACTGCCGCGCTGATCGCCCCGGACGCCTCCCCCGCTCTCGCCGTCGGCAGCCGGTTGATCGACCTGACCCCGACACCGGTCAAAGAGTGGGCGGTCGCCACCCTGGGTACCTGGGACAAGCCGGTGCTGATCGGTGGGGTGGTGATCGTCACTTTGGCCCTCGGAGCGGTCGTCGGACTGCTGGCGGCCCGATTCCGCTGGATGATCTGGGCGGCGCCCGCCGTCCTCACCGTGATCGCCGGCCTCGCCGCGGTCGGCGCCCCGGCCGCCGGGCAGTTCGCCGCGGTGCCCGCGCTGCTCGCCGGCACCGCCAGTGCCCTGGTGCTGCGCTGGCTGCTGCCCGACACCGGCCCGCGCGCGCAGCCCAGCGGCGCGGTCTACGCATTGCCCCGGCGCGCCTTCCTGACCGGCACGGCGGTCGCCGGCGCGGGCAGCGCGGTCGCGCTGGTCGCCGGTCAGTTCCTCAGCACCGGCGGGAGGCCGCCGTCCACGGTGGAGTTGCCGCGACCAGCCCAGCCGCTGGCGCCGTTGCCGTCCGGCCTCGACGTGCCCGAGATCGCGCCCTGGGTCACCCCTAACGCGGACTTCTACCGGGTCGATGTCAATCTGATCGTGCCCGGCGTCGATGTGGCCGGCTGGAAGCTCAGCATCGACGGCATGGTGGACCGCCCGTTCAGCATCGACTGGGCCGAACTGCTGACGATGCCGATGATCGAGAAGGACATCACCCTGAACTGCGTGAGCAACGAGGTCGGCGGGCCCTATATCGGCGGTGCACGGTGGCTCGGCGTCCGGGTGAAGGATCTGCTGGCCCGCGCCGGCGTCCAGCCCGGTGCCGATCAAGTCCTCAGCCGATCGGTGGACGGGTTCACCGTGAGCACCCCCATCCAGGCGTTGACCGATGGCCGGGACGCCCTGGTCGCGGTCGGCATGAACGGCAAGCCGTTGCCGGCCGAACACGGGTTCCCGGCGCGCATGATCACCCCCGGTCTCTACGGCTACGTCGGTGCCACCAAATGGCTGACCCAGCTCACCTTGACCACCTACGCCAAGGACCAGGCCTACTGGACGCAACGGGGCTGGGCCGAGCAGGGGCCGGTGAAGCCGTCCAGCCGGATCGATACGCCGCGCTCGTTCGCCCGCCCCAAGGCCGGTCAGGTGATGATCGCCGGCGAGGCGTGGGCGCAGCAGATCGGGGTGAAGAAGGTGCAGGTGAGGGTGGACGGCGGCCCTTGGGAGGACGCCGAGATCGGCCCGGACGCCGGCATCGACTACTGGCGACAGTGGAAGTACAGCTGGAAGGCCGCGCCCGGCCAGCACTCCCTGGAGTCGCGACTCATCGACGACCACGGCACCGACCAGTCCGAGGTGCGAGCGGCGCCGTTCCCGGACGGGTCCTCCGGCCTGCACAGCGTCGTCGTGACGGTCGACTGACGCACCGGGAGGCCGTACCGAATCACCGGGCACCAATCACCGGGCACCAATCACCGGGCACCAAGTCACCGGGCACCCGGGCATCGGCACCCATGTCGTCCGCGGGACATGCGGCACATCTTCCCGTCCCCACGACGCCGCTGAGGCGCGTGCCGGACCTCCCTCAGCTGCGCTCCGCGCACCATGTGACGACGGCCCACTGACGCGCCTTCGGTCCCGTCCGGACTTCGTCGGGGCTTGTCGGACGAGGATTCGCCAAGATTCTCGAGCAGATCGACCCATCCGAACGACGGACGGCTCCGAACAACAGATGTACGAGGTACACCACCGCCGGAGTTCCGGCAGAAGGAGACAGAACCATGCGCACCTCAACCAAGTTCCTCGGCCTCGGTGCCGCCCTGCTGGTCCCGCTCGCGGCCTGCAGCAGCACCGCCACCAGCCCGAGCAGCTCGGCCCCGATGACGTCCTCCTCGAGCATGCCGATGAGTTCGCCGTCGACGTCGCCCTCGATGATGGCTCAGTTCGGACCGGCCTGCGCCTCGGTTCCCAGCTCGGGCGCCGGGTCGTTCGAAGGGATGGCCAAGGATCCGGTGGCCACCGCCGCCAGCAACAACCCCGCGCTGTCCACCCTGGTCACCGCGGTCAAGAAGGCGGGCCTGGTCGACACCCTCAACAACGCCAAGGACATCACCGTGTTCGCACCGACCAACGACGCCTTCGGCAAGCTGCCCAAGAAGGATCTCGATGCCGTGCTGGCGGACAAGACGATGCTGACCAAGGTGCTGACCAACCACGTGGTGGCCGGCAAGCTCAGCCCCGACATGCTGGCCGGCGAGCACGAGACGCTGGCCAAGACCAAGCTGACCGTCACCGGCTCGGGTGAGAACTTTATGGTCGGCAAGGCCAAGGTGGTCTGCGGCAACGTCCAGACCGCGAACGCCACGGTCTACATCATCGACAGCGTGCTGCTGCCGTAGCTGAGAGCCTCCTCGTGGCCCAACCGGGCCCACGAGATGGGAGCGGCGTGGCGTCTCGACCGGGGGGGTGGGACGCCACGTCCGCTACCCGGAGCCTCGCGTCTGAAGGGCTAAGGCTGTCGGACGGAATCCTTCCGGAAGCTGACAGCTCCCTGGTGCGTGCGGGGCGAGGCACGCGAGGAAGGCGGCCGGACGTCACGCGACCGAGAGAACGATGCGGGGCGCGTGCCCAGGAGTCGCCAGAGCCAAGTCTTGGGGGCGACAGCCCGCTAGTCTCACGGGGGTGGAGGTGAATCCGGTCGAGACGACGACCGACGCGGTCGCGGAAGCAGTGCTGCGCTGCGCGTCCGGCGATCAGCAGGCCGTCGCCACCCTCTACGACCTCACCGCCGCGAAAGTCTACGGATTGGCGCTGCGGGTGCTGAAGAACTCGGCCCATGCCGAAGAGGTCACCCAGGAGATCTACGTGGAGGCCTGGCAGAACAGCGGAACCTTCCGGCTCGGACGCGGCAGCGGCCTGGCCTGGCTGCTCACCATCACGCATCGGCGAGCCGTCGATCGGGTGCGGTCGGCCCAGGCGGCGTCCCGCCGGGACACGGCCTACGGATTGGAGGCCCTGGCCAGCTCCCCGGTTGATCCGGCCGAGCAGGCGCTCGCCACCATCGCGGCCGACCGGGTACGCGATGCGATGCGCGGCCTGACCGACCTGCAACGGCAGGCACTAGAACTGGCCTACTTCCAGGGTCGCACGCACAGCCAGGTGGCTGCCGAACTCGACCTGCCGCTGGGCACCGTCAAGACCCGGATCAGGGACGGCCTGAACAGATTGAGATCAGTACTGGGGGGTGACTGATCGTGAATGACCAACTACACGACCTGATCGGCGCCTACGCCGTCGACGCGCTGGAGCCCGAGGAGCGGCTGGCCTTCGAACGGCACCTGGGTACCTGCGCGTCCTGCCAGGACGAACTGGCCGGCCTCGGCGACGCGCTGGCCGAACTCTCCGCCGACTACGAAACGGCTCCTCCCGCCACGCTGCGCGCGGCGGTGCTGGACGCGGTGGCGAAGTCGAGCGGCACCACCGAGGCCGAGTCGTCCGACGGCCTGGCAGCCCCCGACGTGGCGGAGGCCCCGGCGAGAGCTGCGGAGGCGCCGAGCGTCGAGGCCGAACGAGACGTGCCGCCACGACGTGCCATCGAGGAGACGGGCGCCCCGGTCGCGGACCAGACGGACGCCGACGCCGGGGACGAGACGGCCATCGCGCCGGTCACGCCGCTGCGACCACCGCCGGCCAACCGCGGGCGGTGGCAACTCCTGGTGGCTGCGGCGATCGTACTGATAGCCGTCATCGGCATCTCGGTGTGGCAGCCCTGGGTGCAGCGGACGGTGACCGCCGCCGACGTGCTGGCCGCGCCGGACGCCGTCCGGGGCACCACGACCATCGACGGGGCGAGCGTGACGCTGGTCCGCTCCAACCAGCTCGGCAAAGCGGTACTGATCACCCACAACATGCCGCCGGCGCCCAGCGGCAAGGCTCATCAGGCGTGGCTGCAGCAGCCGAGCGGCACGATGGTGTCGGGCGGAATGATGCCCGCCGGCGCCGACGTGACCATGCTGCTCGAAGGGGACGCCCGGGACACTGTGGGAGCCGGCATCAGTGTGGAGCCTCCTGGCGGCTCGCCACAACCGAACCCGGACGGCGCGATCCTGGTCAAGCTGTGAGGCTCGCTATGAGGTTCACGCTGCGGACGCCGTTGCCACGCACCGTGGTGATGCTCGCGGTCGCCGCGTTCTTCGTGGCCGTCGGGTTCGGCGTGATGATCCCGGTGCTGCCGATCTTCGCCGCCTCGTTCGGGGTGACGAACTTCATGATCGGCTTGGTGGTGTCGGCATTCGCCGGCATGCGGCTGGCGATCAGCCCGTTCTGCCGTCGCATCTCGGACCGGATCGGTCATCGCCGGACGATCGGCATCGGCATGTGGATCGTCGGGGCATCGTCGGCGTTGTGCGGCCTGGCCGGCAGCTACTGGGAACTGCTGCTGTGGCGGGCGATCGGCGGGCTCGGTTCGGCGATGTTCACCATCTCGGCCACCGCACTGTTGCTGGCCAGCGTCGGACCGGAGCTACGCGGCCGGGCAAGTGGGCTGTACCAGGGCGGCTTCCTGCTCGGCGGGATGGCCGGCCCGGCGATCGGCGGCCTGCTGGCGACCGTGTCACTGACCGCGCCGTTCTACTTCTACGCCGGCACCCTGGTGGTTGCGGGTGCGATCGCGTTCAGCCAGTTGCATGACCCGCCGGGGATGGCCGAGGCGGCCGCCGTCGCCCCGACCCGATCGTTGCGCGAGGTGATCGCCGACAGCCGGTTCCGTGCCGCCTGCCTGATGAGCTTCGGGCAGGGCTGGCAGAGTTTCGGCGTCCGGTCGGCGCTGGTGCCGCTGCTGGTGGTGGGCGCGTTGGGCTCCGATCCGTCGTGGGCCGGCATCGCGTTCGCGATCGCCGCCATTGCTCAGACCGCCGCGCTGCCGGCCGCCGGGCGCGCCACGGACACGCTCGGACGCCGTCCGGTGATGGTCGTCGGCGGGCTGCTGGCGGCGGCATCGACGCTGGCCACTCCGTTCGCACCGAACATGCAGCTGCTGATCGTGCTGCTCTGTGTCTACGGCGTCGGTGCCGCCGCCCTCGGCACCGCGCCGACCGCCGCGCTGGGCGATGCGGCCAAGGACGCCGGCAGCCAGCCGGTCGCGATCTATTCCATGGCGGGCGACCTGGGTTCGATCCTCGGTCCGCTCGCCGCGGGCGTATTGGCCGACAGTTGGGGAATGGGTGCCGCATTCGGCTCGGGTGCCGCCATTCTGTTGGCGGGTGCCGTGGCCGCCGCGCTCATCCCGGCACGGCTGGACAGGAGGAACAGTGAACCCGAAACCGTTGGCTGA
>JBDHZN010000048.1:0-18040 GCA_039811845.1 Micropruina sp. | reverse complement strand
TGCGAACCGCGCATGCTTGCGGCCTCGGCACTGGAGCGAGGCCCAGGAGACAGCATGGGCCATGGGTAACGGGGTTGAACACACGACTCTCGGCAAGGCCGACCGCGCGAGGAGCGGCAAAGTCGGATGGATACTGGTTCGGCTGAGCCTCCGGTGAGCTCGGCCAAGCAGTCGAGGTACCTTCCGTATCGCGCCAGCCGTGGCGTGCCCTGAGAGTGATCAGGGGCCGGGTTGATTTCGGGGGTGAGCGGGCTGCCCCGTTGCGTCGCGGCGTGTGGCCACGGCGCCGACCGCAACGCCCATGGCGAGGATCCGGATGACGTTGAACACCGCGCCGGTGACGAAGTAGCGCACGGCGTCGGGGATACTACTGAGCAGCTTGGCGGGGATCTCGATTGTCAGTGTCACGGCGACGAGCACGACGGTGCTCAAGAGGATTGACTTGGTGAGCGGGCCACGCCCTGGCACTCGGTCGGGGAAGCGGATCAGGGCAACGCTCAGTCCGCCCGCAAGAATCAGGCCGCCCACCAGCGCCTCCAGCAACATCGGGACGTAGGAGATCGACAACCCAGCGCGATAGTCAGCGGCAACGGGAGTCAGGGAGATCATGAAGTTCGCCGCCCAGAACGCTGCCCCGCCTACCAGGGTCAGGGCCGCCCAGCCGGCCCACCGGTTGGTGGAACCACGCGGTGGCGCCGACGACGTGTCCATTTTGGGGGCGGTCTACAGGGACTCAGCAGACGGCGCCATTGCCTGCGGAGTGCCGGACCCCTCGTCCACGACCTTCACGCCTCGCACCAGCAGCCACAGGGCGAGTCCCACTTCGGCAAGCAGGCTCAGGGCCCCCTCAAACTCGATCAATCGCAAGCCGCGCCCAACCCCCTTCAGCTGCCGAACTCAGCCAGCTACGAGTGAGGACTGCTGTGATCGGGTCAGGTCCAAGCATCCTCGCGGCGGCGCAGGTGCTCGACCGCGCCCTGCCACACCCAGCAACGCAGCTTCTCCTCGGTGTCGGGCATCTCGACCTCGACGCCGACGGCCTCGGCCGTCCAGCGCCGCACCCGCACAGTCGCGCGGACGTCAACGTCGCCGAATCTCAACCAGGCAAGCGCCCACATAACGGTGTCCTCGGGGACGACGGAGACGACAGCACGCCGCAGGCCCAGCTGGGTGTCGGTGAGGGTGTGCAGCGGGCCACGGCGGCGCGCCTCGCGCAGCTCGCGCTCCTCCCCCAGCCTCGCACCGAGGCCCGGGTATCGCTTATTCGTACCCATGTCCTAAATGATGCCATCGGAGGCCGACGGATTCACCGTCCGATTCGAGGGCAGCTGGCCCAGGCGCCGGCGTCGGCCCTCCGCGCGGCCTGCTGGGCGTCCCGGTAGCTCGCGTGGCGTGCCGGACGGGGCTCGCCGCGCGGGTACCAGGCGGCCGCGTAGCCGGCCTCCAGCTGGTGCAGGGCGACGTCGACGCCGGCGACGTCGACGTAGGCGAGGCGCCGGCCGTACCTGTCGATTCGATGGGCCCGGGGATCATCGGCCAGAGTGATCACCTGGTGCAGCACGAGCTGCTCCAGTTCCCTCCTCGCGTCCGTGGCGCCGCACTCCCCCGGCTCGCCGGCGTGAGCAAGCTCCGGGGCATCGATGCCGAGCAGCCGCACCCGGACGCGCTGCCCGGCGGCATCAACGCCGGCGAGAGTGTCGCCATCCGCGACGTGCGTCACCGTCAGCTCGTCGGCGTCGCCGGCAGCTCGCGGCGTCTGATAGCACCCAGTCAGCAGGATGACGAGGCAGCTGGCGACAGCCACCGATTCCAGTGGAATCACTCGTCTCGCCGGAGCAAGCCACGGGCGGCGATCAGCGCCGTCAACACTCCACCGACTCCGAGCAAAAACACAACGACCATCGCGATGATGCGGCCCCAGGGGGGTGAACTGTCGCGCGCCTGAGATCAGTCGGGCAACCGCTGTACAGCTGGCGGGTCACTGCTCGGCCCCTTCTTCTGGCCAGTCGTACAGCGACGGCAGACGGCGGAACCCGACACGGACGCCGTTGAGGTTCCACCTCCCCGCCGGGTCGGGCTGAAGGTCACCGCTGTGCTCATGGCTGCCGCCAGCATGAGCGATCGCCGCCAGCACCAGGGCCAGGTGCTCTCGGTCGAGACCGGGGATGTCCTCGCCCAGGGCGCTCGGCTCTCCGCCGAGCAGCGCGGCCGCGATCCTCAGCGTGCGCTGCTGCCCACCGGAGTAGACACCGATGGTGTCGCCGGTGATCCGCTCGGCGTCGATCCACCAGCAATCCGGATCATCGCTGTTACGCCGCACCCACGGATAGCCTGCGTGGGCGAGGCCCGTTCGGATGAGCAGCTCGGTGCCGGCCTCGGTGGGATAGATGCCCTTCGCCCACGCCCGCAGTGCTTCTGCGACCTGGTTTGCAGTGGTGTTCATGAGTTCTTCCTTCGGTGTGTGCGGGGCTGGTTAGTCCCCTGTTGGTCTGCCGTGTTGATATGGTCAGTCTAGTCTAGTTGGTCATTGTGGTCTAGCTATTGCGTGCCGCTGGTTCCTCAGTGGCCAGATCGTTCCCGCAAGCTGCGCGGCTCTGTTCATGGGGGTGCGTCCTGTCCTGTTCGTGCCGATGAGAGCAAATGGTGCCAGCCTGCTCCGACAGTTCCCGACGGCTACCGTACGAGCCGGTTCGGTAGCCGCGGTGGCGGTGTCGGCAGGACTCCTCCGTTCTCTGTTCGCGCGGCGTCGACGGCGGATCTGATCGCTTCTGCGCACCAGGCGCTGTCGGACGGCCAGCGGCCGGCCTGCTGGTCTGCGGTGATCGCCGTCCTCATCCGGGCCACCGTGTCGGTGGGGATCGCGAATGACCGGGTGGAGCCGGTCCGCTCGTCTGCTCGGCCTCGGGGCTCTGCCCCGGCCGCGCGCTGCCTCGGCGTCCGGGCCGCGTAGGTGTCGATCGCGGCTGCGATCCATCGGGCGAAGGTGTCCGCGGCTCCGCCGTTGGTCCAGTCGGCGAGGTAGGCCGCCTTGGCGGCATCGAACTCGGCCGGAGTGAGGTAAATGCCCAGGCGTGCTGTCGTGCCAGCCGTCCGGGCGGCCGGCGGCCGGCCCTTAGCGGGGCTGCTGCTCGAACTCGGCCGGCCTTTCTGCGCTTCTGCGGCGGCCTTGACCGAGCTGCCCGGCTGGGCTGCGGGCTGGATTCCCGGTGGGTCAAGGGCGATCGCGGCGCTGTTCCGGTCACGCAGACTGCGGCGAGCGGTCGTCATCTGGTCTCCTTGGTCTAGTTGGTCGATACGGCGGGGTGTGCGTCGATGATCGCGGCCATCGCGGCGCTGTAGTCGCCCGCTACGGCTGAGCGGGGGGCGTAGAGCGAGACGGGCTGGCCGGCGGTGTAGGAGTCCTTCGCGGCCACTGCCTCCCGCACGGGCGGCGTCACCTTGCCTGGGTGCTGCTCTTGCAGCGTCTCCACGATCTCGCGGTCCAGGAGCCTCCGGCCGTCGTAGCGGGTCGGGACGATCCAGCGCACTACCTGGCCGGGCCGCAGCCGCGGGGCTATCCGTTGCGCGATCACCTCGGCCAGCCGGTCCAGCTGGTCGTAGGCCTCGGTCGCGCACGCCACGGCGGCTACCACGACGTCGGCGGCCGCGAGGGCGGCCAGCGTGACTAGGCCCATGGCCGGCGGTGTGTCGATCACTATGTCGTCCCACTCCCCCGCCACCTCTGGCAGATGGTCCCGCAGCGACGTGATCACTTCCGCGCGCTGTTCGAGGCCGGCGAGATCGTGAGTCCCCGCCAGCACACTCGCCCCGGGCACGCTCGGCGCGGCGATCGCCGCGTCCGTCGCGGACGCCTCGCCGGTTAGGACGTCGGCGGCCACCGCGATCACCTCGGTACTGCCGGTGACGCCGAGCCGGACTGTGAGAGTGCCCTGCTGGTCGAGGTCAATGGCCAGCACTCGGCGTCCGCGCCGCGCCAGCTCGGCCACCAGCTCGGCGGCGGTCGTTGTCTTGGTCGACCCGCCCTTGGACAGGGCTACGACGTAGACGGTCATAAGCGGGTGCTCTCCTTGGTCTGCGAGCGACGGGCAACCGGTATGCGGCCCGCCGGCGGTTTGGTCTGCCGTGCTGATCGTGTCAGTCTCGTCTAGCTGGTCAATCCTGTCTAGTAGGTCCATCGGCGTGTTCACTCCTCCGTTCACTTCCCCGTCCAGTCGAACGACGCAGCGTCGTTCGCGTCACGCCGGCCCCATCGGTAGGCGTCCTGCTTCTGCTCCTCGGTGAGTTCTTGGCGCTCCGCTAGGCGAAGCGCCGCCCGGTACCGCTCGCGATCGCCCGCCCGGGCTGCGGCTGCCATTTCGTCGAGGGTGCCGAGGATCTCGGCAAAGGTGGGCTCTTCCACAGGGTTGCTTCCTCCGTATGCTGATCGGGTGCGTCCGGCGTGGTAACCGGTCGCCGTGTTGATGCCGTCCCCCCGGGCTCGCTTCCGTGCGCCACCCGGGGGGACGGTCTTTATTCGGGGGCTCAGGCCGTGCCGGGGCAGTACCGCCGGCACTCCTCCCCCGGCTCAGCGCCGCAGTCGAAGCACGGGACGTCCAACGCTCCGTCCTCGCCGTACAGCTCGGGGTTCTGCTGCTCGTCGCTCAGCTGCTCGTCGCCGGCGTACATCATCGGTTCACGTCCTCACCCATCAGGACCGCCAGGGCGTCCGCACGCCGCTCGGTCTCGATCTGCTGCGCGGTGACCAGCCCGCGCTGGGTCAACATGTGCTCCAGGGCACCCACGGCGTCCCACGCCTCCCGGTCGCTGCACCGAGGGCTGTTGACGATCGCGTTCTGCCGGTGCGCCGGCTCCTTCGCGTCGGGGTCGACACCTAGCCGGACGACCGCCCGGGCCGCTCGGCGGATCGCTTCGCGGCGCTCCATGCTGATGTTCGGGCTCCACGTCATGGCTGAAACTCCTTCGGTGTGGTCGGGGCTGGTTAGTCCCCTGTTGGTCTGCCGTGTTGATATGGTCAGTCTAGTCTAGTTGGTCAATACTGTCTAGGGTGCTACGTCGTTTCAATTTAGGGTCGGACGCCGGCGCCCAGCTGACCGGCCAGACTCACGACGATCGCCCAGGCCCTCAGCCGGTCGGCGTAGGCGTGCGGGGGAGCCTCGTCGTCGAACGTCTCGCCGGTGTAATAGTCCTGCTCGCGCTCGGACTCGTAGTAGTCCGGATGCCAACCCCAGTGGCGTCAGGATCGCCGGGCACGAGTACCAGCGCCAGCCGAGGGAGTGCGGGACGCCGCGTCCTGCGGACAGCCGGCGCAATTCGGCGAGGGCGTCCGGGTGGGCGTCGCGCAGCTCGTGGAGCGTCTCCCACGGGATCACGTGACGCGGGCGATGACTCCAGCCGCCGGCGGCGCTCCATTCGTTCCCGCGCTCGAAGTGCAAGCCGTCGCGCCACATCGAGTAGGCGTATCCGGGCCAGTCCGCTTCACCGATCCGCCCGCTTCGGTAGCGGCACGGTGTCGAGCCGTGGTCGAGACGGCGCTCGATGGTGGCGCCTTCGGGGTCCATCCACCAGGCCAGTAGTCCCGACCACGGCTCGTCAGGAACTCGATCGCCTGCTGGTGCACGTCCGCTTGCTCGCCGGCCGCCCGCGCTTCTGCGGCTTCCACCTCGCCGAATAGGTCCAGCTGGGTCATGGCGCAAGCACCTCCGCCCAGCCGATGAGGTCGGTCGGCTCGTCAGGGTCGACGTCGTGCAGGGGCAGGATCGCCACCACGGCAGCCCGCACCCGGGCCCGCAGCGTGGCGTCGGCGGAGTAGTGGGCGGCGCGCTCGGCGTCCAGCGCGGCCCGCTGCTCATCGGTGGCACCTCTGTAGCCGTGCGCGCTGATGGCGTCCGTGGCCTCCCTGTGCCGCCGGGACTCCCTGGTGCTCTCGGCCATGGCCTCGATGAGTTCGTCGACCAGGCGCGCGGGCTGCGCCTTCCTGTGGCCGCGCAGCTGCGACCAGGTGATGCGGTGCGCGTGTCGCCAGCAATTCTCCTCGCCCAGCCTGTCCTCGCCGGGCATCGTGTAGTGGATCCCGCGCGAGTCCGTGTCGAACGAGGCGCGGTCCGGGCCCGCTCCTCCGTACCAACTCCTGGCTAGGTGTGCCGCGGTCTCCTCGGATGCCAGTGCATCCGCGGCGGATGAGACGTTGTAGTGGTGGACCAGGAAGTGCTGATCCAGTGCGGGCAGGGTCATAGCCGTTAACCTCCGATTGGTCTGCCGTGTTGATATGGTCAGTCTAGTCTAGTTGGTCAATCTGGTCTAGTAGTTGCTAACGATGGGGAACGGGCTTGGGGGTAAGGCGTCGCTCTCGGCCGCGAGCGACGCCTAACCCTTCGCCCGCGTCAGGCCGCGTCGCTCTCCTCGTGCTCCTGGTCTTCGTGCTGATCGCCGAGCGCCTCGATCAGGGTGTGCACGGTGGCCAGCACCCGGCCAGCGGTGGCCTTGATGACGTCGGCCTCGGCCTGCTCGGCCCAGCTGGCGACGTAGCCGGTGCTGTAGTCGCTGGTATCCAGTCCGAGCATGCCGGCCACGACGTAGGCGACGCTCTCGGCCTCGACCTCACAGCGGCCGCGGTGGGTGACATACTCGGCGTGATCGTCGAGGTGGCCCAGCATCACGTGCGCGGCCTCGTGAATGGCGGTCTTGGCCTGCTGAGCGGGGGAGTTGCGCTCCTCGATGACGACCCGCACGGGCTCGCCGGTCTCCTCGTCGGCCGGCGCCGCGTAGCCGTTCGTGCTGCCGGCGATCTCACGGAACTCAACCGGGACACCGGCCTCGGTGAGGTAGTCGACCATCCGCGCCAGGATGCCGCTGTCGTCCTGGCCTGCCAGCTGGCGCGCGGGCGTGGGGTCTTCGTGGCCTTCCATTAGGTCTGTCTGGTCAATGTCGAACACTGACACCGGGAAGAACACGCGGCGCCTGCCCTCGACCGTCTCGCCGGTCTCGTCGTCCTCGCTGGACACTTTCACGGTTCCGGTGCCGAGAATGCGGATGCCGCGCTCACCCTTGCGGACCTGGCGACCCTTGGCCTGCCATGCCCGGTAGCCGGCCACCTGGGACGCCTGGGGGCACTGGGCGAAGATCAGCAGCAGGTTGCTCAGGCTGTACCGGTGGAACGAGGCACAGAAGGCGAGGTAGGCCGCCCACTGTTCCGAGCTGCGGAGGGTCTCCACGCTGTCGGCGAGCTGCTGGTGCAGGGCTTCCATTTCCGCGCGCTTCTGCTCGGGGGTGCGGCCCTTGGCGGTGGTCTTGCGGGTGGTCCTGGTGCCGGTCATTGGTCGAGTCCTCCTGGTGTGGTCGGGGCTTGGTTAGTTCCCCCTGCTGATCTGCCGTGTTGATATGGTCAGTTTAGTCTAGTTGGTCAATGATGTCTAGCATTATCCCTTGTCGGGCTGGAGTTCTTTAGCGATCGCGCCGGCCGGCTGGTGTGTCTGGTCAATGGTTTTCCCCCGTCCCCTCTTAACTGCCCCCCTACCCGGTCGGCGTTGGTGTCAACCCGGAGGGCCGCGGAGGAGGAAGTTTCGGCGCGAATTGAGCGGAGGGAGGGACGACCGGAGCGCGTGCCGAAAGTTCTGGGGGAGCGGGCGCGCAGCGCTTGACGCCGGCGTCGACCGGGTAACGATGGGGTGGTGAGGGGCCGGGTCTCGAACTGTCACCGCTCGGCTTCCCTGGCCGTCTGATCTGGCTGCCGCGTGGGCCTGACGGCCCACTTGCCCTCGATGCCTGTGGGGGCCCGCCCGCCGGGTGGTCACCTTACGGGGGGTCCGGTGTTTCCTCGGCGGGCGGGCGGTCGGTGGGTGCTTCCTGGGTGGGATCGGGCGGCGTCTCGTCGTCTGGCTGTGTCTCGTGGTTGCCAGCAGCGACGCGGGCGACGGTGAAGATCTTGGTGCGGCGGTGGGCTTGCCAGGTGGCAGCCAGGTACTCGTCGAGGTGCAGCACCAGGTCGTCGTCGATGCCGATCACGGTGCATAGGCGGTTGTCCCGGACAGACGAGCGCACGGCGCTGTCGATGGCCGCCAGGAGAGCCGCCGTGACGGCGGCGATCCGGTGGCCGTGGTAGCTCGCCGGCAGTGGATGGCTGTGGCCCTGGCGGGTGAGGAGCTGCAAGGTGCCATCGGCGCCGACTCCGATGCCGGCGACGTGCTCCCCCCAGACGGCGCCGCGCGCCGTTGAGACGATGCAGGTCATGTCGGCTCCCTTCGTTGGGTCGGCGGCGGCGAAGCGGGGGGATTCCCTGACCCCGCCATTGAGTGTGAGATCCCGGCCCACCAGGTCAAGGGCGCCTTCGGCGTCACTCGTGATGGGCCTACGGCCCACCCTTGACCTGGTGGGCCGGGATCTCGGATTGGCAGTTACGGGGTGCAGGGGAGCCTGCGGGTCACTCGTCGACGTTGGTATCGCGTTTGCGGCGTCGACGAGGCTTGGGCCGGTACTCCTGAGGTGGCTCGGGGAGCCGGAGGGCTCGTAGCTCGCGCGCGGTCCATCCGGCTGCTGCGGCCTTGTCCCAGGCGTCGACGTAGGAGCGACGCAGGGAGGTCAACTCGCGCTCGGCGGCTAGCAGCTTTTCACGTGCCTCGGCGGCTCGGCGGGCGGTGTCGATGCGGTCCTGACGGCTCTGGTCGACCAGCTGCTCGATTTCGTCCATAGCGGCCCATCCTGTCACCTCCACGCTTGCTGGGGGGCTGGTGATCACGCTCATCTTGATGGGGCTCCTTCGGTCGTCTTGGGGCGAATCCTGGCGGTGATTCCTGTGGAATCACCCCGGCGGGGCGTAGCTCACGTGCACGTGGTCGCGGTGGGCGAGGGTGGGCGACGAGTTCCCGTAGGGATGCGTGTAGGGCGCCCAGCCCTTGCCGGGGGAGTGGGCGCGCCAGACCCTGGCGTCCCAGATGATGTAGGTGACGCGCAGCTCGGCGGCGTGTGCTTGGACCCACTTCGCGACCTGCCAGCCGCGGCCGTTCCCGGCCGGGCTCGACCACTTGGCGATCATGAAGTCGGTGGCGAGGCCCTTGCAGTGATCAGAGAAGCTGCACGTGCTGGAGCTGGAAGATCGGCGGCCGCCGATCGAGGTAAGCCACGGGAAGGCCTCCTTGACGCAACGGAGGCCATGCACGGCGGTGGCGAGCAGGCCGCCCTCGGCGGGGCTGCCGCTCGCCGGGCAGCTGCCGATCGGGCTGGCGATCGTGTCGCCGTCGGTGTTGCACTCCTGGCCGTCGCCGAGGCCGGCGAGGGCCGGGTTCTGACGCACCCAGGCGAGCACCTCACGGGCCGCGTCCCAGAACTTGCTGTAGTGGTACGGGTCCGCGTTGCGCTGCGCCCTGTGGGCGGCGAGCGTCGGCGCCAGCTGGTGGTAGCCGGGGACGTCCAGCAGCCGATCGAAGAACAGCAGTGCAGCCCCGTAGGGGTCCATCCTCTTGGCGTACGGTCCCCACTCGGGCCCGGTCTGGAACAGGCCGATGGTGTCGGCCCGGGCGGCGTCGCCGTGGTCGACGTTGATCAGGCTGGACTCGCCCATCGCGGTCATGATGCCGACGGCAGCGGTCCAGTCATCGAGGCCGAGGTGGTCGGCCGCGGCGACGACCTTCTGGGCGTTCGCGAGCTGGACGCCCTTCCAGCCGGCGACGCTGGTATTGGTATCAGCGGCGCCGGCGTTGCCGTTCGTGCTCGCGGAGCTGTCGCCGGCGCCGAGGCTGCCGACGGCGAGCTGGGCGACGAACGGGTTGTGGTCGGACGGCAGAAGGCCGGGGTAGAAGTAGGTCGACCGCCCGGCGACCTGGCGCCGCTGGAGCGGCGCTGGGCCGGTCGAGACCTGAGCGCTGAGGGGGGAAATCGACCGGCTGATCCATACCTGGTCGATCCGGTAGCCGCTGGTCTTGACCGCCTTGTAGCGCCATTTGCCCTTCACCTTGGCACCGAAACCGTTGTAGCTGGCCAGCCCCGACACCGCGCTGGTAGTGCGCGGAGCGTTGCGGCCAGCCTCGATGAAGCCGGCGGCCGCGAACTTGGTCAGATGGTCGCGGTAAAGCGTCCTGGTCTCGTCGACGTTGGCGTTGAGGTCACCTAGGACGATCACCGGCGCCTTGTCGGGGTTGAGCGTGGCGATGCCCGACAAGAGCACGTCCCAGCCCTTGCTGCGAACCTTCGCGGCCGTCTTGGTCTGCTTGTACTGCGAATGGACGTTGACGAAGAGGAACTTGCCCGAGGCGGTGCTGAACATCGCCCAGGTCGCGTAGCGGTGCGAGGTGGCGCCGTAGCGACCGGCCCAGGAGATCTGCATGGTGCCGGCGTCCGCCACGCTGATGCCGAGCTGGGCCTGGTAGGCGATCGGCTGGGCCGGACGGATACCGGGCACCCAGCTGTAGCCCGGGAGGGCGTCGGCGATGGTGGCGGTCTGCCGGCGTCCGGTCTTCGGGTCGATCCGGTTCTCCTGGAACCCGACGATGCCCGGCGCATGCGCCTTGATCCACTGGGCCGCGACCGGGCCACGGCGGGACCAGGCGAGATCTCCCCGGCTGGCCTTCGGTACCTTGCCGGCGCCGAGACCGGCGCCGAGCAGGTTGAAGGTCATCACGGTCAGCCCGGAGCCGTTGCTGCCCACGATCGCACACGCGCTCGTCATGGTGGTGGTGGCCAGGATCGTGGGCAGCATCACGATGCCGGGCAGGATCAGCAGCAGGACGGCCACGCCGATGCAGCACCACAGGCGTACCTTGGCGCTGACGATCATGCCGAACAGGCGCAAGGTCTTTTCAGCGGTGGAAGACATGTCAGCCTCCGAGGGGCTGGAACGCCTCGACGCGGAAGTCGAGCATGCTGATCCAGACGCGGTAAGGGCCGGCGTCGGTGGCGGCGTCGACGGCGCGGGTGAGGTCGGCCTCGTCGACGATGGGGCCCATGACGACCGGTCGGGTGAGGCGAGTGAACGGCACCTTACGGGGATCGGTGGACTCGTAGGCCTCCGCGGCCTCGCCGGTGAGGTGCCGGCGTAGCCGGTTGAACCACTGCTTGCTCGTGACCTTCTTGCTCGGTCGCGCAAATGCCTTCATTGCGGCCTCAGCGACGTCCAGGAGCTTCTGCTGGGTCTCGGGCGGAAGGTACTCCGGCTCGGCCGGCGTAGAGCCCTCAGGCGCCTCAGGCGCCGCGGTGGCGGGCGGTGCTGTCACAGGGGCGAGGGGTGGATCGCTGACAGTGGAACTGGGTGATGGGGCGGGGCCTGCGGACTCCGCTGGAGTCGACCACAGCCGGGGGATCAGCGCAGCGGCAATCACGGCGACGAGAAGCACGGCGACTGCGACCAGCGGCGTCCGGCGGGGAGACTCGGGGTCAGAGCTTCGGCGGCCGTCGGGCGGCGGGGGCGAACCGGTGACCCCGCGGCCATTAAGGGCCTTGTCGTTGAGCCAGTCCATCAGTCCTCCCGGGCACGTGGGCTACGGCGGCGAGCAGGCGGCGGAGCGCCGGCGTCCCGGCCGCTGCGCGAGGTCGGGCGACGGGCGGGATCGGATCGGCGGTGACCGGAAGGTGTGGACACCGGACGCCGAGCCGCGCTTCCCGACGGCCTGCGGGACGAGTCGCTAGCGGGCTGGGTGCTGGCGGGCCGCCGGGACGGCGCTCCGCCGGACGTCGAGCGGGGGCCGGAGCCGCCGCCAGCTGCCGGGGGAGTCCGGCGAGGCGGGGGTGTCGTTCCGCCCCCCTTCGACCCGTTGACCGGACGCCTGGGCGGCACGATCGCCCAGCGAACGGTCTCGGCGGTCGCCCTGGCGGCGGCGCGGGTGCCGCTGACCAAGGCGCGGCCGCCCGCGCCGGCGACCTTACCTGCGGCCCGGGCGGTGCGGCCGACGGACTGGATGCCGCGGCCGCCCTTGGTGAGGATGCGCATGGCGGCGGCGCCGAGGACGGCTGCACCGGCGCGGCTGCCACCGACGATGCCGAACCAGCTCGCGACCTCGCTCCGGAAAGTGAGTGCGGAGATCACCGTGGCGATCGCCAGTGCGGAGACGACCAGGACGCCGCCCAGGGCGTCGAGGCTGCTGTAGATGAGGGTCAGGAGTGTCAGAGTCACGCCGAACACGCCCACGGCGATGATCCCCTGCAGCACGGTGCCGATGAGGGATTCCAGCCATCGCAGGCCGATCTGTCTTGGCTTGCCGGGTATGCACCACGTCAAAGTGAAGAACGCACCTAGGAGAAGGTGGAAGACGGTTCGAACCAGGGCGCCGATCGCGGCGAATGCGAGGACGAGTAGGACGCCGCAGAAGATCAGGACGACGAGCAAGGTCACGATCACCATCGCGAGGCGCTCCGGCCAGTTGTACCCCTTCAACCAGCGGGCGGCGGGCTTGTCGTCGCCACCCTCGGCGCGGGAGACCTCGCTTATGACCTTCTTGCGTTCGTTCCCGTCGATGCCAGCCTTGATCATGTTCGCCCCGTACTTCTCGCACGCGGCCAGCGAGCCGAACTCGGCGATGCACCATGGGTAAACGACGAGGCCACGGAACACGGCGTCGTTGGACTTCCGGATCATGGAGTCCCGGGTGGTCGCGGCGGCGTAGTCGGTCGCCGGCCAGGCGAACGGCTTCTGTTGATCGGGACCGGCAGCTGGCGAGGCCAGGGTGAGCACGGCGTCAGTGCCGATGGTACGGAGATTCTGGGTGCCGTTGATCCACACCGCAGGACTTAGCGCGAGCGACATTCCCAGCATTGCGGAGACCATCACCCAGAGCACCTGGTCGAGACCCTCGCCACCTCGGTGCTGAATGAATGCGATCAGGGCACCGATCACTATCGCGGTCGGCGCCAACCAACTCATGATCCCGGATGCAGAAGTGCCGAGACCCGTCGACAGCCAGTCGTTGACGCCGGGAAGGTTCACCATGCTCAGAATCCACTGGCCGAGATAGAGCGCACTGTAAGCGAGGATCACCACGACAGCCCAGACCACGTTGACGATCGCGTTCATCGTCGTCACGATCACCTGATCGAACCCCATGCCGGGATCCCAATCGAGCGTCCACACGAGCCCGTTCGTCGACTCGAACAGGCTGGGCGAGCTGCCTGCCGGCACCGACAGCCTGGGCAAGAGATCCCCGAAGCCCACGACACCTGTATCGGCGTGCGCGACCCCGGTCCCGATCGCCATCATGGCCCACGTGACCAGGGCCATCGTCACCCAGGGGAAGCGAGTCGCGCGTCGCCAGGCTGTGCTGAGGCGGTGAGTCATGCGAGCGCCGCCGTCAGTTCGTCATCGGTGGCGGGAGCCTTTGCCAGGCTCTCCTCCTTGACCCAGAACCACTGGCCGTCGGCCTCGGCCATAGCCACGGCGTAGATGGCGCTGCCGTCCTTCAGCGTCATGGCCACCGTGAGCGCCTTGCCGGGCCCACCTGTGGGTCCGGGGAATGGCACGGTCCTGAGAACTTCTGTGGAGACGATCGAGCGTCGGCCTCCGATGGGGTTGGCCTTGCAGGCCGAGAGCTTGTCAGGCTGGGCTCGATAGGACCAGGTGAGGTCACAGTTGTCGGGCGTCCCTGTGTCGATCGAGGTGTAGTAGGCGATCGCGGCCTGGGTCGCAGGGTCCGCTGCGGGCGGGGGAGTGGTGCAGCTGGTGAGCAGGACCGCCAGCCCGGCGAGAGCGGCGCCCGTGACTCGGTGCGTGTTCATGCGACTGCCTCCTGGCTCGTCGAGGGGGTGAGATCGTCGTCGTCGGGCGGCGCCGTGGCGGTGTCGGGGGTGGTGTCGAGCAGGTGGTGGACCTGTTCGTCGGGGATCAGCCACTGCACGGTGGCGGGTCGACCGGAGGGGTCGCGCGTGACGCTGTGGCCCTTGCGGACGTCGTCGACACCGGTGCCTACGCCGATGCCGTAGAAGGTTGCCCGGCTCTCGGGGTCTTCCGGGTCCATGCCGCACATGGCGGCGGCGGCTTCCTGCTCGGGCCGGCTGGTGAGTTGGAAGACGTGCAAGGTGGAGATCTGTTCGACCAGCCCCTCGTGGGGCTGGATCGTGGTGAGATCTTGCAGGTCCATCTGGAGGCTGGTGTGGCGGGCACGACCCATGCGGGCGATCTGGTCGAGGAAGTCGAGCCCGTCGTCGGTGTTCAACAGCCGATGCACCTCGGGCACGGAGACGAGCTTGGGCATGCTCCGGAGCGCGTCGGTGGAGGACACGGCGAGGGCGTGCATGGTGAAGGCACGGATCAGGGCGACTGAGAGGCGCTGGGACTGGTCCCAGCGCTCCACGGGCATCGTGGCGCGGGGCAGGACCAGGGTGGGGAAGTGTGCCACCCAGAGTCCCGGCCGCTTCGGCAGTGCCTCGGTGCCCGCCCAGTGGCCCAGGAGCGGCGCGCCGAGGGGTGTTGACGCGTATGCCCGGTAGATGCGGCCAAGCTCGTGGACATCATTGGTTCGGCGCCGGCCGTCGACGTCGTTCTCGTCGCCGTCGGCGTCCTCGGCCCGGTAGTTGATCAGGGCGAGGATCACTCCCCAGGTGGACGGCTCGTCCGTGTTCTGCACGTACTGCTCGATCACCTGCGGTAGGACAGTCTCGGCAAGGCCGGCCATGGAGGCCGGGGCAAGCAGTTGGAGCTGGCTGCCCACCATGACCTTCGCGTCGTCGACCGGCAGCGTGCGGAAGAGATCCGCGGCTCCGGCGTGTTCGGCGCCGACGCTGACGACGCCGGCGTCGGCCCCGCACTCGTTGCGGGCGACTTCGGCGATCCCTAGATCATCGCCTTTCAGTGAGAGCCAGGCGACCCAGGTGTTGCGGTCGGCGGCGGCGTTGAGGGCGTCGATCATCATTGCGGTGGTCTTGCCTCGGCCGGAGCGGCCGGCGTAGACGGTGGTCGTGGCGTCGCCTCGGCGGGCGCCGGAGGTGACGTCGGATCGGACGATGCCAGGGGTCGAGCCGGTGAGGTAGCCGACCATCCGGTTGCCGGGGGCTTGCCCAGCGACCGAGCCTCCCCACCACCAGCCACCGAAGAAGCTGGTGGCGTCGATGGTCTGGCCGAGATCGGTAACTCGGAGCTGGTCACACGGCAGCGCCTCCATCCACAGTTCGCGCTGCTCGTCGACGGCGAGGTGGACGCCAAAACCGACCTTCTTGTAGTGGGAGCGAACCGCGTCAATCGACGCGTTGAGATCCTCGATGCTGGCTTCGGAAATGATGAGTCGGGGATGTGCCTCGACCAGCCGCAGGCCCTCGCGGTTCAGCCGGCGGAGGGTCTCGTTCATTTCGGCCTCGGTCTCCTCGATCTCGACCGAGGTCTCGCCGGTGGAGTGCTTCGCGGCCGACGTCCGCTGTTCTTTCGCGAGGTCGCGTGAGTTCTTGACCCGCTTCTGGGCGTCGGCGTCGCTCAGTACGGTGAAGCGCACGCTGGCGTCGACGTTCACGCGAACGTTCTGTCCGGTGGCGTCGACGCGGTGGATCTCCGACAGGATGCGTAGCCATTCCTGGTCACCTGGTACCTCCAGTTGCTCGGGGAATTCGGCGATCGCGAGGACGGCCACGTACTGGGTGACCTCGCCGCCGGGTCCGAGGGTCTCGAGGTGGTCGCTGTAGGGCACCACGCGGCCGCTGGTGATGCGGCCGAGGCCGGCGCCTGTGATGGTGCCGGCGGTGGGCAGGATCGTTTCGCGGTGGAGTTCGCGGCTGTGGAGCCATGCGACGGTCTCGACTGGCGCCAGGGTCACCTTCCAGCTGGTGTTAGTCAGGGACTTTGCCAGCTCTCTCACCCGTGTGTGGAGGTAGCGCAGCTCCTTGTCGCTGATCCGGCCAGGCGGGAGGCCGAGCGCGTGCCGGGCCTTGCGACGGGCGATGACCGCTCCGTCGCTCTGCCGGTTTTCGTCGATCACGACACCGAGCAGGGCGCGCCGCTCGTTGATCTCGTACTCGTCGAGCCAGTCGGCGCGCTTCTGGTCCCACGGCCGGGCTCGGTCGCCGAGCTCGGCGAGGTATTGCGCGCCGTCGACGCGTGACCACACGACCTTTAGGTGGCACTGTTTGCCCTCCAGAAGGGACGGCGCGGATGCCACGATCTGGTCGAGCATGTGGTCGACGCGGTCTTCCGACACGAGGTCTGTGTTCTCGGTGCCGATCTCGATCCAGGCGATCGCCTGGCGATCGGTGATGACGAGGCCGTCTGCCATGAGCAGCGGCTCGGGGGCCGGCTGGGTGCGTAGCACGCCGAGTCCGAAGATGTGAGCGAGTCGCTTGGTGATCTTCATGGGGGTGTCACTTCTTCCGGATCAGGTGGTTGTACAGGTCGGCCGCACCCATCAGGTGGCTGCGCTGTCGGATGGTGATGGGCTTGCCGGTGGGGCGACCGAGCCAGCGCGACGGGCGCTCCTCGGCCTGGTCACTGGCCCAGGCCGGCGCCGCGGAGCCCGGCACTATGCCGCTGCGCATCGTGGTGAGGAGGTGCCAGCGCTCGGCCAGCGGGATGAGTTCGCCCGCCATTGGGCGGACGCGGCCCAGCTTGATGATCGGCCGGTGGCCGATCAGGGGATACCGGAGCGCGAGCACCCATGCCGTGATCTGGCGCCGGGTCTTCGGTTTGCCCGGGCGCATCCCAAACACGGTGGCCATCGTCGGTGGCAGGCTGTAGAAGATGAAGGTGTGGGGGGTCGGAATGCCGAGGATCGGCCACATCAGGATCACCCAGACCGGGAACACGACGAGCCCGAACGCAATGACGCGGCGTTCGGGGCCTTCGCCCAGGTCGAGGCCGAGCAGGGAGTGCTGTCGGGCCTCGATCGTCAGATCTCGGGTGTAATTGCGGCCGGTTCTTGCCATCGGAAGCTCCTGGGGGTGGGTGGTTCGGGGGGGCCTGGTCAGCTCATCAGCAGCGTCCAGGCGTTCTTGAGAAGCGCCACGGACTGGTCGTTGGCGTAGATCAGGCCGCCGACCACGATCGCCGCGAGAATGTGGCCGAGCAGCTCGCCCCACTCCTTCTTCGCGTAGTGCCCAACACTCCGCACCACCAAGATGATGATGAAAATGTTCCCGGCGATGATCAGCACCCAGTCTTTGAAGTCGGCTCCGGTGAAGTTCATGTCTGTTCCTTTCGGTTGGGGGTGTTCGGGGAGATCTAGGCGGTGAGGGCGAGGACTTGCCAGCGGCTGGCATCGCCGCTCACCGTCCGACGAAGGGTGACCTGGTAGGTCTGGGTCAAGGTGGCACCGTTGGGAGTCGACCAGATCACCTCGGCGTCCGCGGTCGCGGTATCTCCCTTCGGTGCGTACACGGTCCATTGCCGCACCGAGCCGAGGGTGAGTGCGCCGGCGAGACCCGTGAGGGTCGATCCGGGCGCAGTAAGGGAGCTGAGGTCGGAGTCCCGGCCGTATGCGGTGAAGAATGCGGCTGCGATCTGGGACGTCTGGGAGGTGAGTGCGCTGTCGGTCTCGCCGGCCTGGCCGGTGACGGGCTTCGCGACGCTGGGCACGGCGACCCACACGGGAACGTCGGAGACGCGCGCGATGCCGTCCTTGCTGACGCTGACCGGCACCTCTAGGGCCATGGGCTGGGTGCGCATCTTGACCTGCCGGCCCTTGGTGTCCTTGGACCAGCTGGTGACGGTCATGACGACGGTGACCCGGGCCCGCTGGGCGTCGACCACGCTGATCCGGACGACGGCCGGCGCGCTGGCATTCTGCCAGCCGCGGCCGTTCCAGCCCGCTGCTGGGTCGCCTCCCCAGACGGTGGCCATGGCAGTACGCCGGACCGCGGCTGCGTCCTGGGACCAGGACGCGTAGATCACGGCGAACCGGGCCGCGGCGCCGCTGGCGGCGCCCTCCGGGTAGGTCGCGGCGACGGGCACCTGCGCTGCTGGCGCCGTGGGCGTCTGCCGGAACGCCGCGCGGAAGCCGATGAATAGGAACACCACGCAGACGATCGTCACCAGGACGCGTAGAGCGCGCTGCCAGCGGCGGGGGGCGGCGTCGCTGTCGTCGAGCTGCTGCCACGGCGCCACGGTCGCTCGGGCCGCGCTGGTCGGCGCCGCGGTCTCCTCGCCGGT
>JBDHZN010000047.1:0-18077 GCA_039811845.1 Micropruina sp. | reverse complement strand
GGGTCAGCGGGGATTCGGTCATACTACGGAGCGTAGTATTCGTTTCGGACGGTGTCTCTCGTCCGCCGGAAAGGACCGGCTGGCGAACCTCAGGGTCTCGTGATGCGGGACATAGCGATCATCACCGAGCGGATCATCGACCGTTGGCCGAGCTTGTCGAGACCCGCTGCGCCCAGGAGGGATCACCCGGGGCCTGCACCCGATGCCTCACGCTGCGTCAGCTCACCTGGCGCACCAGGGCCTCGGCGGAGGCGATCATCCGCAGCGTCTCCCACTCCCAGTCCGGCTCCTGACCACGGAACGGGCCGGTGGCCAGCGAGATGATCACCGCCGCCGCCCGCAGCCGCAGCTCGGTCGGGTCGACCCGGGTGTCGAACACCGGCACCCAAGCCCGGATCAACCGGTGCACCCGGGCCTCCTGGCTGGGGCTCATCCGCTGGATCGTCGACAGGTGCGCGATCAGGCAGGCCAGGTCATCGGCGCGGCGCCCGGGGCCCACCGTGTCGACGTCCAGGACGCCGACGATCCGGCCGTCGGCGACATGGACCTGGCCCTCATGGAAGTCCCCGTGGGTGGGCTCGTTGCCCAGCGGGATCTGGCTCAGCCCGGTGCTGATCTGCTGGGTCAGCCAGCCGAGCTTGTCGCTCGCCTGCGGCAGCGCGGCGCCGACCATACGGGCGTAGTGCTCGACGGCATCCGACCAGGGCGGCCGGCGTTCCAGCTGGGTGACGCTCATCGGCATGGCGTCCAGCAGGTGAATGATCTGCTCGGCGGTGCACGGGTCGCTGGCGTCGAAAACCGCGGACGCCAGCGGCCGTCCGGGCAGATTGCGCAGCAACATCAGAGAGTCCGGGGTGGTCGCGGCCACCTCGGGCGCCGGCACGCCGGCCGCCAACAGCAGTTCGTGCCGTCGGACGACGTCACCGAACACCCGTTCGCGCAGCACCTTGCAGTACAGCGTCGTCGGTTCGGGATCGGACGGCGTGGCCACGTCGACCCGCAGCACCGCCCGCCGCCGCGGGCGGTAGCCGATCATCCGCAACCGCACCTCGGAATCGGTGATCGGCCGTCCCAGCACGTGGTACTCGGTGAGGATCTCGGCCATCCGCTCGGTGTAGGCGGCGCGGGCCAGGCCGGGCAGGTCGGGGTCGTGGGGGTAGATCCACACCGCCACTTCGCGGTCGCCGTCGGCGAAGATCTCGGCCCGGCTGTCCGTTTGCGCCGGGCCGCCGGCCCGGGCACTCACCCCGAGCAGTTCGTCGCGCTCCCCGTAGGGCCAGCGCACGGACGCCGAATAGGTCGCGGTCGTCGACTGCTGCGGATGGGCGTCCACATGATCCAGGGCCCAGTTGAGCAGAGTGCCGCCGGCATGGGTGACGGCCGCGGTCAGCAGTTCGCCGACCTCGAGCGAGGTCAGCAGCCGGGAACCGTCCGGATCCTCCTCGGTCACCGCATGCCTCCTCTCCGCCCACCCGCGAGGTAGGTTACTCAGCCACCTGGTTGGTGCCGAGCCGACGCAGCCGCAATCTCGAGGCGCGGCGACCGTCGAGTTCCGCGACGGTGAACTCGAACTGCTCCGGCCCTTCCTCGGTGGCCTCGACCGGGTCGAGTTCCACCTCGATCAGGTCACCCACCTCGGGCAGCCGGCCCAGGTGCGCCATCACGAAGCCGGCGACCGTGTCATAGGGACCCTCGGGCAACACGTAGCCGTGGTCTTCGCCGAACTCCTCCAGCGTCTCGAGGCCGTCGACCTCTGCCCCGCCCGGAGCGTTGGACGCTTCACTCGGCCCGTCGAATTCGTCGGAGATGTCGCCGACCAGCTCTTCGACCAGGTCCTCCATGGTGACGATGCCGGCGGTGCCGCCGTACTCGTCGCGGACGATCACCAGATGGGCGTTCGCGGCGCGCATCTCGGTCAGCGCCCGAAGGATCTTCATGGTGTGCGGCAGCGACTCCACCGGCCGGACCAGCTGGCTCACCGGGGCGTTCCGGGCCGACGGGTCGAGATCGAACAGGTCGCGGACGTGGACGAAACCCAGCACGTCGTCGACGTCCTCACCGATCACCGGGTAACGACTGTGCGCCTGCTCCTGGAAGGAGCGAATCGCTTTGTAGGCAGGCAGATCACCGGAGAGGAAGTCCACTTCGGTGCGGGGCACCATCGCCTCGCGCAGGCTGACCTGGCCGGCCGCGAACACCTCGTCGACGATCTGGCGTTCCTCGTCACCCAGGGTGGACGACGAGGTCACCATCGCGCGGAGCTCTTCGTCAGTGACCTCCTCACGGCCCGCCTTCGGGTCGCCGCCCAGCACCCGGACCAGGGCATTGGTGGAGACGCCCAGGAACCAGATCACCGGACGGGCCACCGTGGCGATCGCGTTGACCAGCGGAGCCAGGCCCATCGCGAAGGTCTCGGCGCTCTGCATCGCCAGCCGCTTGGCGGTGAGTTCGCCGATCACGATCGAGAAGTAGGAGATGATCGCCGTGATCGTCACCAGGGACAGCGGTCCGGCGACGTTCTCATGGACGCCCCAGCCGATCAGCACCTGCGACAGCGGCTCTTCCAGGGTGGCGCCGCCGAAGGCCGCCGACAGGAACCCCGACAGGGTGACGCCGATCTGTACCGCGGACAGGAACCGGTTCGGGTTGGCCGCCAGGGCGGCGACGGTGCGGCCGCGCTGGCCGCGCGTCGAGAGTTGCTTGACCTGGCTCTCGCGCAGCGAAACCAGCGCCATCTCAGCGGCGGCGAACACGCCGCCGATGATGATGAAAAGGAGGATCAGCAGAATATTGCTGACGATCGGATTCATCGGATCCCTTCACTATGGGGGAGCCAGCCTATCGGGTGCCTCCGACACGGTCGTCGAGAGGTGTTGGTCGAGCTTGTCGAGACCTCGGACGGGCGCGGCGCAGCGAGTGGGAGACGCTCTCCGCCAACGATGCGTGCATCGATCAGCGCTTCCCCTCACGGGCACAGTTCTAACGACCAAGGATCGCTAGGGTGTCGAGGGTGCCACCCTCTCCCGCCGCCCGATTCACCTTCGCCAGGGGGAACGCCGCGAAGCTGGCGGCGCTGCCCCGCTACCTCACCGGCAACCTGAGGACCCGGTTCGCCACCCGCGATCCCCGGCTGTGGGTGTTCGGCAGCGCATTCGGCCTCTCCGACGGCGCCTTGGCGCTGCTGCGTGCGGCCCGCAGGCTGGAGCCGTCGGTGCGGTTGGCCTGGCTGGTCGGCAACGCCGACGAAGCCCGGCGGGCCCGGTCACTGGGCCTGGACTGGGCCGCCAAGGACTCCTCCGAAGGGTTCGAACTGACCGCCTCCGCGGGGGTGGTGGCGGTGACGCACGGCTTCGGCGACGTCAACCGGTATGCCCTGCGCGGCGCGACCATCGCGCAACTGTGGCACGGCTCCCCGATGAAGAAGCTGCATGCCGACTCGCCGGCGACGCTCTCCCTCGGCCCGCTCAACCGGTTCCCGCCCGCCCGCCGGCTGATCCGTGAGGCGTACCGGCGCGGCACCCGGCGGATCAGCCTGCTGCCGGTGGCCTCGGAGACCTTCGTACCGTTCATGTGCAGCGCCTTCGACCTGCCCCGCGAGCGGGTCCGGGTGCTCGGCGAACCGCGCACCGACGTGTTGTTCCGCGGCAGCCCGGCCGGCCGGCGAGCCGCCGCACGGGAACTGCTGGAGCGCAGCGTTCCGGGTCTGGTCGGACGCCGCGCGCTGCTGTACGCGCCGACCTGGCGCGACGGCGAACCCGACCCCGGCGTCCCGACCGATCGGCAATGGCGCCGGATCGACGCCTATTGCACCGCCACCGACAGCGTGCTGTTGATCCGGCCGCATCCGCTCGGGGTCGGATCGTACGGGCACACGTCGCGCCACGTCCGGCTGATTCCGCCGACGGTGCTGCCCGAGTCGATGCCGCTGCTGTGGGGCATCGACACCCTGATCACCGACTACTCGTCGATGGCGTTCGACTACTCGGTGACCGGCAACCCGATCATCTTCCTGGCCCCCGATCTGGAGCACTACGCATCCACCCGCGGGCTGTACCTCGACTATGCGACGGTGACCGGCGGACGCTGGCGGCAGGACTGGGACGGCGTCCTCGACGCCCTGGAGAACCTGGACGCCGACGCGGCCGCGCGGGAACGCGCCGCCGGGCGCAGTGCGGCGCTGGCTGCCCTGGCCCACCGGCACACTGACGGCCGCAGCGCGAAGCGGGTGGCGAAACACCTCGCCGAACTCACCCTGCGCGCTTGACCCGGGACTTGTCGACGGTGCCGTGCGCGCCGCTGAACAGCCCGCGCAGGAAACCTGCCCCCCAGGACAGGTGCATGATGCCCAGCACCGCGATGTTCAGCAGCCACTCCGAGCGCAACTCGGCTCCCAGCGACTTCTTCGCCACCGCGGCCAACCCGCCGGCGTAGGCCAGCGGCGCGGCGTACACGGTGCTCGCCAGTGCGGACGGCCGGTCGCGCAGCACGCCGGTCAACTGGGCCACCGCCACCAGTCCGGACGCCGCGAGCGCCAGCACCACCACGGGCGGGGCGAGGTACTTCAGCGGCGTATGGAACCGCTGCTCGCGGACCAGATGGCCACGCCAGGCTCCGGTGGCGAACATCTGCCGGCGCAGGCTCGCCGGGGTGGCGCGTGGCCAGTAGGTGACGGCGACGTCCGGGGTGTACCAGATCAGGTGCCCGGCAGCGAGGATGCGCGAGTTGAGCTCCCAGTCCTCGGCTCGGCGCAGCGACTCGTCGTAGCCGCCGACCTGATCGAGTACTTCACGGCGGAACACCCCGAGGTAGGCGCTGTCGGACGGCCCCGCCTTCTTCGCCCCGTGGTACTGCCCGCCGCCCAAACCCCATGGCGAGTTGTACGCCCGGGCCACCGCGGACTGGAACGGAGTGTGTCCCTTGGCGTGCATCACGCCGCCAACGTTGACCGCACCGTGCTCGTTGAGCAGATCGACCATCGTGCGGGTGTAGCCGGCCGGCAGTTCGGCGTGGGCGTCCACCCGCACCACGATCGGGTGCCGGCTGGCCCGGATCGCCAGGTTGAGACCGACCGGAATGTCGTTGCGGGGGTTGTCGACCAGGATGATCCGGTCGTCGCCGGCGGCCAGCTCGTGGGCGATCGTCGTGGTGTTGTCGGTGGAGGCTCCCAGCGCCAGCACCAATTCGGCCTCGGCCGGGTACTCCTGCGCCAGGACGGCAGCCACCGCGTCGGCGAGGTGCCGCTGTTCGTTCAGCACCGGCATCACGTAGGAAACCGCGGGGTACTCGCTCACCGGGCGAGGCTATCGCGCCGCTCATCGACGACCCCAATGCCACGTCGGACGGCTCAGCAGTCCCTGGCCGTCGACCTCGGTTTCCCCGTACGGCTTCACCAACTCGTGGTGCAACGCGCCCGCCTTGGCCAACGCCTCGACCAACGGCCGGGAATGACTCACCACCACCAGCTGGGTGCGCTCGGCGGCCCGCACCATCAGCCGGGCGAGCGCCGGCAGCATGTCGGGATGCAGCGACGTCTCGGGCTCGTTCAGCACCATCAGGCCCGGCGGGCGTGGACTGAACAGGGCCGCGGCCAGCAGCAGGTAGCGCAGCGTGCCGTCGGAGAGCTCCCGCCCGGTCAGCGGCCGCAGCAGGCCGGGTTGGTGGAGTTCGAGTTCGAACCGCCCGGCCTGGTCGGCGATGGCGACCCGGGTGCCGGGGAAGGCGTCGGCGATCGCCTCGCGGAACGGCCCTTCCCAGGCCGATTCCACGATGGTGGCGATCGTGGGCGCCAGATCGTGGCCGTCGGCGGCAAGCACCTCGGTGCGGGTGCCCACCTGCGGTAGCCGCGCCGGGGCTTCCGGATCTACCCGGAAGCTGTCATAGAACCGCCACCCGCGCACCACGTCGCGGACGGCGGTCGCCTCCGGCCGGTGGATCGGGTCGACCAGTTCGTCCAGCACGCTCGCCCACGGCGGCAGCCCCACCTCGATGTGCCCGGAGGCGCGGTTCGAGGCGCGTCCGGCATCTTCAGCGACTCGGACACCGCGCGCCGTCCGCTCCAGCAGGGTGGCTGCCGGCCGCAGGCTCGGACCGGCCCAGATGAGCTCGCGCTTGATGATCGGATCGCGTCCGAAGATCGACGGAGGATGCTCGGGAACCGGTAAGCCGACGTCGATCAGGTAGCCGAGATCGTCGGTGGTGAAACCGAGCTGCAGGCTGATCGGCGCCTTGCGTGACCCGGTGCCCTGAATCGGCACGTCGCCGCGCCGCATCGCCGCGGAGATCTGCTCCGGCCCCGCCCACAGCACCGACGACAGTCCGCCGGCGGCCGCGATCGAGCCGATGAACCGTCCGGACGCCGTGTCGGCGAGCAGTTGGAAGGCCCGGTACAGGTTCGACTTGCCGACCCCGTTGGCTCCGGTGACAACCGTCAATCGCTCCAGCGGCAGCACGACGTCCCGCAGCGATCGGTAGCCGTGCACGGCGAGCGCGGTGATCATGGCCCTGAGCGTAAGAACCGCTACTGACACTTTCTGGTGCGCCACCCGCTTCGCTGAGAGTGGAACGGAGGGACGGTTCTTTTCGTTCCACATTCGGTACGAAGAGAACCGTCCCTTCGTTCCACCTCCACTCGTCCACTTCCGGGCAGAAAGGGCGTCAGGCGGGAGGGCAGGCTCCGTTCGGGTCGATGGCGTCGCCGATCCGGCGTCCGATCGCGCCGAGTTGCTTGATCTGGCCGCGGGTGAGCGGGTCGAGCACCAACCGGCGCACCTCCGCGACATGACTCGGCGCGGTCGTGACCACCGCCGTCCAGCCGTCGTCGGTGAGCGTGGCGAGGGTGTAGCGACCATCGGACGGGTCGGCCGCGCGTCGCACGAAACCCTTGCGTTCCAGCCGCGCAACCACCTGCGACAGCCGGGACAGCGACCCCTCAGCGACCGCCGCCAGCTCGCTCATTCGCATCGTTCGCTCGGGTTGCTCGGACAGTCCCGCCATCACCGAATACTCGAACAGCGTGAGCCCCGCGTCGCGACGCAACTGGGCGTCCAGCGCCGGTCCCAGCCGCATCAGCAATCCGACCAGACCGATCCAGGCCGCTCGCTCTTCGGCGTCCAGCCACTGCGCCTCGGCCGTGTCGTCCACGTCGGAATGGTAACTCAGCACGCCTCCCCCAGACAGCCGCCCAGGGGCCCTCCTGTTGACTTGAAGCTTAAAGTAACCACCAGTACCGTTTACTTCATACGTAAAGTTAGAAACGAGGAATCACAACCATGAACATCGCTCTGTGGATCGTTGCCGGACTGCTCGCTCTCGCCTTCCTGGGCGCCGGCACGATGAAGGTCAGTCGCAGCAAGGAGCAGCTCACCGCGTCCGGAATGGGCTGGACCGAGGACTTCTCCACCGGCATGGTGAAGACCATCGGCAGCTTGGAGCTCCTGGGCGCGCTCGGGCTGATCCTGCCTGCCGTGACCGGCATCCTGCCCGTCCTCGTCCCGATCGCCGCGCTCGGCCTGACCGCGACGATGATCGGCGCGGTCGTCGTCCATCTGCGGCGCCACGAGGCCTTCACCCCGGCTGCCGTGCTGCTCGTCCTGGCCGCCTTCGTCGCCATCGGACGCTTCCTGGTGCCGTTCGGCGGCTGAGCGGCACACAGGGACGGTTCTTCTCGTGCCGAATGGAACGAAGAGAACCGTCCCCCCGTCCCAATTCTGGAACGAAAAGAACCGTCCCTCCGTACCACTTCCTCGCGCGGCCTCCCGGGTGTTGGCTGGAGGCATGACCACACAGATCCCCACCCGCACCCTCGGCTCGGACGCCGCGGCACTGACCGTCTCGGCGCTCGGCCTGGGCTGCATGGGCATGTCGGAGTTCTACGGAACCCCTGATCACGCCGGCGGCGTCGCGACCATCCAGCACGCGCTTGATCTCGGCGTCACCTTCCTCGACACCGCCGACATGTACGGCCCGTTCACCAACGAGAAACTGGTCGGCGAGGCGATCCACGGACGCCGCGACGAGGTCCAACTGGCCACCAAATTCGGCAACGAGCGACTCCCGGACGGCACCCGGCTCGGGGTCAACGGACGGCCCGAGTACGTCCGTGCCGCCTGCGACGCCTCCCTGCAGCGGCTCGGCGTCGACCACATCGACCTCTATTACCAGCACCGGGTCGACTTCACCGTCCCGATCGAAGAGACCGTCGGCGCCATGAAGGAACTGGTGGACGCCGGAAAGGTGCGCTTCCTGGGGCTTTCCGAAGCGTCCGCCGACACCATTCGCCGGGCCCACGCGGTGCATCCGATCACGGCGCTACAGACCGAGTACTCCCTGTTCAGCCGCGACGTCGAAGATGTCATCCTGCCGACACTGCGCGAGTTGGGCATCGGGTTGGTGCCGTACTCGCCGTTGGGTCGGGGGCTGCTCACCGGACGAGTCAGCCGCGAGTCGCTGGCCGCGGGCGACAGCCGCAACACCACCTACTTCCCCCGCTTCCAGGGAGCCGCGCTGGAAACCAACCTGGGTCTGGTGAACCGCGTCCGTGACCTGGCCGACCGGCACGACTGCACACCCGGACAGCTCGCGCTGGCCTGGGTACTGGCCCAGGGTCACGACATCGTGCCGATCCCGGGCACCAAGCGGGTCCGCTACCTGGTCGAGAACGCGGCCGCATTGCGGGTGCGGCTGTCCGAGGACGACCTCACCGAGCTCACCGAAGCCGTGCCGCGGGATGCCGTCGCCGGCGCTCGGTACGGCGATATGAGTTCGATCGACGGCTGACCCCGGTCTACGCTCGCGGTCACCGCCCCGGGAGATCCGGGCGTTCGCCGGGACGACGGGGTGGGCCGGGCGCGATTGGATAGTCTCCTGCCGTCAGAAACCTCCAGGCATGAAGGGTCACGATGAGTCCGATCATCTACACGCATACCGACGAGGCGCCGCTGCTGGCGACGTACTCCTTCCTGCCGATCGTCCGGGCCTATGCGGCGGCCGCGGGCGTCGAGGTGGAGACTCGCGACATCTCCCTGGCCGGACGCATCATCGCCCTGTTCCCCGAGCGCTTGACCGACGAGCAGCGGCTGCCGAACGCGCTGGCCGAGCTCGGCGAGTTGGCCAAGACCCCGGACGCCAACATCATCAAGCTGCCCAACGTGAGCGCGTCGATGCCGCAGCTGAAGGCGGCCATCAAGGAGTTGCAGGACAAGGGCTACGACCTGCCCGACTATCCCGACAACCCCGCGGATGACGCCGAAGCCGAGGTCAAGGCCCGCTACGACAAGGTCAAGGGCAGCGCGGTCAACCCGGTGCTCCGCGAGGGCAACTCCGACCGCCGCGCCCCCGAGTCGGTGAAGAACTACGCCCGGCAGCACCCGCACTCGATGGGTGCCTGGAGTTCCGATTCGAAGACCAACGTGGCCACGATGGACGCCGACGACTTCCGGCACAACGAGAAGTCCGCGGTGGTCGAGGCCGACGACGAGCTGCGGATCGAGCTGGTGCCGGCCGACGGCGGCGACGTCGTCGTGCTCAAGGCATCGATTCCGGTACTGGCCGGCGAGGTCGTCGACGGCACCGTGCTGCGCGCCGAGGCGTTGCAGCGCTTCCTACGCGAGCAGGTCGCCCGCGCCAAGGCTGAGGGCGTGCTGTTCTCGGTGCATCTGAAGGCCACCATGATGAAGGTCTCCGACCCGATCATCTTCGGCCATGTGGTGCGGGCATTCTTCCCCACCACCTTCGCCACCTACGGCGATGCCTTGGCCGCGGCCGGGCTGAGCCCCAACAACGGCCTGGGCGGCATCCTCGCCGGCCTGGATGCGCTGCCCGACGGTGCCGCCATCAAGGCGTCCTTCGAGCAGGAACTGGCCGACGGCCCGGCGCTGGCGATGGTCGATTCCGACCGCGGCATCACCAACCTGCATGTGCCGTCCGACGTGATCGTGGACGCCTCCATGCCTGCCATGATCCGGATCGGTGGCCACATGTGGGGCCCGGACGGCAACGAGGCCGACACCCTGGCGGTGATCCCCGACTCGTCGTATGCGGGCGTCTACCAGGCCGTCATCGACGACTGCCGCGCCCACGGTGCCTACGACCCGGCGACGATGGGCTCAGTGCCCAACGTCGGGCTGATGGCGCAGGCCGCCGAGGAGTACGGCTCCCACGACAAGACCTTCGAGATCGGCCAGGCCGGCACGGTGCGCGTGGTCGGCCGGGCCGGCGACGTGCTGATCGAGCACGCCGTCCAGCCGGGCGACATCTGGCGCGCCTGCCAGACCAAGGATGTCCCGATCCGCGACTGGGTGAAGCTGGCGGTGACCCGGGCTCGCGCCACCGGCGACCCGGCGATCTTCTGGCTGGACGAAAGCCGTGCCCACGACCGCAACCTGATCGCCAAGGTCGAGACCTACCTGAGCGATCCGGAGCTCGTCGGGGACACCACCGGGCTGGACATCACCATCGCCTCACCGATTGAGGCGACCAAGGTGTCGGTGGAGCGCATCCGGCAGGGCAAGAACACCATCTCGGTGACCGGCAACGTGCTGCGCGACTACAACACCGACCTGTTCCCCATCCTCGAGGTGGGCACGTCGGCCAAGATGCTGTCGGTGGTTCCGCTGATCAACGGCGGCGGGCTGTTCGAAACCGGTGCCGGCGGGTCGGCACCCAAGCACGTTCAGCAGTTGGTCAAGGAGAACTACCTGCGCTGGGACAGCCTGGGCGAGTTCCTGGCGCTGGCCGAGAGCTTCGCCAAGTACGCCGAAGTGACCGGCAACGCGTCCGCCACGGTGCTGAGCGAGACTCTTGACCGGGCGACCGGCACGTTCCTGAACGAGAACAAGTCGCCGGGACGCAGGCTGGGCACCATCGACAACCGGGGCAGCCACTTCTACCTCGCGCTGTTCTGGGCCGAGGAGTTGGCTGGGCAGTCCGCTGATCCGGCGCTCGCTGCACGGTTCGCGCCGCTCGCCGCAACCCTGCGGGAGCAGGAGGCGACGATCAATGCGGAACTGCTCGCGGTACAGGGTTCCCCCGCCGACCTCGGCGGCTACTACCGGCCCGATGATGCCCTGACCAGCGCGGTGATGCGTCCCTCGACAACGCTGAACGCCGCCATCGACGCCCTGTAGCTGACATCCGCGTTCTGCACACTGAATGGATGAGGCAACCCACCCCTGTCCCGGCTCGGGATCCCGTGCCCAAAGGAACCGTCCCCGCGATCACCCTCGGTGACCAAAGGAACCGCCCCCGCGGCCACCGGGGACGGTTCTCCCGGTCACCGGGGACAGCGTCCGGCTGGCACGTTGCCGTCGTGGCGGTCGTCGGTGCCGGCATCGGGGCGTTGTTCCATCAGCTCACGATGGCGCCGTTCTGGCAGGCCAGCGAGCCGCCGCACTACTTCGGCATCGTGCTGTTCCTGCCGATTGCGTGGCTGGGGAGCGTGATCGTGCTGACGCTCACTCTGGCACTGGCCCGGGCTCGCGGACGGGACTGGCTGGCGATGCTCAGCTGCGTGATCTGGTGGCCGCTGTCCAGCGCGCTGTTCCGGTTGTGGATCCACCGGATCGTCCCGCAGCCGATGCTCGACCCCGACTGCTGCTACAGCTACGACCCTGGTGAGCCGTATCCGTTATTCACTGTCATCGGGGCATTCGTTCTGCTCCAGGTCGGCTGTTGGCTGCTGGTGCGGCGCGCGTCCACGCCGTGGCCGGTGCGGGTAGGCGGCGGACTCATCGCACTGGTACCGGTGGCCAACGAGTTGCTCCGGCTGTTCGCCCCCTGGATCCCGACGGCCTGAACACCGATCAACTCTCTGCCAACTCTCTGCCCATCTACCGCTGGTCGAAGCCCAAGGTTGGCATACCGCGGAGATTCGAGCGTTTTCGACGCGAGCATTCGATCGTCTGCGTTCTCCCGCCGAGTAATGAGCGTTTTGAGTAGGTCCGGATCCGCCGAAAACGCACACTTCGACGCGTGAACTGAATCCGCGTCGGCTGCGGTCTGCCATAACGGCCATTTCTCCGCGCAGCACCCGACTAGGGCCGCACCCCGCCGAGAGCCACCGGCCTGTGCGGGGCCGTCGCTGAGCCCATGACCGCTGAACACCGCACCGACCCGTTTCAGAGGCCGATACCCTTGCGCGGTGATCGACTCCACCCATTGGCTGCTGACCCTGGCCTGCGACGACCGGCCGGGCATCGTCCATGCCGTCACCGGCGCCATCGCGCAGGCCTACGGCAACATCACCGAGCTGCAGCAGTTCAGTTCGCCGGAGTCGAACCGGTTCTTCATGCGGGTCCAGGTGCAGTCGGGTTTCGACAGGTCGGTGTTCGAACACGCCATCACCCCGATCGCGAACTCACTGGGCGCCGAATGGGTGCTTGACTATGTCGGACGCCCGCGGCGCACGCTGATCCTGGCGTCCAAGGCCGGCCACTGCCTCAACGACCTGCTGTTCCGGGCCCGCTCCGGCTACCTGCAGATCGAGATCCCGCTGATCCTCGCCAACCACCCCGATCTGGGCGACCTGGCCGGTTTCTACGGCGTCCCGTTCGAGAACCATGTGGTGCTGCCGCACACCAAGGCAGCGTTCGAGGCGCGGGTGCTGGACGCGGTCGAACAGCACGACATCGAGCTGGTGGTGCTCGCCCGCTACATGCAGATCCTGTCGCCCGAGCTGTGCGAACGGCTGGCCGGGAAGGCGATCAACATCCACCACTCGTTCCTGCCCGGCTTCAAGGGTGCCAACCCCTACCGGCAGGCGCACAGCCGCGGGGTGAAGCTGATCGGAGCCACCGCGCATTTCGTCACCGCCGACCTGGACGAGGGCCCGATCATCGAGCAGAACGTGCGTCGCGTCGACCACACCGTCGACGTCCCCGAACTGGTGGCGATCGGCCAGGAGCAGGAGTCCCGCACCCTCACCGATGCCGTGAAACTGTTCGCCGAGCACCGGATCATGGCTGACGGCCAGCGCACCGTGATCTTCCGCTGACTCGCGCCTTCTCCTCCCGCAACCGCGCCCGAAACCAGCCGGAGGACCGTCCGGCACCGGTCGACCGTCGCGGCATCCGGTCAGCCTCGTGTCCGCGAAACCTGGACGGGAAAGCCCTACTCGGTCCTCGGCGGCACCGCATACTGCGATCCGGTCATCGTCTCGCCATCGATCTGCTCGCGAAGGATGTCGGCGTGGCCCGCGTGGCGGGCCAGTTCCCGGATCATGTGCAGGTAGATCCAGCGCAGCGAGACGATCCCGATCCGTTCGTGGGGAACCTGCTGGTCGAGGTCGAACCCGGCCGCGATCGTCCGGCTGCGGGCACAGGCCTGCTCAAAGCGCTCGATCGCTTCGGTCACCGTCAGATCGTCGTCGTAGCGGAAGCTGGCGTCGTCGCCGTAGGCGTAGCCGTCGCACTCGGAGTCGGGCAGGCCCCCCAGCCGCCGTTGGAACCACGACCGCTCGGCGGCCGCGGCATGGGTCAGCAGGCCCAGTGGCGTGGTCAGCGACCGAACCAGCCGGCGCCGGGCGTCCGCTTCGGAGAGTCCCTGTACGCAACGCACCAGCTCGTTGCGGCCGTCGTCGAGCATGGCCTCCAGCAGTTCACGCTCGGCACCCACGGTGATCATCTCGTCCCCTCGCCGGCGTCGGTCGCTGCGGTGCCGACCGGCGGTAGCGCCGACCAGGGGAAGACGATCCAGTCGGCGGTGTCCTTCCAGACGAAGTCGACCTGATAGACCGAGGTGGGTTTGGTGTACAGCACGGCGGTGCGTACCTCGGCGCCGTGCTTGAGCAGGATGTCCATCACCAGTTGCAGGGTGCGGCCCGAGTCGGCGACGTCATCGGCGACCAGCACCCGGCGTCCGGCGATGCTGTCGATGTCGAGTAGCGGCGCCAGCAGGACCGGATCGGGCAGGGTCTCGGAGACGTCGGTGTAGAACTCGACGTTCATCGCGTCGGAGAGCTTCACGCCCAAGGCATAGGAGAGTGCGCCGCCGACGATCAGTCCGCCCCGCGCGACCGCAACGATCACGTCCGGACGGAAGCCGCTCGCCGCGACCTGTCCGGCCAGTTCGCGGCTGGCGTCGCCGAAGCCGGCCCAGGTGAGGATCTCTTTGCCATCGATGTCGGACGCGTCCGCGTGGTAGGCCGTCATGGGACGGCAGCCTAGGGCGTCACGCGTTGGTCAGCTTGTCGGACCGCTCTCGCTGGTTGAGCTCGTCGGACGGCTGTCGATGGTTGAGCTTGTCGGACGGCTGTCGATGGTTGAGCTTGTCGAAACCAGGGATCTCGACAAGCTCGATCAACGGGCCGGGCGTCTCGATCACCGGGCGGTGCTCGATCAGCGAGAACCGCTCGGTCTGCCCAGCGCGGCGAACCCGTCGTCGGGATCGGGGGCGAGAAGGTCGATGCCGCGCAGCGTCCAGCCAGAATCAGGATCGCCGTCGGCCACGATCACCGTGGTGTTGGGCATGCCGCGGGCACCGAGCGCGACGTGCACCTCGGGCATCGCGAACCCTGCCCAGGTCCGGATCGCCGCGCCATGGCTGATCACCAGCGCCGCCTCATGCCCCGCCTCGGCGACCGCCCGGATACCGTCGCCGAACCGCTCCAGGAACTCGGCTCCGTCCTCACCACCCGGAATCCGGACGCGATGGTCACCCTCGCCCCATGAGCGCAGGGCGGCCAGATAGCGCTGCAGATCGGCCGACATCTCGTCCTCGCCGGCCCCGATCTCACGCAGTTGCGACAGCTCGGCGGCCGCCACTCCGAATGCCCGGACGGCAGGCACTCCGGTCTGCACGGCCCGCACCAGATCGGAGCTGTAGACACCGCCGATGCGCTGCCCGGCCAGGCGCTCGGCCAGCGCCGTCGCCTGGGCGCGTCCGACCAGATCCAGTTCCGGTCCGGGCGGTGCGGTATCGAGCAGGGCGGCCACATTGGACGCGGTTCGGGCATGTCGGGCCAGCAGCAGTCGCACGGTCGGGAGCCTAGCCGCGGTCGCCGAGGGCAGGCGTCCGATGGATCGCCGGACGAGTGTCAGTCACCGCTGATAGCGTGAAAACCGTCACCACTCGTCGTTGAGGAGAACCACCGTGAGCACACCCGTGAAGGTTGCCGTGACCGGCGCGGCCGGCCAGATCTGCTACAGCCTGCTGTTCCGCATCGCCAGCGGCGCCCTGCTCGGTCCCGACCAGAGCGTCGAACTGCGGCTGCTCGAGATCACCCCCGCCTTGAAGGCACTCGAGGGCGTGGTGATGGAACTCGACGACTGCGCCTTCCCGACGCTGGCCAAGGTCGAGATCGGCGACGATCCGGCCAAGGTGTTCGACGGGGTGAACCTGGCGATGCTGGTGGGTGCCCGGCCGCGCACCGCCGGCATGGAGCGCGGTGATCTGCTGAGCGCCAACGGCGCCATCTTCACCGCCCAGGGCAAGGCCCTCAACGAGGTCGCCGCCGACGACATCAAGGTGCTGGTGACCGGCAACCCGGCCAACACCAACGCCCTGATCGCGATGAAGAACGCGCCCGACATCCCCATCGAGCGGTTCAACGCACTGACCCGGCTCGACCACAACCGGGCGATCAGCCAACTCGCGGCGAAGGCCGGTGTTCCGGTGACCAGCGTGCAGAAGATGACCATCTGGGGCAACCACTCCGCCACCCAGTACCCGGACGTGTTCCACGCCGAGGTGGACGGCAAGAACGCCGCCGAGCTGGTCGACGATCAGGCCTGGGTCGAGAACGACTTCATCCCGACCGTCGCCAAGCGCGGCGCGGCCATCATCGCGGCCCGCGGCTCGTCCTCGGCGGCGTCGGCGGCGAACGCCACCATCGAGCACATGCGCGACCTGCTCAACGGCACCCCGGCCGGCGACTGGGTGTCGATGGCGGTGCCGTCCGACGGCTCCTACGGGGTGCCTGAGGGCATCATCTCGTCGTTCCCGTGCACCACGGCCGACGGCAGCTACAGCATCGTCCAGGGCCTGGAGATCGACGACTTCAGCCGCGGCAAGATCGATGCCTCGGTCGCCGAGCTGCAGGACGAGGCCAAGGCGGTCACCGAGCTCGGTCTGATCTGAGTCTCACCGCGGGTTGAGCTTCTCGACGCTTGCGGTGGTTGGATAGCGCCATGCCCCAGCTCGGACGTCCTGCCACTCCCGCCACCGAGGCCGTCCGCGCGGCCCGCGACTTCCTGTTCGATCACGCCACCGACTACGACGGTGCGGTCGCCGGCTTCCGCTGGCCGGAGCTGACCGAGTTCAACTTCGCCCTGGACTGGTTCGACGTGGTGGCCAGTGGGCATCCCGACCGGCCCGCGGTGACCATCGTCGACGCCGACCTGAACGTGCAGAGCACCAGCTACGGGGAGCTGTCGCGGCGCTCCGACCAGGTGGCCGCCTGGCTGACCGACCTCGGCGTCCGCCGCGGTGACGCGATGATCGTGATGCTGAACAACACGATCGAACTGTGGGAGACCCTGTTCGGCGTGCTCAAGGTGGGCGCGGTCGCGATACCCACTTCGACGCTGCTGACCGCCGGTGAACTTGAGTTCCGGGTGCGGACGGCGGGCGCGACCTACACCATCGCCCCGACGGCGCTGGCTGACCGGTTCGCCGGCCTGCCCGGTGCGGTGACCCGGATCGGCGTCGGCGATCCGGTGCCCGGCTGGACCGATTTCGCCGACTCGCACGCCGCCCCGGACGGCTTCACCCCGGACGCCCCGACCCCGGCCGGCGACACCTGCCTGCTGTACTTCACTTCGGGCACCACTGCCCGGCCCAAGCTGGTCCGGCACACCCAGGTGTCCTACCCGGTCGGACACCTGTCGACCATGTGGTGGCTCGGTGTTCGGGAGGGCGACGTCCATCTGAACATCTCCTCGCCGGGCTGGGGCAAGCACGCCTGGAGCAACTTCTTCTCGCCGTTCCTGGCCCAGGCGACGGTGTTCATCTTCAACTACGCCCGGTTCGACGCCGGTGCGCTGATGCGGGTGATGGACGCCCACCAGGTGACCACGTTCTGCGCGCCGCCGACGGTGTGGCGGATGCTGATCCAGGCCGATCTGACCCAGCTGCGGCAGCCGCCGCGCGAGCTGGTCGGTGCCGGTGAGCCGCTCAATCCGGAGGTGATCACCCAGGTGCGGGCCGCCTGGGGCTCGACCATCCGGGACGGCTTCGGCCAGACCGAGACCACCTGCTGGGTGGGCAACTCCCCTGGTCAGCTGGTCAAGGACGGCTCGATGGGACGTCCGCTGCCCGGCTACAACGTCGAACTGCTCGACCCGGTCACCGGTGAGCCCGGCCAGGACGAGGGCGAGATCTGCCTGGATCTGGCGCGGCGGCCGCTGGCCCTGATGAGCGGCTACTTCGGCGATGAGGAGTACACCGCCGAGGCAATGCGGGACGGTTACTACCATTCCGGCGACATCGCCAGCCGGGACGCCGACGGTTACCTGACCTATGTGGGACGCGCCGATGACGTGTTCAAGGCGTCCGACTACAAGATCAGCCCGTTCGAGCTCGAGTCCGTGCTGCTGGAGCATCCGGCGGTGGCCGAGGCCGCGGTGGTGCCCAGCCCGCACCCGGTCCGGTTGGCGGTGCCGAAGGCGTTCCTCACGCTGGCTGCGGGCGTTGAGGCGTCCGAGGCGACGGCCCGGTCGATCTTCGATCACGCCAAGGCGAACCTGTCCGGCTACCAATTGGTCCGGATCATCGAGTTCGTCGAAGAGCTGCCGAAAACCATCTCTGGCAAGATCCGCCGGGTCGACCTGCGCACCCGCGAGGCGGCCCGGGTGCGCGGCGACGAGACCACCGCGTCCGAGCAGTTCCGGTACTCGAAGAAGCGCTGACGAGCTCAGTTCCGCAAGGCGGGGACGGCCCACGCCAACACGGTGATCCCGATTCCGATGACCAGCAGCACGGCGGTGTCCACCGCTTTGTTCCGGACGGCGAGCAGGCCGACCCGGCGGTTCGGCAGCAGCCGGAACAGCCCGCCCATGGTGATCGACAGCCCGATCAGGGTGCTGCCGGTGCGCCAGTGACTGGTGGCCACCACGATCAGCCCGGCGAAGACGCCGAGCAACACG
>JBDHZN010000046.1:0-18241 GCA_039811845.1 Micropruina sp. | reverse complement strand
GGCTCACTCGCTGAGCAGCGCATCCACGAACGCCTCGGCCTCGAAGGGCACCAGGTCGTCGACTCCCTCGCCGAGACCGATCAGCTTCACCGGAACGCCGAGTTCGCGCTGCACCTGGACGACGATGCCGCCCTTGGCGGAGCCGTCCAGCTTGCTCAACACGATGCCGGTGATCTGCACCACCTCGGCGAACACCCGGGCCTGGATCAAACCGTTCTGCCCGGTGGTGGCGTCGAGCAGTAGCAACACCTCGGTGACCGGGGCCAGCTTCTCGATGACCCGCTTGATCTTGCCCAGCTCGTCCATCAGGCCGGTCTTGGTGTGCAGGCGTCCGGCGGTGTCGACGATCACCACGTCGGCACCGTCGTCGATGCCGCGCTGGACGGCCTGGTAGGCCACGGCGGCCGGGTCACCGCCCTCAGGACCTCGGACGGTGGGGACGCCCACCCGGTCGCCCCAGGTCTGCAACTGCTCGGCGGCAGCGGCCCGGAAGGTGTCGGCGGCACCCAGCACGACCGACTTGTCCTCGGCCACCAGCACCCGGGAGAGCTTGCCGATCGTGGTGGTCTTGCCGGTGCCGTTGACGCCCACCACCAGCACCACGGCGGGCTTGCCGTCCTCGCCCTGCAGGTTGAGCGATCGGTCCATGTTCGGGCCGACCAGGTTCAGCAGTTCGTGCCGCAGCACGGCTCTGGCGTGGGTGGGATCGCTGACCCCGTCCACCACCAACTCGCGGCGCAGCGCCTCGGTCAGTTCCTGGGTGGGGCCGACGCCGAGGTCGGAGGTGATCAGCGTGGCTTCGAAGTCGTCCCAGACGTCGGCGTCCAGCCGGTCGGAGGACAGGATCGACAGCAGGCCTCGGGCCAGCGGATTGTTGCTGCCGGCCAGCCGGCGACGCAACCGGGCCATCCGGGTCGATGGCGCCTCGGGTCGCTCCAGGGTGGCGGTCGCGCTCTCTTCTGCACCCTCGGCTGCCGGTCCGGGTTCGGCACCGGCCTCGGGTTCGGTGGTCGGCAGCGCCGGGGTTTTCGGGGCCGGCGGCAGCGCCCGTCGGCGCGCCAGGAACATGGTGCCGGCGACGACGACCGCGAGGGCCAGCACGCCGACGATGAGCCAGGTGATCAAATCCACCGGCTCATGCTACGGGTGGTCGAGGACAAGATGAGCGCCGTTCTCGCGGCGGCACCTCGTCGGAGCGGATGCCGCGGCGTGCTACCGAATCACCGATTCGCTGGTTGAGCTTGTCCAGCTCTGCAACTCGCCGCTGGTTGAGCTTGTCGAAACCTTCGACCGTCCGGGGTCTCGACAAGCTCGACCAACGGTGGTTGCGTTGACTCAGCGACACCTGTGGGGCCATGTAGCCCCGGGATCAACTGGCGGAGCTCGCCGACTTCGCGGGGGCCGCAGACTCCACCGAGTTAGCAGAGTCGGGCGAAGTGGTCGAACGGGGCGAGGTGGCAGAACCGGGCGAGGTGGCAGAGCTGGCGGAGCCGCGGCGGGACGGGATCTCTTCGAAGAACTCGACCAGGCCCTGGGGCGGCTCGGCGTCCCCGTTGAGATGCCGGGCGGTCTCGGCCATCACATTGGCGAGTTCGGGAGCCTTCTCACGACCCGCACCCTGCATGCCCATGGCCACAATCGCGACGACGGCGATAGCGATGGCGAGGATCACCACCATCACCAGCAGTGCGACAGCCACGTTGAGAACCTTCCGACGGGATGGCTCCAGTATGCAACATCGCGGCCTTCACTCCCGCATCGGGTTCCATGGACGGCCGCCACCTCGACGTTGCGCCCTTTCGCGGTGATTGCGCCTGTTTGAACCGGTGCAATCACACCAAAGAGGGGCAACGTCGGGAAGCCGACCGACGGACCGGCCGACCTGACGCAGGGTTCAGTCGCGGAGTCGCTGGCTGATCACCGCGGAGACGCCGTCGGAGCGCATGGTGACGCCGTACAAGGCGTCGGCGATCTCCATGGTGCGTTTCTGGTGGGTGATCACCAGCAGCTGCGAGTTCTCCCGCAGCTCCTCGTAGATCTCCAGCAGCCTGCCGAGGTTGGTGTCGTCCAGGGCGGCTTCGACCTCGTCGAGAATGTAGAACGGGCTGGGCCGGGCCTTGAACAGGGCTACCAGGAAGGCCACCGCCACCAGGGAGCGCTCGCCGCCCGATAGCAGCGACAGCCGCTTCACCTTCTTGCCGGCCGGACGCGCCTCGACATCGACACCGGTGGTCAGCCACTCCCCCGGCTCGGTCAGCACCAGGCGACCCTCACCGCCCGGGAACAGCCGCGAAAAGGCATGTTCGAAGGCCTTCTCGACGTCGGCGTAGGCGGCGGCGAAGACCTCCTGCACTCGGGCGTCCACCTGGTCGATGATGTCGGCCAGGTCGGCCCGGGTCTTGCGCAGGTCGTCCAGTTGCTCGGCCAGGAAGGCGTGCCGTTCCTGCAGGGCGTCGAACTCCTCCAGCGCCAGCGGGTTCACCTTGCCCAGGACGCCGAGGTTGCGTTCCGCGGCCCGCAGCCGCTTCTCCTGCTCGGCTCGGACGAACGGGACCGGCTCGGGACGCTCGTCCTCGGACCCCAGCGCGGAGCCGTCGGCCCTGGTCAGCACCGGAATCAGCTGGTCGGGGCCGTATTCGGCGACCAGCACGTCGACGTCCAGGCCCAGCTCGACCAGTGCCCGCTCGGCCAAGGCCTCGACCCGCAGCCGCTGCTCGGCACGGGCCAGTTCATCGCGATGGACGTGGGCGACCAGATCCTCGAACTCCTTGGCCAGTTCACGGCCGCGGCGTCTCGCTTCGGTCAGCGCGGTCTCGGCGGACTGCCGGGCGGCTTCGGCCGCCGTCCGTTCGGCGGCGGCCAGCTGCTGGGACGCCTCGATCTGACTCAGCAGCCAGGTGGCCGCCTGCGCCACAGCACGAGCGTCGGCCGCCTCGCGGCGAAGCTGTTCCCGGCGGGCCGCGGCCCGCGCCCGGGCCTGTCGCTCGGCGGTGGCGGCGCGGGTCAGTGAGTCGGCGCGTCCGGCCAGAGCGCGGGCGCGTTCCTCGATGGTGCGCAGCGCCAGCCGGGCCTCCATCTCGGCGCCGCGGGCGCTCCGCTCCGCCGCACTCAGCCGGTCCCGCTCGGACGGGTCGGCCTCGGTTACCTCGGTCTGCGCCGAGGCGAGTTCGAGCCGCTGCTCCAGCGCGGCGAGCGCGGCGCGGTTCTGCTCGCGGGTCGCCTGGGCGCTGGTGATGGACGCCTCCAGCCGCTCCGCCTCGGCCCGGGCGGCCCGGGTGGTCTGGCTGAGCGTGGCCAGTTCTTCGGCGAGGGCGGCATGTTCGGCGTCCGACTCGTTCAGCCTGGCCAGCGCGGCCTCGGCCCGCTCACGCGCTTCGGTCAGCTCGGCCTCTGCCTGGGCGAGCGCGAACCGCGAGCGCTCCAGATCGGCCTGGACGGCACTCAGCCGCGCCTCGGCCTCGTCGACCGCGGCCTGTACCTCGATCAGGGACGGCTTCGCCGACGAGCCGCCGGCGGCGAACCACTGGCTGAGCACCTCGCCCTCGGCGGTGACCGCGGTCACGTCGGGAAGCTCGGCGACCAGCCCACGGGCGGTCGCCAGGTCGTCCACAGCGGCCACCTTGCGCAGCAACCGGACCAGCGCGGGCCGCACCTCGTCGGCGCAGGTGACGGTGTCGATCGCCCACACCGCGCCGTCCGGGAGTGTCGGCCAGTCCTGCTCGTCGGGCGCGGACGCCCCACCCAGCAGCAGCCCGGCCCGGCCCAGGTCCTCGGCCTTGAGGTGCCCGAAGGCACCGAGCGCGGCGTCCAGGTCGGCGACCGCGACGGCGTCCGCGGCCGAGCCCAGGGCGGCCGAGATCGCCGCCTCGTAGCCGGGGCGCACCCCGATCAGGGTGGCGACCGAGCCGAGCAGCCCGCCCACCGTGTCACCGGCCGCCATCAGCGCGGCCGAGGCGTCCTTGCGTTCCAGGCCGAGCGCGAGCGCGTCCAGCCGGGCGGCCAGGGTGGCCCGTTCGGTCTGCGCCTTGGCCTCGGCCTGGCGGATCTCGGCCAGGCTCGCCTCGAGTTGCTCCACCTGTTCGGCGGCCGACTCGTAGGCGGCGTCCAGGCCCGACTCGCCGTCGCTGACCCCGGCGATCCGGGTTTCCAGCGCGGCGAACGACCGGGTGGCCGACTCGGCCCGGCCGAGCGCGTCGTCGCGCGCCGCACCGAGCCGTTCGATCTCGGCGCCGGCAGCCTCGGTGCGACTGCGCAGCGTGTTCACCTCACCGGTCAGCCGGGCCAGGCCCTCGCGCCGGTCGGCGATCGCCCGGAGTTGCGCCGCATAGCTGCGTTCGGCCTGCTCGTGCGCGGCTTCGGTCTCTTTGAGGGTGGCGCTGGCGTCGGTGAGTGCCTGACCGGCGTTCGCCACCTCGACCCGCAGCGCCCCCTCGGCCTTGCGGACCTCGGCGGCCTCGCGTTCGATCAGCTCCGGATCACGGCCCGGACGTTCGCCGTCGCCGGCGGACTCGGCGTTACGCACCCGCTCGCCGGCGATGGTCACCGTCGAGGCCAGCCGCTCGCGCAGCCCGGCCAGCCCGTACCAGGTCTCCTGGGCGGCGTTCAGCCGGGGCAGCGCTTCCCGAGCCGCCACTTCGGCCTCGGATTCCGCCGCCCGGGCCGCTTCCAGGGACGCCTCCAACGACGTCCGGCGCGCCTTCAGGTCGGCTTCGACCGCCAGGTCGGATTCCAATGCCAGCGTGGCGAGCACGTAGTCGTCGGCGATCAGCCGGGCCTTGGCGTCGCGCAGTTCGGCCTGGATCACCGCTGCTTTACGAGCCACCTCGGCTTGGCGTCCGAGCGGTTTGAGCTGGCGGCGGATCTCGGCCAGCAGGTCGGTGAGCCGGTTCAGGTTGGTGCCGGTCGCCTCGAGTTTGCGCAACGCCTTCTCTTTGCGCTTGCGGTGCTTCAGTACGCCGGCCGCCTCTTCGATGAAGCCGCGCCGGATCTCGGGGGTGGCCTGCAGGATCGAATCCAGCTGGCCCTGGCCAACGATGACGTGCATCTCGCGTCCGATGCCGGAATCGGAGAGCAGCTCCTGCACATCGAGCAGCCGGGCGTTGTTGCCGTTGATCTTGTAGTCCGAGCCGCCGGTGCGGAACATCGTCCGGCTGATCGTCACCTCGGTGTATTCGATCGGCAGGGCGCCGTCGGTGTTGTCGATGGTGAGGGTCACCTCGGCGCGTCCGAGCGGGGCGCGTCCGGAGGTGCCGGCGAAGATGACGTCTTCCATCTTGCCGCCGCGCAGCGACTTGGCGCCCTGCTCGCCCATCACCCAGCTGAGCGCGTCCACCACGTTCGACTTGCCCGAGCCGTTGGGTCCGACGACGCAGGTGATGCCGGGTTCGAAGGCCAGCGTGGTGGTGGACGCGAACGACTTGAATCCGCGCAGGGTCAGCGACTTCAGATGCATGGGTCTTACCGGACGCCGGCGGCCGTCTCGTTCTCGGCGTGACGGCGGCGGACGTGCCGGAACGTCCACAGCTTGTTGACCAGGAAGTTGATCGGCGTGGTGATCACGATGGTGAGCAGTTGCGCCCAGTACTCGCGCGACTGCAGACCGGCGTTCTCGTGGAACCACGGCTCGGGCAGATAGAACGGCGAGGTCGGATTGGTGAAGCCGATCTTGATGAAGATGCCGATCGCGGCGGCGGCACTACCGACAGCCAGGAACGGCATGAACTCCTTCAGCCACGGCGCCTGAGCGCGGTTGCGGAAGGTCCACTGCCGGTTCAGCTGGAAGTTGAACAGGTTCGCCACCAGGAAGCTGACGATCCAGACCAGCGTGGTGTACCGGAAGTTGAACGGGGTGCCGGGAATGGTGAACAGGATGTTCTGCGCGTTCACCGTGCCGCCGTTGAGCTTGTTCATCACGATGGCCACCAGCATGTTCACCACCACACCGGCGCCGCCGACCAGCCCGAACTTCACGAACTGGCGACCGACATAGGCGTAGCGGCGATACCAGGGGTCGGCAGAAGTCACGAGGGGCACCCTATCTCGCCGGGCCATGAGCCGAGGACGACGCCACGGGCACTCGCCTCCGGGTGACCACAGGCCCCGGGCAGCACTTGCCCTCCGCCGAGGCGACGGGGGATGACTGCGCCGCCGCCCGGGCCGTGAGCAAGGATGAGCAGATGAGCGCCTCGATCGGACACCTCGATGGCGCAACGCTGCGATCTGCGGAGGACCTGGTCAGGACTAGTCGATCGTTGACTCTCCTGGGTCGTTCGCCACGAGTTCGACCTCGTAGCCATCGGTGTTCTCCAGGTAAGCCGCGTAGGTTCCCGGACCGCCGGCGTGCGGATGTTTGTCAGCGAAAAGCAGGATCCAGCCGTTGGCGCACGCATGAGCCGTCAGCCTGTCCACGGCGATCCGATCCCCGGCGTGGAACGCCAGATGGTTGAGCCCGGGACGCAAGCGGCAATGGGCGGTGTCGAGGATGTCGGGTGACTGCTCGATCACGATATAGGTGTGGTCGAGCCGCCAACTGCGTCCGCCAGGCCAGTCCTGGTAGGCCTGATAACCGAGTTCGCGGAGCAGCCATCCCCATTCCGTGGTGGCGCGCTCGATGTCCGGGACCCACAGTTCGACATGGTGGATGCCCCCGATGCCTGCTGGGCTCACGCGGCTGCTCCGATCTCGTCCTGCTGATCACCCGGTCAGCGGGCAAGGTCGTCGCCAACGGCCCGAGGTTGCTCCATCGTGCCGGGTCTCCTCCAGAGCAAACCTAACTGAGGACGGCTGCCCTACCGACGGAGTCCATTCACCTCGTCGGCGAAGCGACGGAAACCCGGATGGCCGGGCAGGGAGGACAGACACGAACGATCGTGGTCGGCCGCGGCGTCCAGGTCGCCGTTGTCCCACAGGTCGGGGTTTTTCGAGGAACCTTGCGAGCGTGTTGGCCAGCGATGTCTCGCGTTCGACCCTGCCGTAACCTCGCCGCGTCCAGCCGTAGCGGCACTCCCAGCGCACCAGAGCAGTGGGCTGCCGATTGGCGGCCGTGGTCCAGGCGCTGCTCATACTGTGCGTGCTGCGACAGTCACAGCTTCCAAGCGTGGCCCGATCGAGTCGTCCATCATCGCGATCCCCCGCTCGCGGATGCCGCTTGAGCGCGCTTGTTCCTTCCAGCTTGCCAGTGCACCTGCGATTGAGTGCATCGCAAGCTCCTCCCAACCATGGCGATAAAAGCATCCATAACTGGGTGTTATGAAGAGGTCAATAGGCATAGTCAAGCGTCCAGTCCGTCTTAGTGGTTAACCGACGCGCGTGGTGGGCGCTGGCACCTCGGACAGAAGTAGGAGGAGCGGTTCATGAAGGCGACGCGGCGGATCGGGGTGCCGCAGCGGTCGCAGGGTTCCCCCTCGCGGCCGTACGCGGCCAGCGAGCGCGCGAAGTAGCCCGATGAGCCGTTGACGTTCACATAGAGCGAGTCGAAGGAGGTGCCGCCCTGGCGTAGCGCCTCGACCATTACGTCGTGGACGTGTCCGAGCAGTTCCCGCGTCTTCGCCGCGGTCAGGGCGCCGGCCGGACGGTCAAAGTGCAGCCTGGCCCGCCACAGCGCCTCGTCGGCGTAGATGTTGCCGATGCCCGAGACCACGGTCTGGTCAAGCAGCACCCGTTTGATCGCGCTGCGTTTGGCGCAGATCCGGGCCACCGCGGCGGCGAGATCGAACTGCGGGTCGAAGGGGTCGCGTCCGATATGGCTGAGTTCGGCGGGCAGGTCGGCACCGCCGGGGCTGAGCGAGAGCCCGCCGAACATCCGCTGGTCGACGAACCTGAGCTGGCTGAGAGATCCCGGCGTGCGCCGGGATGACGGGGAAGGCTCGCGGTCATCTCGGGAGACCTTGCCCGGCCGCGCCCGATCGTCATCCCGGCGGACGCCGGGATCTCCTCGCTCCGCGCCTTCGGCCTCCGACTGGTCGGCTGACGGGCTCAGATCGAACAGCACTCGGGTGTTGGGCAGCAGCGGGGCGTCCGGCTCGTCGAACCGGAACTGACCGCTCATCCCCAGGTGCGCCAGCAACGCATCGCCGTCGGCGAACGGCAACCACAGGTATTTGCCGCGGCGCCGGGGTTCGGTGAAAGTCCGCCCGGCCAGGGTGGCCGCGAAGTCGTCCGGACCGCCGGGGTGCCTGCGGACCGGACGTGGGTGCAGCACGGTCACCGCCTCAATGCGCCGTCCGGTGACGATGCCGGCCAGGCCGGCTCGGACTGTTTCGACTTCGGGAAGCTCGGGCACCCGGTGATTCTGCCACCCCGCTCGGACGCTATTCGGCTGCCGTCACCACCAACTCCGGCTCGGACGCCGTCCGCTTCGACGGGCTGGCGAACGGGATGCGGGTGAGGACGATCGCCGCGGCGACCATCATCACCAGGCCGATCCAGTACGGCGTCGAGTGCGCCAGGCTCGCGTAGAGCACGCCGGCCAGCACGGGCGCGATGACGTTGACGCCGGTGGTCAGCGACTGCATCACGCCGGCGATCCAGCCCTGCTCGTCGTCGCCGGCCTGGACGGAGATGATGCCGTCCATCGCCGCCGTCGCCGGCCCCTGCCCGGCACCGAGGGCCAATGTGCCGACGATCAGCAGCCAGGGTTGGGCGAAGAGTGAGCCGACCAGGGCAAGCACGAACAGGCCGACGGCCTGGGTGACCACACCGGCGATGATGACACCGCGTTCCCCGATCCGGGGCAGCAGCAACTGCATCAGTCCGCCCTGGATCGCGATGTCCAAGACGCCGATGACCGCGGTGAGCAGACCGATCTGAGTCGCGCTCCACTGCACCTGGTCGATGGCCAGGACACTGAAGTTGTTCGCGAACATCGAGAACGGCACGCCGATCAGGACCAGCGCGATCAGCAGGCCACGCAGATTGGTTCGCGCGAAGGCGTCGCGGAACACCTTGACCGGGTGCAGCTCCTCGAGTTGCAGCGTCGCGGTGCGATTCTCGGGCTTGAGGCTCTCCGGCAGGAAGAAAAAGCTCAGCACGGCGACGAGCAGCGCGATTCCGGCGGTGACGAAGACCGGCAGGTCGATGTCGATCGCCGCCAGCAGTCCGCCGAGCGCGGGGCCGATCATGAAACCGATGCCGGACAAGGCACCGAGTAGCCCGAAGCGCTTGGCGCGCTGCGCAGCCGGGGTGATGTCGGCCGCGTAGGCGAACAAGGCGGGCATGTCGCCGGCGGTGACGCCCTGGATGATCCGGCCGGCGAGCAGCACCCAGATGGAGCCGCCGATACCGAAGGTGGCGAAACCGATCGCCGCACCGAACGCCGCCAGCACGATGACCGGACGACGTCCGTAGCGGTCCGAGAGGCCGCCGAACAGCGGGGCGACGAGGAACGCGCACAGCGCGTTGACCGTCTCGAGGATGCCGACCCAGACCGCGAGCTGGGACTGGTCGGACACGTAGCGGCCGACGACGAAGGGCAGCACCGGCAGCACGACGGTCATGCCGATGACGTTGAGCATGGTGATCGCGATGAGCATTACCCAGGCGCGGCGCGATTCCGCCGCCTGAGAAGTCCGATTGACTGAAGTCACACCGTAACTGTACCGATACCAGTTTTGAAGTCAAGCCAGTTATGTAGCTGTACCGCTATGGTGAAGGGGTGAGCACGATCCCATCGCCCCGCGGCCGGCGTGAACGGAAGAAGGCCGCCACCCGCAAGGCGATCTCGAACGCGGCCACCCTGCTCTTCTTCGAGCGTGGTTTCGACAATGTGAGCATCCGCGAGGTCGCCGAGAAGGCCGACGTGTCACCGACAACGGTCTTCGCGCACTTCCCGCAGAAGGAGGCCCTGGTCTTCGACGAGGACGACGAGCAGCGCGAGCTGCTGGTGGCGGTGGTACGCAACCGGCCGGCGGGAACGTCGATCTCGGCCGCCCTGCTCGACTACTACCGGGCCGAACTACTGCCGCCCTTCGACCACGACGGCGCACTGCGCCGGGAGTTCATGGACTTCATCGACCGGACGCCGGCGCTCAGCGACTACGCCGCCCGGATGTGGCTGCGACATGAGGACGCGCTGGCCGCGGTCATCGCAGCCGAGCACGGCCAGGCCGAGCCCAGTGACGAGGTGCGGGCCTACGCCCGCTTCGTCCTGCAGATCCAGCTGCTGGTCAGCGGCAGCGAGAACCCGATCCCCATGCTGGAAGCCGGATTCCGGATCCTCGATCAGGGCTGGGAGCGCTACGAGGCCGAGTCGGCTACTCGCTGAGCGACTCGAAGGCCGCTTGCGCGGCGCCCTGCTCGGCCTGCTTCTTGGAGCGGCCGCTCGCGGGCGGGAAGATGCGTGCGCCGATCACGGCGACCGCCTCGAACCGCTTGTCGTGGTCGGGTCCGGACTCGGTCACCGCGTAGCTGGGCGCGCCCAGCTCGCGCAGGGCGCAAAGCTCTTGGAGACTGGTCTTCCAGTCCAGACCCGCCCCGAGACCGTTGGCGGCCTCGACCAGCGGATCGAACAGGGTGTGGACGAAGGTGCCGGCGGCGTCACGTCCGGCCGACAGGTGCAGCGCTCCCAGGACGGCTTCGAAAGCGTCGGCGAGGATCGAGGACTTGTCGGCGCCACCGGTCGCGATCTCGCCCTTGCCCAGCTTGATCAGCGAGCCGAGTTCGAGCCCGCGAGCCACATCGGCGAGGGCATGGGCGTTGACCACGGCGGCCCGCAGCTTCGCCAGCCGACCCTCGGGCAGGTCGGGGAACCGCAGATAGAGGTGTTCGGTGATCACCACGCCGAGGACGGCGTCGCCGAGGAACTCCAGCCGCTCGTTGTGCGGAATGGTGCCGTTCTCGTAGGAGTAGCTGCGATGCACCAGGGCAAGCTCGAAAAGCTGGGGATCGATCGTGATCCCCAGCTCGTCGAGTAGGTCGTGGATGCGGCTCATCGCCGCCGGTGTCAGGGTTCGAGAATCTGACGGCGGGCGGCGCGAGGCCCGTACTGGCCGCACTCCGGGCACGCGGTGTGCGGCAGGTGCTTGGCCCGGCAGGCGGCGTTGGCGCAGGTCACCAGGGTGGGCACGGACGCCTTCCACTGGGAACGGCGGTGCCGGGTGTTGCTCCGGGACATCTTCCGTTTGGGAACGGCCACGGCTCACTCCTTGTTTCTGGCCATTGCGGCCTCGTCTTCGTCGTCTGGGTCTGCCGTCCAGCCCGACAGGCCGGCCCAGCGCGGGTCGATCCGGTCGTCATGTGCGTGGTCCGGGTCGGCGTTCAGGTTGGCCCCGCAATCGGGGCACAGGCCTGCGCAGTCCGGCCGGCACAAGGGCGTGTACGGCAGGTCGAGCACCACCGTGTCCCGCAGCAGGGGCTCGAGGTCGAGCAGATCGTCCTCGAGTCGGCTGGCCTCTTCGTCGTCGGGTTCCTTGTCGGGGTAGAGGTACAGCTCCTGGAGGTCGATCTCTTCATCGAAGGAGATCGATTCCAAGCAGCGTCCGCACTGCCCCGTCAACGTAACCTCGGCGGCTCCGGTGACCAGCACCCCCTCCACCACCGACTCGAGCCGAAGCTCGAACTCGACGGAGGAACCGGGTGGCACTCCGATCACGTCCGTGCCGATGCCGTCCGGCGCCTCGGCGATCCGCTGGATCTCCTTCATGGCGCCGACTCGTCGTCCCAGCTCGTGGGTATCGATGACGAGCCCGGAGCGGGGATTCAGGTGGCGATGTGACATGGTCATGACCGAAGGGAGACTTTACCGGGCTCGCTTCGCCGGCGCCAATCGAGCCGGTTACGCGTCGGCGTCCAGGCCGGAACGGGAGGCGAGCCGGGCCCGCATGGTCTGGATCTGGCTGAGCGTCTTCTGCAGACCGGCCTCCATGGCGGCGATCCGGCCGTCCACGTAGACGTCGGCTTCTTTGCGTAGCGCCTCGGCCTCAGCGTCGGTCTCCGCGCGTAGCGCCTCGGCACGCTGCTGGGCGGCCTGCAACACCTCGCTGGCCTCGACCAGCCGCTCCGCCTCCTGCTGCGCGGCCCGGACGACCTCATCGGCCTCGGCCTTCGCCCGCTCCAGCACCGGCGGGCTGGCCTCAGCGGCGAGGCGTGCGGCGTCCAGTTCGTCGGTGAGGGCCGAGCGGACGGCGGCGACCAGCGCCAGCGCGTCCGAGCGGTTGATCATGCAGGACGCCGACATCGGCACCGCCTTGCCCTGTTCGATGAGTTGCTGCAGTGCGTTCAGCCGGTCCGCGGACGATTCAGTCATGGTGGGGGTTCCTCTTCTGTTCGATGCGTTCGGCGACCAGCGGCGGGACGAAGGCCCGCACGTCTCCGCCCAGCGAGGCGACCTCGCGGACCATGGTGGACGACAGCGTGCCCCACTGCGCGGAGGCCGGCAGCAGTACCGTCTCCAGGCCGGTCAGTGAATGATTGATGTGCGCCATCTGCAGTTCGAAGTCGAAGTCGGACGCGAACCGCAGGCCCTTGACCACCACGTCCGCCCCCTGCTCGCGACAGAAGTCGACCAGCAGGCCGGACAGCACCTCGACCCGGACGCGGGGCTGCTCCCCCACCGCGGCCCGCACCAGTTCGACCCGTTCGTCGGTGTCGAACAGGTAGTTCTTGGCCGAGTTCCGGCCGACCGCGACAACCACCTCGTCGAACAGGGCACCGGCGCGCCGGATCACGTCCAGGTGGCCGTGCGTGATCGGGTCGAACGATCCGGGACAGACGGCCCTCATTCGCCACCTTCCGTCGCGAGAAACAGCGTCGTCTCACCGTAGCGACGTTCCCAGCGATCCCCCAACCGATCCGGCCAGGCGAACGGCTGGTCACGCCGGGCACGCTCGACGACGACGAGCGCGCCGGGCGCCAGCCAGCCGTCGAGCAGGTGGGTGAGCACGGCTTCGATCGTGGTGTTCGGCAGTCGGTAGGGCGGGTCCAGCCAGCAGATGTCGAACGGGGTCGGCGGCCCGCCCAGGTACCGCTCGACGCTGGCAGCCACCGCCCGCACACCCAGCCCGGTCTCCCTGATGTTGCGCCGGATCACATCAGCCGCGCGCCGGTCCTGCTCGACGGCGACCACCGAGTGCGCGCCGCGACTGGCCGCCTCCAGCCCCACCGCACCCGAACCGGCGTACAGGTCGAGGAAGGAGCAACCGGACAGCTGTTCGGCCGCGTCCCCGGCGCGGCCCAGCTCGAAGGCCAGCACGCCGAAGGCCGCTTCGCGCACCCGATCAGAGGTCGGCCGAGTGCCGTCGCCGGGCGGCGTGTGCAGCCGATGACCCTTGCGGCTACCGGCGATGATCCGCGACATGGAGTTGACGCTAGCTCATGCGGACACCGCATCCAGGCGGGACAATGGGGCATGACACAGCAATCTCCGGTCACCAGGTTGAGCGAGGCGGAGGCATGGGAGCTGCTGCGGAGCTCCCCGGTCGGACGACTCGCCACCGTCATCAACCGCCAGCCCGACGTCTTCCCGGTCAACTTCGTCGTCGAAGGAACATCGGTAATCTTCCGCACCGCCGAGGGCTCGAAGCTTTTGCAGGTGACGGTGAACGAACGGGTCGCCTTCCAGGCCGATGGCTGGGTCACCGATACCGGCTGGAGTGTGGTGGCCAAAGGCACGGCGGCTGAGGTGGAGGACCCGGCTGAGCGCGACCGGATCGAACAACTACTGCATCCCTGGGTGGCGTCGGTGAAGACCCATGTGGTCCGCATCGACGTCGACGAGATCGACGGACGCCGGTTCGTCTTCGGCGAGGAGCCCGAGCCCGACTACACCGGCGGCTGACTGCCCGTTGGTTGAGCTTGTCGACCGCTCGTTGGTTGAGCCTGTCGAAACCCCCTTGTCAGTGCGATTCTTGAGGTCTCGACAAGCTCGACCAGCGGAAGTGCTTCCAAGCTCGACGAACGGGGGTCAGGGCTCGGCGGTGCCCTGGTGGAAGCGCTGGCGCCAATCGCCGTCCTTCACCCACAGCGAACTGCGTACCGCGGTAGCCCCGTCACCGATCGAGCGCCAGATCAGCAGGATCGTGCCGGCGTCCAGCTGATCAGCCGCGATCATCTCAAGTCGGACGTCGGTGGGTAGCGGCCCGATCTCGGCGAGCGTCTCCGACCGGGTCCATAGCCGTCCGGATTGTCCGACCTCGCACCAGTCGGGGTGCAGCAGGGCCGCCACCGCGGCGGGGTCGGCCCGAACCTCGTCGGTCAGCAGGGACCGTTCCAGGGCGATCACCCGGTCGATGTCGGACGGCTCGGGCTCCAGCTGATCGGCCATCGCCGAGAACAGGTCCTCGGGCTCGTCAGGCGCCATGGCTGCCGCGGCCTTTGCCGGTGGTGCTTCGACGGCCTTTCCCAGCCCGGGCCCGGCGTCCGGGGTCAGGCCCTGGCTGAACGCGACCGCGGCGGCGTTCGCCAGCCGGTCGGCCTCCTCGTTCAGCGGATGGCCCGAGTGCCCTTTCACCCATTCGAACTTCACCCGGCGTCCGGCCAGTGCGGCGTCGAGCTCCTTCATGATCTCGACGTTGAGTACGGGTTTTCCGTCGCCCTTGCGCCAGCCTTTGCGCTTCCAGCCCGGCATCCATTTGGTCAGCGAGTTGATCACGTACATCGAGTCGCAGTAGACGAGCAGCTCGTCGTCGACGTCGGCGGTCTGCCGCAGCAGATCGAGCACAGCGGTCAGCTCACCCATGTTGTTGGTGCCGTGTGCCCACCCCCCGCAGGCCCAGCGGTCGGGGTCGATGTACCAGGCCCAGCCGGCCGGGCCGGGATTACCGAGGGCGGAGCCGTCTGCCGCGGCGATCAGAGTCACCGGGTCATCGTGCCAGAGCCCGGCCTGCCCGGTTCAGCTGAGTTCCAGGAAGTCGCCGGCCATCAGCTGTTCGGTCGCGGCGACCGCGTCGACGAACCCGGGTGTGGACCGTTCCGGGTCGCGCCGGACGGCCTCGGCGGCGATCTCCTTGGCTTGGGTGATCACGTCGGCATGCTCGAGCACGCTGAGCAGCCTCAGGCTGGACCGCGAACCGGACTGCTCCGCCCCCAGCACGTCACCCTCGCGGCGCTGCAGCAGATCAAGCTCGGCCAACTCGAAGCCGTCGTTGGTGGCGGCCACCGCGTCCAGCCGTTGCCGGATGGTCTCCTCAGCCAGCGCGGACGAGATCAGCAGGCAAACCCCCGGGTGCTCGCCTCGGCCGATCCGGCCGCGCAGCTGGTGCAACTGGGAGATGCCGAAGCGTTCGGCGTCCCAGATCACCATCATCGTCGCGTTCGGCACGTCGACACCGACCTCGATCACCGTGGTGGCCACCAGCACGTCGACCTCGCCGGCCGCGAAGGCGGTCATCGTCGCCTCCTTGGCCTCGGAGGCCAGTTGCCCGTGCAGCACCCCGACCCGGACGCCGGCCAGCGGTCCGGTGCTGAGCCGTTCAGCCAGGTCGGTGACCCCGATGCCGTCGTCGCTGCTGTTGATCCGGGGCACCACCACGAACGCCTGCCGGCCCTGCGCGACCTCCTCGGCGACCCGCTGCCAGGCCCGCTCCACCCAGGCCGGGCGCAGCGCGGCATCCACCACGACGGTGCCGATCACCTGCCGTCCGGCAGGCAACTCAGCCAGCGTGGAGACGTCCAGATCGCCGAAGATCGTCATCGCCACCGAGCGCGGGATCGGGGTCGCCGTGAGCACCAGCACATGCGGCCGGGCCGACGCCTTGTCGGTGAGCGCACCGCGCTGTTCCACCCCGAAGCGGTGCTGCTCGTCGATCACGATGAAGCCGAGATCGGCGAATTGCACCTTGTCGTTGAGCAGTGCGTGGGTGCCGACCACGATGCCGGCCTCGCCGGACGCGGCCCGCAGCAGCGCGGACTTCTTGGCCGCCGCCGGCATCGAACCGGTGAGCAGGACGACGTCGGTGGCGGCGTCCGGGGAGCCCAGCAGCCGTCCGCCGGCCAGGTCGCCCATCAACGCCCGGATGGTGGCGTAGTGCTGCTGCGCGAGCACCTCGGTGGGCGCCAGCAGCGCGCATTGGCCGCCGGCGTCGACCACGGCGAGCATCGCCCGCAACGCCACCACGGTCTTGCCGGAGCCGACCTCGCCCTGTAGCAGCCGCTGCATCGGCCGGGCCCGGTCGAGCTCGGCGAACAGAGTGCCGCAGACCTCCTGCTGGCCCTCGGTGAGGCTGAACGGCAGCCGGGCGTCGAGGGCATCGAGCAACCCGTCGGGAGCCGCTTGTCGCCGGATGGCGGTGTGGGTGGCGACGTCGGCACGGCGATAGGCCATCGTCAGCTGGGTGGCGAAGGCCTCGTCGAACCGCAGCCGCTCGGCACCCGCCTCGGCCTCGGCGACCGTGTGCGGCTGGTGGACGGCGGCGAAGGCGTCGGCCTGGCGCATCACGTCGGCCTCGTCCAGCACCCAGTCGGGCCATGGGTCGTCGGTGCCGGACAGTGTGGCGAGGGCCAGCCGGCAACATTCGGCGACCTTCCAGGTGGGCAGCTTGGCGGTCGCCGGATACATGCCGACCAGCCCGGAGCGACTCATGGTGGCCAGCCGCTGCTTCTCCTCCGACGAGCCGACGATGGCGCCGGAGGCGTCCAGCATGACGAACTCGGGGTGGGTGAGTTGGAGTTGATCGCGGAACCGGCCGACCTTGCCGACGAAGATGCCGCGCACCCCCTTGCCCAGCTCGCGCTCCCAGTACTCGACCAGGTGGTCGCGGCCGAAGAAGGTGACCGCCAGGTAGCCGTGCCCGTCGGTCAGGGTCACCTCGAGCCGGCTCGGACGCCCGCCCCGGCGCGACTGGCCGGAGTAGCCGCCCGCGCCGCGGACCACGTTGGTGCGGCTGACCCGGGCCATCACCGCGACATGCTCACCCTCTTCCAGGGTGGCCAGATCGGTCAGCTCGGTGCCGGACAGGTAGCGCCGCGGCAGATGCCGCAACAGGTCGCCGACCGTGCGCACCCGGAGCTTCTCGAACTCCTTCGCCGTCCGAGCGCCCAGCACGTCGGCCACCGGCGTGTGCAGTTCGCGGTACGCCTGCGTCTGCCACATCACCATGGTCGGCATGCTAACCGGAGCCTCTGACGCATTCGTGCGGACGCCCTGCTCGTGGTCCGGGGCGCGGTCTCAGCCCTTGTGCCGTCCGACGGCCTGCCGAATCGTCTCGGCCACCTGTTCAGCCCCGTACATGCGGGACTTCACCTGGCGATAGCCGACGGTGATCACGACGATCTTGGTGACGAAGCCGGATTGCACCTCCACGTGCCCGATGGACCGCAACGGAAGGGCGACGTCGAGAGTGCCGGACTGCACCGCGCGATTGAGGGCGTTGGCGTGGAACGCGACCTGCTGATCGGTAACGGTCAGCGTGCCGCCCACCCACAGTCCCCCGTACTTGGCGCGGAACCCGTCCAACACCAGCTCGGTGCTCGAAGTCGGTGCCTCAACAGCCGCCAACCCGGCGTCGACCGTGGGGTGGAGGTCGATCCGGGCGTCCTCGACGAGAAGGTTGGCCATCTTCCTCAGCAGGATCTGCGGTTCGACGGTGGCTTCTTCGATCCAGAACTGCCAGCCGGGCGGGGCGGGCGGCCATGTTGGGTCCGGACGCCAGTCGACGGGCGGCTGCCATCCCGGCGGCGGTACCGGCCAGCCCGGTGGTGGGTTGAAACGCATCATGGACGGTCTGCTCCGATCGTGCCTGCGATGAGGCGTCTGACGGCGGTGCCGTTCATGGTGCCGGACGCCGGGTTCGGCGTGCGGAACCCCTAGGCTCTGCATCATGCCCGTGACGCGCGACCAACTGATCGAGATCCTGGCCGAAGCGGACCCGGTGGGGCTGATCGCGACCGGCGCCCCACGCGACGAGTACGCGGCGGAGGCGGACGAGATCCTGGCGTTGCGTGGTGTCCCCAGGCTGACCGAGGTCACCGGCATCTTCGGAGTCAGCTTCGGCGACCCCGGCGCGTGCCCGCGAGAGACGGCCCGCTGGATCCTCGACGAGATGGCCCGCCGAGCCGACTGAGTCCGGGACGGGAAAGCAGAAGGACCCGCCGAAGCGGCTCCTCGAGCGTGCCGGTCAGGTCAGCGGGTGACCTTGCCGGACTTCAGGCACGAAGTGCAGACGTTCAGCCGCTTCGGCGTCCCGCCGATCACCGCGCGGACGCGCTGGATGTTCGGGTTCCACCGACGGTTGGTCTTCTTCTTCGACCAGGGCACGTTGTGGCCAAAGCCTGGGCCCTTGGCGCAGATGTCACACACGGCAGCCACTGG
>JBDHZN010000045.1:0-18598 GCA_039811845.1 Micropruina sp. | reverse complement strand
CGCACGGAAGAAGTTCCGGCCGATGCGACCGAAACCGTTGATACCAACCTTCACCGTCATGTGATGGTTCCCCTTCGTTGAGTTTTTGCCCGCTTCTCAGGCACAGGCAAGGGTGGACGGGCCCCACTCTATAGAAAAAGGCCTCCGTGGGAAGGAGTTCCGGAAACCGGGTATCGGAGGCTGAACAAAGCATATGAACGGAGGATGAACGCAAGGTGTGACCAAGCGGTCCGCAGCCACCGCGCGGACCCATGGGGCGCATCGCCGACTCCGGTCGTCGTGCTCGCCGCACAACCGTGCCGCACTCAGTCGTTGTCCTCGAGCATCTCGCGGGACAAATTGGCCTCGGTGCCGGGGATCCCCAACTCGGCGGCGCGCTTGTCGGCGGTCGCCAGCAGCCGCCGGATGCGGCCGGCGACCGCGTCCTTGGTGAGCGGCGGCTGATGCAGCTGGCCGAGCTCCTCCAGCGACGCCTGCTTGTTCTCCAGGCGCAGCAGGCCGGCCACCTTCAGGTGCTCGGGAATGTCGTCGCCGAGAATCTCCAGGGCCCGCTCGACCCGGGCGCCGGCGGCCACCGCGGCGCGCGCGGAACGGCGCAGATTGGCATCGTCGAAGTTGGCCAGCCGGTTGGCCGAGGCCCGCACCTCGCGCCGGATACGACGCTCTTCCCAGGCCAACAGCGACTGGTGGGCACCGAGCCGGGTCAGCATGGCCGCGATCGCGTCGCCGTCGCGGATCACCACCCGGTCGACCCCGCGCACTTCACGGGCCTTGGCCGAGATGCCGAGCCGGCGGGCGGCCCCGACCAGTGCCAGCGCCGCCTCCGAGCCGGGGCAGGTGATCTCCATCGCCATCGAACGGCCGGGCTCGGTCAGCGAGCCGTGAGCCAGGAAGGCGCCGCGCCAGCCGGCCACCGAGACGTCCAGGCCGCCGCTGACGATAGCCGCGGGCAGGCCGCGCACCGGGCGTCCGCGATTGTCGATCAGGCCGGTCTGCCGAGCCAGCGATTCGCCGTCACGGATCAGCCGGACGATGTAGCGGGTGCCGCGGCGCAGCCCGGACGAGGTGACCACCACGAACTCGGAGTTGAAACCGAACAGCTCGGCGATCGCCGTCCGCAGCCGGCGCGCCGCACCACCGGTGTCGAGTTCCGCCTCGACCACGATCCGGTCGCCGGCCAGGTGCAGACCGCCAGCGAAACGCAGGATGGCCGCCACCTCGGCGCGGCGGCAGGCCGGCTTGGTCACCGGCACCGTGGCCAGCTCCGCCTTGACCTGCTGCGTCATTGCCATGGGATTCGTCCTTTGAGGTTCGGGGGTGGTGGTGCGACCGGGTCGGTCGTTACTGCATGAGTTCGGCGTAGACGGCGGCCAGCCGATGGTGATCGTGCCTCGGGGAGCCGTCGCGCATCCGTACATTCTCCACCACCAGACGGGCACCGAGGGACCGGGCGAAGCGTTCCAGTGGCGGATCGTCGGCGGCGAAGGTCGGGTCGACGATCACCGCGTCGAGCCGCAGCGCCGGGCAGTGGTCGGCGAGCACCTCCAGGTGCCGGGACGCGGGGAAGCCGTCCGTTTCGTCGGCGGGCACCAGATTCATGGTCAGGATGCGCTGTGCCCTGGTCGAGGTGATGGCGTCGGCCAGCTCGGGCACCAGCAGGTGCGGAATCACCGAGGTGAACCAGGAGCCGGGGCCGAGCACAATGTGGTCGGCCTCCAGGACGCTCTGCACCGATTCCCGGCGCGCCGGTGGATCGGACGGCACCAGCCGCACGGCGCGGACGTCGCCTCGGGTCTTGGCAACCGTCGCCTGCCCGCGCAGCACGGCGAGGTCGTCCGGACGCTCAGGGTCGGAGCCCACCACGTCGGCCTCGATCATCAGCGGAACCGCGGCCATCGGCAGCACCCGGCCCTGGATGCGCAGCAGTGCGCCCACCATGTCGAGGCCGGCGACTGGGTCCTCGAGTCGCTGCCACAGCCCGGCGATCAGCAGGTTGCCGATGGCGTGCCCGGCCAGCGGCCCCTCCCCGCTGAACCGGGACTGCAGCACGTCGGCCCAGGTGCGGCCCAGGTCGTCGTCGGCGCACAGCGCGGCCAGCGCCATCCGCAGGTCGCCCGGCGGCAGAATGTCGAACTCGGCGCGCAGCCGTCCGGACGAGCCGCCGTCGTCGGCGACGGTGACCACCGCGGTGAGATGCGGCGTCACGTAACGCAATGCGCTCAGCGCGCCGTACAGTCCGTGCCCGCCGCCGAAGGCGACCACGGACGGCGCCCGCCTCAGGCCGCTCATTCCTTACCCAGATCTCGGTGGATGACCTGGCTCGCCACACCGCGCTGCTGCAGCCGTTGGGACAGTTCCACGGCCATCGCGGTGCTGCGGTGCTTGCCGCCGGTGCAGCCCACGCCGACCGTGGCGAGCCGTTTGCCCTCGCGCAGATAGCCGGGCTTGACCAGGGCCAACAGGTCGGTGACGTGGCCGAGGAAATCGTCGGCGCCGTCCTGGCCGAGCACGTAACTCGAGACCGCCTGCGACAGCCCGGTCTGCGGCCGCAGGTCGGGCACCCAATGCGGGTTCGGCAGGAAGCGCACGTCGAACACCATGTCGGCGTCGATCGGGATGCCGTTCTTGAAGCCGAACGACATGACGGTGACCAGCAAGTCGGCGTTCTCGTCGGAACCGAACGCGTGCGCCACCCGGTCGGACAGCTGGTGCACGTTCAGGTTCGAGGTGTCGATCACCATGTCGGCCGAGGCCCGCAGGCTGGCCAGCAGCTGCCGCTCCTTGTGGGCACCGTCGAGCAGCCCGCCCTCGCCCTGCAGCGGCAACGGCCGGCGCACCGATTCCTGGCGTCGGACAATGGCCGCGTCGTCGGCGTCCAGGAACAGGATCTGAGGCACCACACCCGCCTGGCCCAGGGCGTCGAAGACGGACGGGATCTGCTGGAAGGCTGACCGGGTGCGCACGTCGAGGCCGACCGCCACCTTGGTGAAGTCACGTTCCTTGGCGATCTGCACCATGCCGGGCAGCAGTTGGGGCGGCAGGTTGTCGACCACGTACCAGCCCAGATCCTCCAGGGTGTGGCACGCCGTGCGGCGACCGGCGCCGGACATGCCGGTGACGATCACGAAGCGGAGCGCGGAGGCGGGTGTGCTCATGGTGGGAGATTATCCCCGATCCGCGGACGGCGCCGCAGCGGGCTCTGAGTCCAGCACCTCGCCCGTGGTGAGGTTCACCGCCTCGGGAACCGGGCCGGCGAGCGCCTCGACGATCGCGGCGGCGAGGCGAGGGCCGATGCCCGGAACCACCGCCAGTTCCTCAGGTGTCGCCGCGCGCAGCTTCCGCAGCGAACCGAAGTGCTTCAGCAACGTCTTGCGCCGCACCTCCCCCAGGCCGGGGACGGCGTCCAGCACCGACTCGACCATCGAGGCGCTGCGGCGTCCGCGATGGTGGGTGATGGCGAACCGGTGCGCCTCGTCACGAACCCGCTGCAGCAGGTAGAGGCCCTCGCTGGTCCGCGGCAGGATGAGCGGGAACTCGTCGTCGGGCACCCAGACCTCTTCGAGCCGCTTCGCCAGCCCGATCACCGCCACGTCGTCGATGCCGAGTTCGTTCAGCGCCCGGACGGCGGCCGCGACCTGCGGGGCGCCGCCGTCGACCACCACCAAGCCCGGCGCGTAGGCGAATTTACGGGCCGCCCCCGTGGTCGGATCGACCAACAGCGGGCCCTCGTCGGACGGCGGTGTCTGCTCGTCGAGGTAGCGGCGGAACCGCCGGGTGATCACCTCGTGGATCGCCGCCACATCGTTGGAGCCGTCGATGCCGCGGATCACGAACCGTCGGTAGTCGCTCTTGCGGGCCAGGCCGTCCTCGAAGACCACCATGGACGCCACGATCTCGGTGCCCTGCAGGTGCGACACGTCATAGCACTCGATCCGCAACGGCACGGTGGGCAGGGCAAGCGCCTGCTGGATCTCTTCCAGGGCCTGATTACGGGTGGACAGGTCGCTGGCCCGCCGGGTCTTGTGCAGCGCCAACGCCTCGGCCGCATTGCGGGCCACCGTCTCCATCAGGGTCTTCTTGTCGCCGCGCCGCGGGGTGCGGACGACCACCCGCGAACCCCGCGACTCGGTCAGCAACTCGGCGATCAGGCCCGCGGTGGACGGCACCTCGGGGACCAGGATCTCCGGCGGCACCTCGGTGCCGTCGACATCGGAGTACAGCTGCAGCAGGAAAGTCTCGATCAACCCAGGGGTCTCGGTGTCGTCGGTGCGGTCGGCCACCCAGGCGCGTTGGCCGCGAACGCGTCCGTCGCGGACGTGGAAGATCTGCACCGCGACCTCGAGCGGGTCCTCGGCGAGCGCGATCACATCGGCGTCGGTGCCGTCGCCGAGCACGATCGCGTTGGAGTCGGTGGCCTGGCGCAATGCATGCAGCTGGTCGCGCAGCACCGCCGCCTTCTCGAACTCGAGGTTGTCGGACGCCTCCTGCATCTGCCGTTCCAGCCGCTTCAGCAACGCATTGGTGCGGCCGGCGAGGAAATCGCAGACGTCCTGGGCGAGCGCGCGGTGCTCGTCCGGGCCGATCCGACCGACGCACGGCGCAGCGCATTTGCCGATGTAGCCGAGCAGACAGGGCCGTCCGGACGCCGCCGCCGACCGGAAGACACCGTTGGTGCAGGACCGCATCGGGAACGCCCGCAACAGCGGGTCGAGCGTCTCGCGGATCGCCCAGGCGTGCGCGTAAGGCCCGAAGTAACGGGTGCCCTTGCGCTTCTTGCCGCGGCCGACGAAGACCCGCGGGAACTCCTCCGACCAGGTCACCGCCATCCACGGATAGGACTTGTCGTCGCGGTACTTCACGTTGAACCGCGGGTCGTGCTGCTTGATCCAGGTGTACTCCAGCTGCAACGCCTCGAGTTCGTTGCGCACCACAGTCCACTCCACCTTGGCCGCGGTGCGCACCATGGTGCGGGTACGGAAATGCAACAGCGCCGGATCGGCGAAGTAGGAGGTCAGTCGCTGCCGCAGGTTGACCGCCTTGCCGACGTAGATCACCCGGCCGGCGGCGTCGCTGAACCGGTAGACGCCCGGCTGGGTCGGAATGGTGCCGGTCGCCGGGCGGTAGGACTCCGGATCAGCCATGGCGGCCAGCATAGGTCGCGCCACTGACACGATCTCCCGGTACCGATTTGGCGATCCTCCGGCGGTGGGCTCGGCGGTCTTCCGGCGGTGGGCTCGGCGATCTTGCGGCGGCCTTCCAGGTGGCTCGGCGGCCTTCCGGCGGTGGGCTCGGCGATCTCGACATCGCCGTCCGATGGAGGGAAACCTCGCCGATGTCGTGTAGCGACCCGAAATCGAGCAGGTTTCCCATGATCGGTGAGCTATGTCGAGATCGCCGGGATCCCCACGGTGGCTACATCGCCGGGACCACTACGGCTCTACCTGGCCGGGCCCACCACGGCGTTACATGGGGGCTTCGCCAACATAGACGGCGTAGACGGCGTCCGCCGCCGCACGGGCGACGCCGGGGTCGGCACCTGACGCGACGTGGGCATCCGCCCAGCGGTCGGCGGCGAGCCGGTTGAACCGCTTGCCCTCGGCTCCCAGCTGCCAGGCCATCGGATCCTCTGGACGCTGGTCCGGTGCGGTCAGGTGCAGGCTCAGGCCGAGTAGCCCGCCGTCCCAGCCGAGGCCGGTCGCGCCAGGGCCGAAGCGGTTCCAGAGTTCCTCGGGCACGGCATCCGCCGGCGCCACGTGTTCGAGCTCGAGGCGGGTCGTCTCGGTGTCCACCGCCTGCAGCCGGACGGTCAGCCAGGTCACCCCGCCGCCGAACTCCCAGGTGACCCGGAAGCGAGCGCGAGCGGCGTCCGGCGGTTCGCACTCCAAGACCTCGCCACCCGCATTGCCCTGCAACTGGTAGCGCCCACCGAGGACGAGGTCGCCCTCGACCGGCAGGAACCAGCGAGCGATCCGGTCGGCCGAGGTGACGGCGTCCCAGACGTCGGCGAGCGGCGACGGGTAGCTCTGAGCAAGAGTCTGCACGCGGACTTCGACCCCGTCCTGCTCGGCGTCGTTCACCGCGCGGCTCACCGCGTCGATCTGGCTCTCGATGTCCATCAATGCTCCTTGGTTGTGGTGCTGTCGGTGGTGGTGCCGTGGTTGTCGTCGCGGCTCTCCGGCCCGGACGACGGCACGTCCGTCTCCCGCTCGGCTGCCAGGCGGCGTTCCCGCCGTCCGCGGGCCAGCTCGGTGCCGAGGGCAGCCAGCGGCGGCTCCCAGAACCGGCGGAAGGCGGCCAGCCAGGCGTCCGCCTCCGCGAACGGGGCCGGATCGAGGGCGTAGAGCCGGCGCGTCCCCTGCGGGCGCACGCGCGCGAACCCGGCCTCGCGCAGCACCCGCAGGTGCTGCGAGACGGCAGGCTGCGAGATGCCGAACTCGGCCTGGATGACCTCGCCGACCTCACCCGCGGACGCCTCACCCGGGGCGAGCAACTCGACGATCCGGCGGCGGACCGGGTCTCCCAGGATGTCGAGCGCATGCACGACACCATATTTTCGTAAAGACTTATATAAGTCAATACTTACAGATATGGATCCGCGTCATCGGGAAGCGACGATCAACAGCACCATCGGGGCAAGCTCGACCGACGATGATCAGCGGCTCGTCAGCTGGCCTTGCGTCGCCGCCTGGCCGGTGTCGGGGCGGGCACCTCCACCAGCGGCTCGGGCGGTTCCGCGACCGGAACCTCATGTCCCCGCAGCACTTCGCGGAGGAACTCACCGGTGTGCGATTCGGGCGTGGCCGCGATCTGCTCGGGGGTGCCCTCGGCGATCACCAGGCCACCGCGTGACCCACCCTCGGGACCCATGTCGATCACCCAGTCGGCGGTCTTGATCACGTCGAGGTTGTGCTCGATCACCACCACCGTGTTGCCGGCATCGACCAGCCGGCCCAACACCCCCAGCAGCTTGCGGATGTCTTCGAAGTGCAGGCCGGTGGTCGGCTCGTCGAGCACGTACACCGTCCGCCCGGTCGACCGCTTCTGCAGTTCGCTGGCCAGCTTCACCCGCTGCGCCTCGCCACCGGACAGCGTGGTGGCCGGCTGACCGAGCCGGACATAGCCGAGGCCGACGTCGACCAGGGTGCGCAGGTGCCGGGCGATCGCCGGGATGGCCGCGAAGAACTCCACCGCCTCCTCGATCGGCATGTCGAGCACCTCGGCGATGGTCTTGCCCTTGTAGTGCACCTCGAGGGTCTCCCGGTTGTACCGGGCGCCGTGGCACACCTCGCAGGGCACGTAGACGTCGGGCAGGAAGTTCATCTCGATCTTGATGGTGCCGTCGCCGGAGCAGTTCTCGCAGCGTCCGCCCTTGACGTTGAAGGAGAACCGGCCCGGTTGATAGCCGCGCACCTTCGCCTCGGGCGTCTCGGCGAACAGCTTGCGGATGTTGTCGAAAACGCCCGTGTAGGTGGCCGGGTTGGACCGCGGGGTGCGGCCGATCGGCGACTGGTCGACGTGGATCGCCTTGTCGATGTTGTCGATGCCGGCGATCGACCGATGCCGCCCGGGCACCGTGCGGGCGCTGTACAACTGCTTGGCCAACGCCCGGTACAGAATGCCGTTGACCAGCGAGGACTTGCCCGAACCGGACACGCCGGTGACCGCGATGAACTGCCCCAGCGGGAACGACACGGTGACGTCGCGCAGGTTGTTCTCACGCGCCCCCTGGACGGTGATCGCCCGCCCCGTCCGTGGCCGCCGGCTGTTCGGCATCGGGATGCTGCGCCGGCCCGACAGATACGCGCCGGTCAGCGAATCGGGGCTGGACAGCAGCTCGCTCACCGGGCCCGAGACCACCACGTGGCCGCCGTGCTCACCCGCGCCCGGGCCGATGTCGACCGCCCAGTCGGCGGTGCGGATGGTGTCTTCGTCGTGCTCGACCACGATCAGCGTGTTGCCCAGGTTGCGCAGCCGCACCAGGGTGTCGATCAGCCGGCGGTTGTCTCGCTGATGCAGACCGATGGACGGCTCGTCGAGCACGTACAGCACCCCGACCAGACCGGAGCCGATCTGGGTGGCCAGCCGGATCCGCTGTGCCTCGCCGCCGGAGAGCGAGCCCGCCGACCGGGACAGGGTGAGGTAGTCGAGGCCGACGTCGAGCAGGAACCGGAGCCGCTCGTTGATCTCTTTGACCACCCGCTCGGCGATCTTGGCCTCACGTTCGGTGAGCTCGAGCGAACCCATGAACCGGGACACCTCGTCGATCGACATGCCCGACACCTCGGCGATGTTGCGCCCGCTGACCGTGACCGCCAGCGAGGACGGCTTGAGCCGCGCGCCCTTGCAGGTCGGGCAGGGCACCTCACGCATGTAGCCGGCGAAACGCTCGCGGGAGTTCTCGGACTCGGCCTCGTTGTAGCGCCGTTTGATGTACGGCACGGCACCCTCGAATTTGGCCCGGAACGAATGCTCACGGCCGTGCCGCGACCGGGTGTGCACCTGGATAGTGCCCTTCACGCCGTGCAGGATCAGGGTGCGCACCCGTTCGGGCAGCGCGCTCCACGGGGTGTCGAGAGAGAACTTGTGGGTCTCGGCGAGCGCCTTGAACAGGGTCTGGAAATAGCCGGAGACGTACACCGACGTCCAGCAGGACACCGCTCCCTCGGCGAGGCTCTTACCGGTGTCGGGGACGATCAGCTCGACGTCCACCTCGCTGGTGGTGCCCAGCCCGGAGCAGGCCGGGCAGGCGCCCCAGGGACCGTTGAAGGAGAACTGCCGGGGCTCGAGCTCCTCGATCGCGATGTCGTGCTCGTTGGGGCAAGCCAGCTTCTCGGAGTAGCGCCGCTCACGATCGGGCGAGTCGGCAGGCCGGTCGACGAAGTCGATCGCGATCACTCCTGCGGCCAACCCGAGCGCGGTCTCGACCGAGTCGGTCAACCGTTGCTTGGCGGACGGCTTGACGGCCAACCGGTCGACGACCACGTCGATGTTGTGCTTCTTCTGCTTGTCGAGCGTCGGCGGATCGGTCAGCTGATGGGTCTCACCGTCGATCCGGACGCGGCTCAGGCCCTGGGTGGCCAGCTGGCGGAACAGGTCGTGGTATTCACCCTTGCGGCCACGCACCACCGGCGCCAACACCTGGAACCGGGTGCCCTCGGGCAGCCCGAGCAACCGGTCCACGATCTGCTGCGGGCTCTGCCGGGCGATTGGCTCGCCGCAGACCGGGCAGTGCGGCCGTCCGGCGCGGGCGAACAACAGCCGCAGGTAGTCGTAGATCTCGGTGATGGTGCCCACCGTGGAGCGCGGGTTGCGGCTGGTCGACTTCTGGTCGATCGACACCGCCGGCGAGAGGCCCTCGATGAAGTCGACGTCGGGCTTGTCCATCTGGCCCAGGAACTGCCGGGCGTAGGCGGACAGCGATTCGACGTAGCGCCGCTGCCCCTCGGCGAAGATGGTGTCGAACGCCAGCGACGACTTGCCCGAGCCTGAGAGCCCGGTGAAGACGATCATCGCGTCGCGCGGCAGGTCGAGATTCACATTGCGTAGGTTGTGCTCGCGCGCGCCTCTGACGATCAGCCGTTCATTCACGGCGATCATGCTAGACGCCCCCTCCGACAGTTCCTGCAGCCGGTCTGTCCACACCGTCCCGGTCCCACCCCGTAGGGTGGCAGGCATGACCGAGCAGACGTTCACGGCGCCGCTCGAGACGTTGCGCAAGCGCGTCCAAGAGGCCACCCAGCGCCTGCTGGGCGACACCATCGGGATCTCCGACGGCGACTGGAACCGGGCCAGCCTGTTGCCGGGCTGGTCACGGGCGAATGTGGCCGCACACCTCTCGGCCAATGCGGACGCACTCGCCGAGCTGATCGACGAGGCGGTTCAGGGACGATCGGTCGCGTTGTACGCCGACGAGGAACTGCGGACCGAAGGCATTGAGCGCGGCTCGTGCATGACCGGCCTGGAGTTGCAGATCTGCCTCGACACCTCAGCGGGACGACTCGAACGAGCGATGGACGCGGTGACCGACTGGTCTGCCCCGGTGGCGCTCTTCGGCCGCCGGCTGACGCTGGCCCAGGTGCCGATGGCGCGGCTGTCGGAGGTCGTCGTCCATCACCTCGACCTCGACTGTGGCTTCGACACCGGACGGCTCGACTCCTCCTCGGCGCGCTGGCTGCTGCAATGGGCGGAGCTCCGCTACGCCGACGACGCCGAACTGCCCGCTGTCCGGCTGGAGAGCACCTCGGGCCTGACCGCCGAACTCGGCGCCGCGGGCGAGCGCCGCACGGTGAGCGGAAGCGATGCCGCGCTGTGGGGTTGGTTGATGGGCCGAACCCGTCCCGACGGGATCGAGGGTTCGGACGATCTCACCCCGGCCCTGCGCGCATGACCACCGTCGCGGTCGGAGCCGGTCTGCGGCTGACCAAGCGGCCGGTGGGGCCGATGGACAACAACGCCTACCTGCTCACCCACGGTACGGACGCGCTGCTGATCGACGCCGCCAACGAGGCCCGCGTCCTGCTCGAGCTGGTGGCCGGACTGAACCTGGTCGGCGTGGTCACCACCCATCGCCATCCCGACCACATTCAGGCGCTCGCCGCGGTGGTGGCCGCCACCGGAGCGCCCGCCTACGCCGGCACACCGGACGCCGGCGCGATCGAACGGGCCACCGGTGTGGCCTGCCGCGAGGTCTGGGACGGCGATGTCCTCACCGTGGGTGACGTTGAGCTGACGGTGATCGGCCTGGTCGGCCATACCCCCGGTTCGATCACGCTGGCACACACGCCGTCCGACGCGCCCGATCGGCTGTTCACCGGAGATGCTCTGTTCCCCGGTGGTGTGGGAAAAACCGGTAGCGGTGCCGACTTCGACAGCCTGCTCGGCGACGTCACCGCCAAGCTTTTCGACCGGTTCGCCGACGACACCGTCGTCCACCCCGGGCACGGTTCCGACACCACGCTGGGCACCGAACGTCCGCACCTGGCGGAGTGGCGCGCCCGCCGCTGGTAGACCCTGCGTTGGTACGGAGGGACGGTTCTTTTCGTTCCACGGATCTGGCGATGGTGGAACGAAAAGAACCGTCCCCTCGTACCAGATCATTGCGGGGGCTGGTGGTACTCAGCTTCCTTGCGGAGGTCGTGCCGGGACTTGATCAGGCTGGCGACGGTGGTGATGGCCAGGGTGCCGATGATCACCAGCAACGAGAGCCAGATCGGGATGTCGACGCTGAAGCCCCAGCCCTGGTCGAGGTGATACTCGTGCAGGGCGTGCAGCACCAGCTTCACGCCGATGAACGCCAGGATGAACGACAGACCGACCGACAGGTAGACCAGCCGCTGCAGCAGTCCACCGATCAGGAAGTACAGCTGACGCAGGCCCATCAGGGCGAACACGTTGGCGGTGAAAACCAGGAACGGCTCCTGGGTAAGGCCGTAGATGGCCGGAATCGAGTCGAGCGCGAACAGCAGGTCGGTGCTGCCCAGTGCCACGATCACGAAGAACATCGGGGTGATCAGCCGCTTGCCCTGCTCGACCACGGTGAGCCGGGTGCCGTGGTAGTCGTCGGTGGACGGGAAGGTGCGCTTCACCCAGCGCATCGCGAAGTTCTCGGTCTTCTCGTCGTCGTCCTCGGGATGCAGGTAGTCCATGAAGAGCTTCCACGCCGTCCAGATCAGGAAGGCGCCGAACAGAAAGAACACCCAGGAGAACCGCTCGATGGCGGCCGCACCGAGCGCGATGAAGATCGCCCGGAAGATCAGCGCAAGCACGATGCCGAACATCAGCGCGTACTGCTGATATTTCCGCGGCACCCGCAGGTTGCTCATGATGATCACGAAGATGAACAGGTTGTCGATGCTCAGGCTGTACTCGGTCAGCCATCCGGCGAAGAACTCGCCGGCGTAACGCGGTCCCGACACTGCCCAGACGCCGAACCCGAATGCGATCGCTAGCGCGACATAGATGCCGATGGCGATGCCGCACTCCCGCATCGATGGTTCATGCGGGCGGCGTCCGATGATGAACAGATCGAACGCCAGGATCGCGACCGTCACCGCGAGAGTGATCAGCCAGGCGGTAGGGGTGACGTGCAAGGGAGCGCCTCCTCAGGCTTGAGCCTCGGAGGTCTCCGCCACTGTTGCCAGCCGAGGCGCCGGGCCGGACCGCCGACCGTGATGACGACCACCTCGCTAAGGAGTACTCCCCTCCGGCGTCGATTCTCCCACCGGACCGCAGGCCGTGCCAATCCGCCGCGACGACACAACTGACGCGATGGTGTTCGCTCACCTGGGGGCAGCGACGGTTCGGCGAACTCGATCGGCGGCGCTCCCTACTTCGTCGCAGCCAAAGTCTGGCGGATCATCTTCTTCAAGTCGGCGATCTCGTCGCGCAGCCGGGCCGCCAACTCGAACTGGAGTTCGCCGGCAGCACTGTGCATCTGCTCGGTGAGCTCCTGGACAAGGCTGGCCAGTTCGCTGGCCGGCATGCCGTCGGTGTTGCGATGCTCGTGCGAGCCGATCGGCACCGGCGACACCGAACGGCGTCCGCCGGTTCTGGTCATCAGGCCGGCGGTGTCGGCATCTTCACGGGCGAGCATGTCGGTGATGTCGGCGATCTTCTTGCGCAACGGTTGCGGATCGATGCCGTGTTCGAGGTTGTAGGCGACCTGCTTGGCGCGGCGGCGGTTGGTCTCGTCGATGGCCGCCGCCATGGACGCCGTGATCGAGTCGGCATACATGTGCACCTGACCGTTCACGTTACGAGCGGCGCGGCCGATGGTCTGGATCAGCGACCGTTCGGAGCGCAGGAAGCCTTCCTTGTCGGCGTCCAGGATGGCGACCAGGCTGACCTCGGGCAGGTCGAGGCCCTCGCGCAGCAGGTTGATGCCGACCAGCACGTCGTATTCGCCGAGCCGCAACTCGCGCAGCAGCTCGATCCGTTTCAGGGTGTCGACCTCGGAGTGCAGGTACCGGGTGCGGATGCCGTTCTCCATCAGGTAGTCGGTGAGGTCTTCGGACATCTTCTTGGTCAAAGTGGTGACCAGCACCCGTTCGTTCCGCTCGGCGCGCAACCGGATCTCGCCGATCAGGTCGTCGATCTGGCCCTTGGTCGGCTTCAGGATCACCTCGGGATCGACCAAACCGGTGGGCCGGATCAGCAGTTCGACCGGCGGCCCGGAGCGGGCCATCTCGTACGGACCGGGGGTCGCCGACAGATAGACCGTCTGGCCGATCCGGTCGCTGAACTCCTCGAAGGTGAGCGGCCGGTTGTCCAGGGCGCTGGGCAGCCGGAAGCCGTGCTCGACCAGAGTCCGTTTGCGGGACGCGTCGCCCTCGTACATGCCGCCGATCTGCGGCACGCTGACATGCGACTCGTCGATGACCAGCACGAAGTCGGCCGGGAAGTAGTCGATCAGACAGTTCGGCGCGCTGCCCTGGGTACGGCCGTCGATGTGGCGGGAGTAGTTCTCGATGCCCGAGCAGGTGCCGATCTGGCGCATCATCTCGATGTCGTAACCGGTGCGCATCCGCAGCCGCTGCGCCTCGAGCAGCTTGTGCTCGCCCTCGAGCTCGGCCAGCCGCACCTCGAGTTCGGATTCGATGCCGCCGATGGCCCGCTCCATGCGCTCGGGGCCGGCGACGTAGTGGGACGCCGGGAACACCGCCACCTCGGTATCGACCGAAATCACCGTGCCGGTCAGCGGGTGCAGCGTCGAGAGGGCTTCGATCTCGTCACCGAAGAACTCCACCCGGACGGCGTTCTCTTCATACATCGGGAAGATCTCGACGGTGTCGCCCCGGACCCGGAAGGTGCCCCGGGTGCCGGCCAGGTCGTTGCGGGCGTACTGGATGTCGACCAGTGCCCGGAGCAGTTCGTCACGGTCACGGACGTCGCCGACCCGCAGCCGGACCATCCGATCGACATATTCCTGCGGGGTGCCCAGGCCGTAGATCGCTGACACGGTCGCCACCACGATGACGTCGCGCCGGGTGAGCAGCGAACTGGTCGCCGAGTGCCGCAGCCGCTCGACCTCCTCGTTGAGTGAGGAGTCCTTCTCGATGTAGGTGTCGGTCTGCGGAACGTACGCCTCGGGTTGGTAGTAGTCGTAGTACGAGACGAAGTACTCGACCGCGTTGTCGGGGAAGAAGGTGCGCAACTCGTTGGCGAACTGGGCGGCGAGGGTCTTGTTGGGCTGCATCACCAGCATCGGACGCTGCAACCGCTCGGCCAGCCAGGCCACCGTGGCCGTCTTGCCGGTACCGGTGGCACCCAGCACCACCACGTCGCTTTCGCCCGCGGTGATCCGGTGCTCCAGCTCGTCAATCGCAGCCGGCTGGTCACCGGCGGGGACGAAGTCGGCCTGGACCTTGAACGGGGCCACCCGGCGCTGCAGATCGGTTGTCGGACGCATGACCTCAGCGTAGGCGTCCGCTCTGACACTTTCGGAGCACGACCGTGCGGCTCTCCAGCGGGGCTGACGAGACCCCACCGGCATCGGCGATCTCGACATCGCCGTCCGATGGTCGATTACCTTGCCGATTTCGCGTTACGACCCGAAACCCGCGAGCTTTCCCACCATCGGCGAGCGATCTCGACATCGTGGCACCAGAGAGGCTCGAGGTGGCAGCGGCAAGCAGAGGCAGGCAACACAACGGCGTGCGGCGAGTTCCCGAGGAACTCGCCGCACGCCGGCCGATCACGCCTTCAACTGGCTGTTCAACAGTGAGTTGGTCATCTCCAGGTAGTCGTCCTGGACGGACGCCACCGTTGTTCCGGACGGCACGATCAGGGTCGACATCACGGTCAGCCCGTCGTCCCGCACCGACATGATCGTCACGTAGGAGAGCTTCACCGAACCCTGCGAGGTGGCCCGCGTGCCGCTCCAACTGCCGATGCCGACCGACAACCGGCTGTTCTTCACGTCCATCACCGACGGCGTCTTGCTGCTCACCCCGGTCATGTTCGCGGTGATCTGCTTCATGTACGAGGCGACCACGTCGGTGCCCGAGACCTGACCCTCCACCCGGAACGCCTGGGTGGCCAGCAGGGCCTTGCCGTTGCTCAGCTGGGTGAAGTTCTTCATCTCTTCACGGCTGGTCTGCTGCCAGCCGTTCGCCGGCGTCACCGACACCCCCAGACCCACCTCGATCCCGTCACCCGACGGGGTGTTCGTCGAGGTTGACGGGCTGGGATCCGGCGACGGGTCGGTGGAGGTCGACGGGTCGGGGCTGGGCTGTGGGGACGGCGGGGTCGACTGCTGGGTGGACACCGTCGGCGAGACGCTCGGTGTCGGATCGCCGCCGCTCGGGCCGAACAGCGTCATCAGCAGCCAGCCGGCCAGGGCCACCACGGCAAGGCCGGCCACCACGATGCCGATGATCATGCCGTTGCCCTTCGGCTTCGGCGGCTGCGGCTGGAAGCCGCCTCCCGAATAGCCAGGCCCACCGAACGATCCGGACCCCCCGGCCGGCGGATACTGCTGGCCGGCCGGCCCATAGCCCTGTTGCGGGTAGCCGCCCGGCTGCGAGGGCTGACCGCCCGCCGGATAGGGCTGACCGCCCGCCGGATAGGGCTGGCCACCCGGTGGGAACGGTCCGCCTGCCGGCCCGGGCTGCGCCTGCTGCGGCACGCCCTGCTGCGGCTGTCCCTGCGCCGGATATTGCGGCTGCGGGGGCTGGCCCTGCGCTGGGTACGGCTGGCCCTGTTGCGGGTAGGGCTGACCACCCTGCGGGAACTGCTGACCGCCGCCCTGCTGGGGGTACTGCGGTCCGCCCTGTCCGGGGTACTGGTTGTCGCTCATGCCTGGGCCTCCGTGCTCTCGACGTGGGCGTGGGGCGCCTTGCCTGCGGCGCGCACACTGACTCCGCAGTTGGAGCAGAACAGCGCGGACGGCAGCAGCGGCATCTCGCACGACGGGCAGAACTCGAGGTTCGGTCCGGTCGAGCGGGCCCGTGCGGTGGATTCCAGCGCGGCCTCCATCAGGCCGCGGTGCAACGCCGTCCGGATCCGCAGGATCAGCACGGCCAGGATCGCCAGCCCCCACAGGATGGACAGCACCAGCGCCAGCACCGGGTTGCCCAGGAAACCGAGCAGGTAGAGCCCGCCGGCGAACAGCACGTTGGCGCCGACGGCCTCGGCGAGCCCGCGGAAGTAGCGCGGGCTGAAGCCGTCGTAACCCTCACCCAGACCGGAGAACTCGGCGCAGGCGATGCCAGTGGCGGTGCCCATCAGCAGCGGCTTCACGAAGCCCTCCAGCACCAGCAGCGAGATCCAGGTCGGGGCGTCCGAGACCCCCGCGTAGCCGCCGGTGATCAACGGCCAGTGCTTGACCAGGGTGTCGGCGGTGGCGAACGCGACGCCGGAGATGACGCCGAAGGTGAGGCCATCCATCAGGTCGTCGAACTCGGGCCGGGCGGCGAGCACGACCGGGCCGATCTGCCGGATCGCCTCACCCACCACGGGCACCAGCAGGGCGGCGATCAGGAAGCCACCGAAGGTCGGGGCGAGTGTCTCGGTGTCTCCCCAGGACGCCGCCGGGCTGAGCGGACCCCGCAGGGTGAGCCACAGCCACGTCCAGGCTCCGCCGAGGACGGCGGTGAGCAGGAAGGCGAGGCCGGTCACCAGGACCGGTTCGTCCTCCCACATGTTCACGTCGTAGAGGTAGACGATGTAGACCAGCGGCATCGCAAAGGCTGCGATCAGCACCGCGATCGGGAGCGCCCCGGTCGCCGCGACGATCACCGTGACCAGCAAGGCCAGGCCGAGTGCGAACTGATAGGTCATCGGCCGGACGGCGGCACCGCGCGGCATGATGGTGGAGACGAGTTTGAGGGACACTACGGATTCGTTCGGCTTCGCAGCGAACGACGCCTTGCGCGCGCCGTCGTCGGCATGGGCGTCCAGCCCGCACACCTGACAGTAATGCGCCGCCTCAGGTACGTCCGTGTGGCAACGAGTGCACTGCACGACTGAATTCCTTCCGGTCGGTTGGGCGGCCCGATCCCGGGGCCGCGTCGGGTCAGTCTCTCAACACATAGGGCCGGGAAAACGCCCGGCGATACACGTTCTTGGCAAGATTTCACGCGACAATTCAGGAGTTCGGCCCGATCCGGGCCAGGGACCACCCGGCCCGCGAATTCCCTGGTCAGCCCAGTTGGTCCAGGAAATCCCGGCGCATCCGGGTGACCTGCTTGCGGCGGCTCGCCGAGATGCCGGACGGCAGCAGCGCGATCACCGCCAGCGCATCACCGTCGTTCTCGGCGTCGATCGCCACCTGCGCGCTGACGGTGACCCGGACGCCGTCGCCGAGCACCCCGGACGCCTCGGCGGAAGCTTTCTCGACCGATCCGGAACTGCTCGTGGTGTTCCCGATGCGGCGCTTGCCGAGGCCCGCCGAATGCCGGTTGAGCAGCCGTCCGGCTTCTTCGGCGGCGGTCGCGTCGTCGCCGGCGGTGTAGGTCCGGAAGATGACCGTGGCCTGGCCGCCGGTCAGCACCAGCTGGGTGTCACTGCGGGTGTCGACCTCCCAGCCGTCCGGCCACGACACGGTGTAGCCGCCCACGTCGGTTTCATTGCCGGCGCCGTCTCCGGAATCGTCGTCGTCATCGGGTCCGGGCCCCGACGACGACCAGTCGGACGGCGCGCCGGTGATGCCGCCGTTCCGATTGCTCGCCGCGAAGGCCAGCACACCGATACCCGCGAGGCCACCGCCGACCAGATACAACAGTCCCCGCCGGTCGGGCCCGGGTGGCGGTGGCGGCGGGCCGAGCGGTGCCACCGTGGGTGCGCTCCACTGGCTCGACGCCGTGTCATCGACGGAACGAACCCGGTCCTGGCCGGACGGCGGGTAGTTCTCGTAGGTCGGCGGCGGCGTGCTCACGGGCTCAGGGTGCCATGCGAGGGGCTTTCGGGCTGGTAGGTGCGCAACCGGCGCCACAACGCGTCCGTCGCACTCCGCAGCTCGGCGGGCGTGCCGTTGTTGTCGATCACCTCGTCGGCGGCGGCCAGCCGCTGCGCACGTCCGGCCTGGGCGTTGATCCTGGCCAGCGCCTGCTCCCGGGTCAGGCCGTTGCGGGCCATCAGCCGGTCCAGTTGCGTCACCGGGTCCAGGTCGACCACGACCACCACGTCGAAAGCGTCTGCCTGCCCGGTCTCCACCAGCAGCGGGATGACCTGCACCACGACCGAACCCGGCAGCGCGGCCCGGCTGAGTTCGACGGCACGAGCCCGGACGGCGGGGTGCACGATCGCTTCCAGATCGCGCCGGGCGTCCGGGTCGGCGAAGACGATCGCACCCAGCGCCGGCCGGTCCAACTGGGGCGGCCCGCCGTCGGCAGCGGGGTGCAGGACGCCGGCACCGAAACGCGCGACGATCGCGTCCAGGCCGGGCGTGCCGGGCTCGACCACCTCGCGGGCCATCACGTCGGCGTCGATCAGCACGGCACCCAGTTCGGCCAGCCGGTCGGCCACCGCCGACTTCCCGGACGCGATCCCGCCGGTCAGGCCGACCAGCAGCAGATCGGCCCGCTCCTGGTTCACCATCGGCGCGCGGCTTGCGAGAGGGCCGGGTTGTTCACCCGGCCAGCATGCCCGCCCGGCGGGC